>NZ_JBDYQK010000009.1:0-226091 GCF_043832615.1 Klebsiella sp. KE9456
CTCACGGGGAAGGATGAGAAGCTTCGACTAAGGTTCGATTCGAGCGCAAGCGAGAAAGCGTTGCCGAAGGCAACGACCCGAAGGGCGAGGCGCAACGCGCCGAGTAATCCTTCCCCCACCACCATTATTTCCTGAAAGCACACAAACTACTTTTAGTAACCTTGCCCCATATTCTGCCCTCACGGGGAAGGATGAGAAACTTCGACTAAGGTTCGATTCGAGCGGAAGCGAGAAAGCGTTGCCGAAGGCAACGACCCGAAGGGCGAGGTGCAACGCGCCGAGTAATCCTTCCCCCACCACCATTACTTCCTGAAAGCACACAAACTACTTTTAACAACCTTGCCCCATATTCTGCCCTCACAGGGAAGGATGAGAAACTTCGACTAAGGTTCAAATTCCTGTACTCCATATTTTGCCCGGTGGCACTCCGTTTACCGGGCCTGGATGATCGCATAACCACATGTTATGTCCGATCGTAGGCCGGATAAGGCGCAGCCGCCATCCGGCAGACAGACATAAAAAAACCCTGCCGAAGCAGGGTTTAGCCGCACGCAAAGCCATATCAGCGACGGGCACGCACGACCTGGTACTTACGCGTCAGGTACTCGACCGGCGCGCTCCAGATGTGAACCAGGCGCGAGAACGGGAACAGCAGGAACAACGTCATCCCCAGCACCAGGTGCAGGCGGAAAATGAACGCTACGCCCTCTAAATGCTCAGACGCGCCGCCGTGGAACGTCACCACAGATTGCGCCCATCCCACCAGTTTCATCATTTCGCTACCGTCCATATGTTGCGCAGAGAACGGAATAGTCAGCAGTCCCAGCGCGCACTGAATCACCAGCAGAGAAAGGATCAAAATATCCGCTCCCGTGGTCGTTGCACGCACGCGTGGGCTGAACAGACGGCGTTTAAGCAGCAGTACGCCACCGACCAGCGTCATCACGCCACAGGCGCCGCCGGCAATCATCGCCATTTTCTGCTTCACTTCAATCGGCAGGAACGCTTCGTACATCCAGTGCGGCGTCAGCATCCCCAGGAAGTGACCCGCGAAGATCCCCAGAATACCGAAGTGGAACAGGTTCGAAGCCAGGTTCATCCCTTTGCGATCCAGCATCTGGCTGGAAGCCGCACGCCAGGTGTACTGACCGTAGTCATAGCGCAGCCAGCTGCCAATCAGGAACACTGACCCGGCAATGTACGGGTAGATATCAAAGAAGAACATATTCAGGAAGTGCATTATTGCTGTCCTCCGGTGGTGATATTCAAATATTGCGGAGCGACAGCCCCGGCAAAACGACGCTGGTGAGCGGAAATCTCCGACTCACCGCAACCCTGCTCAGCAAAGAATTTCACCTGTTCTTCTTCCCAGACGGCATCCAGTGCTTGCGGGGTATCGTCACGGACTTCATCCGCAATTTTCTCTGCCACTTTGTCGCTGTCGATAACGGTATTAGCCAGCTTCAGCAGCAGATCGAACAGCACCGCATAGCGACTTTCCCGCTGTTGCAGACGTGCGCCCAGCAACGCCAGAATCGGCGCGATGTCCTGCAAGCCGCCAAGCGCGTCGTTTTTCGGCAACTGCGCCAGATACTCCAGATACAGCGGCAAATGGTCAGGCAACTCACGACTGTCGAGTTGCAGGCCGTGCTGCTCGTACTGCGCCATCAAATCGACCATTGCCTGGCCGCGATCGCGGGATTCACCATGAACATGCTCAAACAGCAATAGCGACGTGGCGCGACCGCGATCAAACAGTTCGCTGTAGCTTGCCTGTACATCCAGCATCTCCTGCGCAGTGAGATCGCGCAGGAAAACCGCCAGACTCTGGGCATCTTCTTTATCCAGGTTTTCGGATGACGCGAGTGCATCGAAAAGTTCCTGTTGATGCTGCCATAAGGCAGCATCCGGGTACTCGAGCAGACGCGAAACAATGACGAGTTCAATCATTGGTGCGGCTCCGTTTTGCTGCTCACATCGATGGCATCAATGCGGCGGCTGTTGAACAGGTTGAATTTGGTATCTGAACCGTGGCAACCATCGCCGAACGTAAAGCCGCAACCGCTTTTCTCCGGGAACGCCTCACGCGCCAGCTCACGATGGCTGCTAGGGATAACGAAACGGTCTTCATAGTTCGCAATTGCCAGGTAACGGTACATTTCCTGCGCCTGCGCTTCGCTCAGACCCACTTCTTCCAGCGCGCGGGTATCCAGTTTACCGTCAACGGTTTCCGCACGTTTGTAGTGACGCATCGCCAGCATACGTTTCAGCGCCAGCAGTACCGGCTGGGTGTCGCCTGCGGTCAGCAGGTTCGCCAGGTACTGAACCGGGATACGCAGGCTTTCCACGTCCGGCAGGATGCCGTTGCTGCCCAGTTCACCTGCGTCCGCCGCAGACTGAATCGGTGACAGCGGCGGCACGTACCAGACCATCGGCAGCGTACGGTATTCCGGGTGCAGCGGCAGCGCCAGCTTCCAGTCCATCGCCATTTTGTAAACCGGGGACTGCTGCGCCGCATCAATAACGCTCTGCGGAACGCCGTCTTTCAGCGCTTGTTCAATGACCGCCGGATCGTTCGGGTCGAGGAACACATCCAGTTGGCGTTGATACAGATCTTTCTCGTTCTCCGTGCTGGCTGCGCTTTCAATCGCATCGGCGTCATACAGCAGCACGCCAAGGTAACGGATACGACCCACGCAGGTTTCGGAGCATACGGTCGGTTGACCCGCTTCAATACGCGGATAACAGAAAATACACTTCTCGGACTTCCCACTCTTCCAGTTGAAGTAGATCTTCTTGTACGGGCAACCGGTGATGCACATACGCCAGCCGCGGCATTTGTCCTGATCAATCAGGACGATGCCGTCCTCTTCACGCTTGTAGATGGCGCCGCTCGGGCAGGTCGCCACGCACGCCGGGTTGAGGCAGTGCTCGCACAGGCGCGGCAGATACATCATGAAGGTGTTTTCGAACTGGCCGTACATCGCCTTCTGCATGTTTTCGAAGTTCTGGTCTTTGGCGCGTTTTTCAAATTCGCCGCCCAGAATTTCTTCCCAGTTCGGACCGCTGGTAATTTTGTTCATCCGCTGACCGGTGATCAGCGAGCGCGGGCGCGCAATCGGCTGATGCTTGCTTTCCGGCGCGGTATGCAGGTTCTGGTAGTCGTAATCAAACGGCTCGTAGTAATCATCAATGCCCGGCAGATGCGGGTTAGCGAAGATTTTACCCAGCAGCATCGCGCGGTTGCCCATGCGAGGTTGCAGTTTGCCGTTAATTTTACGGACCCAGCCGCCTTTCCATTTTTCCTGGTTTTCCCAGTCGTTAGGGAAACCGACGCCAGGCTTACTTTCCACGTTATTGAACCAGGCGTATTCCATACCTTCACGGCTGGTCCAGACGTTTTTACAGGTCACTGAACAGGTGTGGCAGCCGATGCATTTATCGAGATTCAGCACCATGCCGACTTGTGAACGAATTTTCATTTTACGCTCTCCTGTACCTGGTCATTGCCTTCGCCATCCAACCAGTTAATGTTCTTCATCTTACGCACCACAACAAACTCATCGCGGTTTGAACCGACCGTACCGTAGTAGTTAAAGCCGTAGGCCAGCTGCGCATAGCCGCCGATCATGTGGGTCGGCTTCGGCGTGATACGGGTTACCGAGTTGTGAATACCGCCGCGCTGCTGGGTAATTTCTGAACCCGGCAGGTTAACGATACGTTCCTGCGCGTGGTACATCATGGTCATCCCAGCCGGAACACGCTGGCTTACCACCGCGCGTGCCGTCAGCGCACCGTTGCTGTTAAAGACCTCGATCCAGTCGTTATCTTCAATACCCAGATCTTTGGCATCGGTTTCGCTCATCCAGACAATCGGCCCACCGCGCGACAGCGTCAGCATCAGCAGGTTGTCGCTGTAGGTGGAGTGGATACCCCACTTCTGGTGCGGCGTCAGGAAGTTGAGCGCTTTTTCCGGGTTGCCGTTAGATTTCTCACCCATCACCGCTTTCACTGAACGCGTGTCGATTGGCGGACGGTAAACCAGCAGGCTTTCGCCAAAGTCACGCATCCACTGATGATCCTGATACAGGGACTGGCGGCCAGACAGCGTACGCCACGGAATCAGCTCGTGAACGTTGGTATAACCGGCGTTGTAAGAGACGTGTTCATCTTCCAGGCCAGACCAGGTCGGGCTGGAGATAATCTTACGCGGCTGCGCCTGAATATCGCGGAAGCGGATTTTCTCTTCTTCTTTATTGGTCGCCAGATGCGTATGGTCGCGACCGGTGAACTCACTCAGCGCCGCCCAGGCTTTCACCGCTACGTGGCCGTTAGTTTCCGGCGCCAGCGTGAGGATCATCTCGGCGGCATCAATCGCGGTATTCAGCATCGGCTGGCCTTTTGCCGGGCCTTCAGCTTTGGTGTAATTGAGCTTACGCAGCAAATCCATTTCGCTCTGAGTGTTCCAGGCGATGCCTTTGCCACCGTTGCCGATTTTCTCCATCAGCGGGCCGATAGAGGTAAAGCGCTCATACGTCGCCGGGTAGTCGCGTTCCACCGGAATGATGTGCGGCGCGGTTTTACCTGGGATCAGGTCGCATTCGCCTTTTTTCCAGTCTTTCACGTCCAGCGGCTGCGCCAGTTCGGCAGCGGAGTCGTGCTGAATCGGCAGCGTCACCACATCGGTTTCTTTGCCAAGGTGTCCCACGCAGACTTCAGAGAATTTCTTCGCGATGCCTTTATAGATTTCCCAGTCGCTTTTCGATTCCCAGGCCGGGTCAACGGCGGCAGACAACGGGTGAATAAACGGATGCATATCCGAGGTATTCATGTCGTCTTTTTCATACCAGGTGGCGGTCGGCAGTACGATGTCGGAGTACAGGCAGGTGCTCGACAGACGGAAGTCCAGCGTCACCACCAGGTCCAGTTTGCCGTCAAGACCGTTATCCCGCCATTCCACTTCTTCCGGCTTCACGCCGCCCTGCATACCCAGATCTTTGCCCTGAATACCGTTTTCCGTACCCAGCAGGTACTTCAGCATGTACTCATGCCCTTTACCGGATGAACCCAGCAGGTTCGAGCGCCAGATAAACAGGTTACGCGGGTGGTTTTTCCCGTTTTCCGGCTGCTCCGCCGCAAAACGAATCGAGCCTTCTTTCAGCGATTTCACGGTGTAATCCACCGCCGTCATCCCGGCTTTTTCCGCCTCACGCGCGATGTACAGCGGGTTAGTGCCCAACTGCGGCGCAGACGGCAGCCAGCCCATGCGTTCAGCACGCACGTTGAAGTCGATCAGATGACCGCTGTAGCGGGATTTATCCGCCATCGGCGACAGCAGTTCCTGCGCGGTAACCGTCTCGTAGCGCCACTGGCTGGAGTGGTTATAGAACCAGGAGGTGCTGTTCATGTGACGCGCCGGACGCTGCCAGTCAAGAGCAAACGCCAGTGGCTGCCAGCCGGTCTGCGGACGCAGTTTTTCCTGGCCGACATAGTGCGCCCAGCCGCCGCCGCTCTGACCGATACAGCCGCAGAACACCAGCATGTTGATAAGCCCACGATAGTTCATATCGAGGTGATACCAGTGGTTCAGACCGGCGCCAACAATGATCATTGAACGGCCATGCGTCTTATCGGCGTTATCCGCAAATTCACGGGCGATACGGGTGATTTGCGCACGCGGTACGCCGGTTATCTGCTCTGCCCACGCCGGAGTATAGGCTTTAATGTCGTCGTAGCTGGTTGCGCAGTTTTCGTCGTTCAGACCGCGTTCCAGGCCATAGTTCGCCATCGTCAGATCGTAAACGGTAGTCACCAGTGCGGTGGTTCCGTCCGCCAGTTGCAGGCGTTTCACTGGCAGCTTGTGCAGCAGAACGTTTTGCAGCTCGACTTTGTTGAAGTGTTCAGTGCCTTCACCGCCAAAGTACGGGAAGCCCACTTCTGCGATATCGTCCAGGCTACCCAGCAGGCTGAGTTGCAGTTCGGTTTCCTCGCCTGACGTACCGTCACGCTGTTCGAGGTTCCATTTGCCTTTCTCGCCCCAGCGGAAGCCGATAGAACCGTTCGGCGCAACCATATCGCCGCGGGTGTTGATGGCAACGGTTTTCCATTCCGGGTTGTTTTCCTGACCCAGCGCGTCAATAAGATCGGCGGCACGCAGCATACGGCCAGCGGCATAGTAACCGTCGCGTTCTTCAAGCATCACCAGCATCGGCATGTCGGTATAGCGACGGACGTAATCGGTGAAATACTGGCTCGGGTTATCAAGGTGGAATTCACGCAGCATGACGTGGCCCATCGCCAGCGCCATCGCGGCGTCAGTCCCCTGCTTCGGCGCCAGCCACAGGTCGCACAGTTTGGCGATTTCAGCGTAGTCAGGCGTAACGGCAACCGTTTTGGTGCCTTTGTAACGCACTTCAGTAAAGAAGTGGGCATCCGGGGTACGGGTCTGCGGAACGTTAGAGCCCCAGGCGATGATGTAGCTGGAATTGTACCAGTCAGCGGATTCCGGTACGTCCGTCTGCTCGCCCCAGGTCTGCGGAGACGCAGGCGGCAGGTCGCAGTACCAGTCGTAGAAGCTCAGGCAAGTCCCGCCGATCAGAGACAGGTAACGCGCGCCGGATGCGTAAGAGACCATCGACATCGCCGGAATCGGCGAGAAGCCCGCTACGCGATCGGGACCGTAATTTTTGATGGTATAAACGTTGGATGCCGCAATCAGTTCGTTCACTTCCTGCCAGGAAGAACGAACGAAGCCACCACGACCACGCGCTTGTTTGAAGCTTTTTGCTTTATCGGCGTCTTCGATGATGGAAGCCCAGGCGTCTACCGGATCGCTGTGCAGTTTTTTCGCATCACGCCACATTTTCATCAGGCGCTTACGCATCAGCGGATATTTCAGGCGGTTTGCGCTGTAGAGATACCAGGAGTAGCTCGCGCCGCGCGGGCAGCCGCGAGGTTCATGGTTCGGCATATCCGGGCGGGTGCGCGGGTAGTCTGTCTGCTGGGTTTCCCAGGTGACCAGACCGTTTTTCACATAAATTTTCCAGCTGCAAGAGCCGGTACAGTTTACCCCGTGGGTTGAACGCACGACTTTGTCATGCTGCCAACGCTGGCGGTATCCATCCTCCCAGTCCCGGTTTGTTTCGAGAAGCTGGCCGTGCCCATTGGCAAAGGTTTCGCCCTTCTGTTTGAAGTAGCGAAACCGGTCCAGGAATTTACTCATCGGGTTTCTCCTGTGTGGAGCCTGATGGCTCTCTGATAAATCGACATTGCTGAATTAGCTGCGACGGTAACGCTATGAAGGCGGTCGGGAATTGATAACGATCAAGGCGAAATAGCTTATAAAGATGGTCAAAAATAACCATTACCACCAAGGTAGTATCTATTTATATTCTTTATCTATATGATTAATATGGCTTTTTATTTAAAAACATTGCTATCAATAGAGGTTTATTATTCCTCTGGGTATTAAGTGGTAGATGTCATAGTGGGTAATTTCTTTGTGATTTAAGTACGGTATAAAATAATTCAAAACAAATAGTATGTTGTAACTAATTAATACCTCAAAAAAAGAGCGCAAATATTTCTGCGCTCTTGAATGAAAATAGGCAAAAAATTATTTCTGCTTCCGCCCATAAGCGGCCCAGGTAATCACCACGCAGGCAATATAGAACACCAGGAAGACTTTCATCGCTCCGGCCGGAGAACCGGTGAGATCCAGTGAAATACCAAACGCTTTCGGGATAAAGAAGCCGCCGATAGCGCCAATCGCCGAGATAAAGCCTAACGCAGCCGCCGTGTCGGTGGCCGCTTCACGCATCGCCTGCGCGTCGCTGCCGCCCTGCTCTTTCACGCGATCCATGGTCATTTTACGGAAGATAACCGAGATCATCTGGAAGGTAGAGGCGCTTCCCAGCCCGGCGGTCAGGAACAGCACCATAAATACCGCGAAGAAGGCAATAAAATTACCGCCCTCGCCGTGAGATGGCAGCGTCAGGAATAACAGGCCGCAGAAGATTGCCATCAACACAAAGTTCACCAGCGTCACGCGGGTTCCACCCAGACGGTCGGAGATCGCGCCGCCGCAGGAACGCGCCAGCGCACCAATAAACGGCCCAAAGAAGGCGTAATGAAGGATCTGAACATCAGGAAACTGGGTCTTCGACAACATCGCGAAGCCTGCGGAGAAGCCGATAAATGAACCGAAGGTCGCCAGATAGAGCAGTGCCATAATCCACAGATGCGCACGCTTCAGCACCGGGAGCTGTTCGCGAAGAGAAGCCTTCGACGCCGACAGATCGTTCATAAAGAACCACGCCGCGAGGGTGAAGATAATCAGAAACGGTACCCAAATCCACGCCGCGTTTTCCAGATACAGCGTTGATCCATCCGGTAATTCGCTGCCCCTCCCGCCAAAGATGGCGAAAATCGACAGAGATACCACCAGAGGAGCGACCAGTTGCATCACGCTGACCCCCATATTGCCGAGGCCGCCGTTGATACCCAACGCGCCGCCCTGCTTCTGTTTCGGAAAAAAGAAGCTGATATTGGCCATACTGGAAGCAAAGTTCGCCCCCGCAAAGCCACACAACAGGGAGATAATCACAAATACGCTAAAGGGTGTCGCGGTATCCTGTACCGCGAAGCCCAGCCATACGCAGGGGACGATCATGATCCCGGTACTAAATGCAGTCCAGCGACGGCCGCCGAACAGCGGGACCATAAAAGCATAGGGCACGCGCAGAAGCGCGCCGGACAACGCGGGTAGCGCGGTCAGCATAAATAACTGATCGGTTGAAAACTGAAAACCGACTTTATTCAGATTGACGGCGACGGCGCTGAACAACATCCAGACGCAGAATGCCAGTAAAAGACAGGGAACGGAGATCCACAGATTGCGGCTGGCGACACGATGACCACGCTGCCGCCAGAACTCAGGATCTTCAGGACGCCAGTCGCTAATGACTGGGCTGTTAGTCTTCTCCGGGATTGAAGAGTGACTCATAGACACCTCTGATGATTCATATTAACCCTGGCTACCTTATGGGTTACCGGCGGCGGTAAGTTGATATAAATCAAAGCAAAAGCGGGCGAGAAATTCGCTAAAAAAAGCACATCCTCCCTAATGAGTAGCTATTTCTGCGCAAAAAAGTGTGTTTTATCACACGGCTGCTGTCATTCCACAAATGCGTGCCACCAGGCTATCAAAGACTGACAATTAAGGGGTAATCCTTTTGGGGTATGGGTATACTCCAGAGGATGTCCGAGAATAAGCCACACGCCCGGATGACTGGCCGATCAGGAGCCATTTTGCCATGTTGAAACGTCTTTTTACGCCGCTAACGCTGGTGAATCAGCTCGCGTTGATCGTTTTATTGGTTGCGGTGATAGGTGTTGCCGGAATGGCGATTTCCTCTCGCCTGGTGCACGGCGTTCAGGGCAGCGCGCACGCCATTAATAAAGCCGGTTCGCTACGTATGCAGAGCTATCGCCTGCTGGCGGCGGTACCGTTGCACGCCGATGACCAAAAACTGCTGGATGAAATGACGGCGACGGTCTTCAGTCCGGAACTGCAGTACGCCGCGCGCCATGACGATCAGCAGCAACAGCTTCAGGCTTTACAGCGCTACTGGCAACTGGAGCTGGCGCCGGAAATGCGCCGTGCGCAGCATCAGGCGACGGTAGCGGCGAACGTTGCCGGTTTTGTCAACCGCATAGATCAGTTGGTCACCGCTTTCGATCACACCACCGAAGAGCGGATAAAGCAGGTTGTCTGGACCCAGCGTTTGATGGCTGTCGGCATGGCGCTACTGCTGGCGTTCACTATCGTCTGGCTACGCGCCCGGTTGTTACGCCCCTGGAAACAGCTGCTGGCGATGGCCCGCGCGGTGAGCCAGCGCGATTTTACCCAGCGTGCGCAAATTGGCGGACGCAACGAAATGGCGACGCTGGGTATGGCGCTGAATAATATGTCGGAAGAACTGGCCGAGAGCTATTCGGTGCTTGAACGGCGGGTACAGGAAAAAACCGCCGGACTTGAACAAAAAAATGAGATCCTCGCATTCCTGTGGCAAGCCAACCGCCGTCTGCATTCGAACGCCCCACTCTGCGAACGTATCTCGCCCGTGCTTAACGGTTTGCAAGGGTTAACCCCGCTGCGCGATATTGAAGTCCGGGTTTACGATCTCGAAGATGAAGATAACCATCAGGAGTTTTCCTGCCACTCCGACATTCAGTGCGATGACCGAGGCTGCTATCTCTGCCCGCGCGACCTGCCGGCGTTGCCCAATGTCGGCACCACATTAAAATGGCGACTGTCGGATGCCCATAATCAATATGGTATTCTGCTGTCTACCCTCCCTACCGGTCTTCACCTGAGCCACGATCAGCAGCAACTGGTCGATACGTTAGTTGAGCAGATCGCCGGGACCCTGGCCCTCGATCGGCATCAGGAGCGCCAGCAGCAGCTTATCGTGATGGAGGAACGGGCGACTATCGCCCGCGAACTGCATGACTCCATCGCCCAATCGCTCTCCTGTATGAAAATGCAGGTCAGTTGCCTGCAGATGCAGGGTGACAGGCTACCGGAAGAGAGTCGCCAGCTTTTGGGGCAAATCCGTAATGAACTGAATACCTCATGGGCACAGCTGCGGGAACTGCTGACAACCTTCCGTCTGCAGTTAACCGACACCGGTCTGCGCCCGGCGCTGGAAGCCAGTTGTCAGGAGTACAGCGCCCATTTCGGCTTTACAGTGCGACTGGATTATCAACTACCGCCGCGTTTTGTGCCCTCGCACCAGGCTATCCACCTGCTGCAAATCGCCCGCGAGGCGCTAAGCAATGCCCTCAAGCATGCCAATGCCACAGAAGTCAGCGTTACGGTAACGCTAAAGGATAATCAGGTCCGGCTGGTGGTGGCCGATAACGGCCGCGGGGTACCGGAGAATGCGGAACGCAGCAACCATTACGGCTTAATCATTATGCGCGATCGCGCTCAGAGCCTACGCGGAGACTGTCAGGTGCAGCGTCGGGAAACCGGCGGCACGGAAGTGGTGGTCACCTTTATCCCTGAAAAATCGTTTTCAATCCAATAAGGAGAACGCTATGAGTCAACAGGAACGAGCAACCATCCTTCTCATTGACGATCACCCGATGCTGCGTACCGGCGTCAAACAGCTTATCAGTATGGCACCGGATATTCAGGTGATTGGTGAAGCCAGTAACGGCGAACAGGGTATCGCGATGGCGGAGTCCCTGGACCCGGATTTGATTCTGCTGGATCTCAATATGCCGGGGATGAACGGCCTCGAAACTCTGGACAAGCTGCGCGAAAAAGCGCTTTCCGGTCGCGTGGTGGTATTTAGCGTTTCCAACCATGAAGAAGATGTCGTGACCGCGTTGAAACGCGGCGCCGACGGCTACCTGTTGAAAGATATGGAGCCGGAAGATCTGCTGAAAGCGCTGCAACAGGCGGCGGCGGGCGAAATGGTGCTCAGCGAAGCATTAACGCCGGTGCTGGCAGCCAGCCTGCGGGCTAATCGCGCCACCTCCGAGCGCGACATTAGCCAGTTAACACCGCGCGAGCGCGACATTCTTAAGCTGATTGCTCAGGGTCTGCCGAACAAAATGATCGCCCGCCGCCTGGATATCACCGAAAGCACCGTCAAGGTGCACGTCAAACATATGCTGAAGAAAATGAAATTAAAATCGCGGGTAGAAGCGGCGGTTTGGGTCCATCAGGAACGCGTGCTCTAGGGCGTCTGCTGCCACGAAACGCCATCTGCAGGTAAGCTCTCCAGTGGCTCCGTCAGCGCCAGGGTGATCTCATTGGATGAGACGCGCTGACCTTTTTTATCCTCTACCACCACGGAAAGATGCCAGAGATTGCCCGCGCCGGCGTCACTGTTCCAGCGTGGCATAATCACGCTCCAGCCATCCGGACTACTGGCCTCTATCGGCGAAGTCAGACTTAACGCCTGGGTATCTCCCTGCCAGCTCAGAGACTTAATACCGTGCAGGCTACGAATTTGTAGCTTCAGTTGTACCGTCTCTCCCGGCCGAAGATCCCAGGGAGGCGTGGCCAGATAAACCGCCAGGGTTTTGCGCTGACGATACTCCATCACCGGCAGGTTATCCCGTTCCGGAGGATCGTAGCGGCTTCCGCGCAGCGCGCGTCTGACGGCGACTTCATCAGCCGCCAGTTGCTGTTTTAACGGGACGCCAAAGCGATAATTGAGTTTCAACCCCACATCGTTTTGACTGATACCGCTCTCACCTTGCTTATGTTTGGCGGTGACCGTGACCAGCGGAAAAGGCGTGTAATTCAGGCCGACCGACAACGCTATCGGATTATGATATCCGGTTCCCGAATCGAACAGATCGACGTTGTCGCCAAAATATTGTTCCACGCTGACGCTGGTATTAACGTACTGATAAAATGGCAGCCGCGCCTGAGCCGTCACATCGTAGCCGCTCGCCATACGCTGCAGTTGAGTCAGGCGACTTCCCTGCTGCCAGCCACCAAGCGGATGATAGTAATTAGCGGACAAACGCATCGACTCGCCCCAGGCTTCCGCGCCAATACTGCCGCGCGCCAGGTGGTCATCCAGCGCCTGATCGTAGAACGTGTTATAGCCCAACAGCCAGTTGCCCATTCTCCAGCGCTGACCGAGGCCAATATTCCCCACCAGTCCGCTGTCGCGCTGTGTGACCGAGTATTGATTCCAGGTGAGAAAGTCACCGTTATCCTGTAAGGGGACAAACCAGCTTCCCTTGCTGCCGGTAAAATGCCCCTCTTTATCAATCAACAGATCGACACTGGTGTTGCCCCATGGCGAGAGCCAGTCCTCCAGTTGCTGACTGACCTCATCCCCCAGTTTGTCGATGGCGAATACCCGCGCCTGCTCGCCAGCGGTCATCTCTTTATCACTCATACTGGCTTCGCCAAATTTTTTTACCATCTCGGCAAAGTGCTTTGCGTCATCATCCACCTGCGGCGCCAGACCAAGGTCCGGCAACGTATCCGCTGCACTGACCTCCGGCTGGTTATTCTGCTGCGCGCGCGCGACGGTACCTGTCAGCAGCAGGAGAAATGACAAATATGGGGTTATGCGGAACAACAAAGCGATCAAATCGGTTACATCTACTCACGAAGGGTGACAACAAACCGGCAGTCTATCGTCTTTTGTCACCCTACGCAGCTTTCAGGATGATTTCAGGAATATGCTGAATCGCTGATTGCGGGCAGCCTGCGCATGCCGGTAGCCGCCCGACGGAACCGCGCCTCCCCCCAGAGGCTGGAGAGTCATCACGCTCATCTCACGTTCGCGCCAGATTTTCCGCCAGCAACGTCTTCAGCTCTGGAATACAGGAACCGCAATTGGTGCCACATTTCAGTTTGGCGCCCAGTCCGTTAAGCGTATGACAGCCGTCGGCGATAGCTTCATTTATCGTCCGTTCCCCGACGCTAAAACAGCTACAAATAATACGCCCGCGAGGCACGCTATCCCCGCCCTTTCTACCGCTCAATAACGCATGACGCTGGGCGGCATCTTGCGGCGGCGTGCGAAACGCGGCGCTAATCCATTCGGCGTCGATGGACGGTTCATGCCCATCGCTCCACCAGCCGAGCATCAGCTCGCCCTCTTGCCATGCCAGCAGATTCCAGACCTTGCCGCCTTCGGCGACCTGCATCTGCCATCCCTGCTGCCTGCACCAGGCGACAAGCCATTCACGGGCGTGGATATCCCCCGCCAGAGACAGATGCGTAATACCCGCTAAGGCACGTCGTCGCCAGTGTATTGATGCGGGCAGAGGAACCGGCTGGCGAGAAAAAAGCTCCCCTTTCCAGGCCGGGAGCCAGGGGGCTATCGCGACCGCGACCTGTTTGCTCTCCGGTTGGCCGGAATGCGGGTCGATAACCGCAAACTGCAGGTTATTCACCCGTCCCTGGCGAGCAAATTGATTATTCCAGTGCATCGGGACAAACAACGATCCGGGACGCTGCCCGTCGCTGATAATCACTTTGGCCACCATCACCCCATGCGGTGACCAGATCCACGCCAGCTCGCCCTCCAGCAGGTGATAGCGCTGCGTATCCGGCGGCGCGACCTCCACCACCGGTTCAGCAATATGCTGCATCAGTCGCGGCACCGCGCCGGTACGGGTCATGGTGTGCCACTGGTCGCGTATCCGCCCGCTATTGAGGATCAGCGGATAAAATGCGTCGAGCGCCGCCCGGGTTGGCTGCGGGGCGACCGGCACCATCCGCAGTTTACCGTCGCGATGCCAGCCCGAATGCAGGCTCCACTGCGCCGGACTGCGGCTTACCGGCCAGCGCACCGGTGCCAGATCGTCCCACGCCTCGCGGCTCAAATCCGCCAGCCCGCCAATATCAAATGCCCGCTGGCCGTTATTTTCGAAACCTGAGAGCGCCGCATGTTCGCGGAACACCTCGTGAGGATGCCGCCAGGCAAAGGCTGCGCCAAAGCCCAACGCCTGCGCCACGCGGGCAATGATCCACCAGTCGGCTCTTGCCTCTCCCGGCGGTGACAGGAACGCGCGCTGGCGAGAGATCCGCCGCTCCGAGTTGGTCACCGTGCCGTTTTTCTCCCCCCACGCCAGCGCCGGAAAACGGATATGGGCAAACCGTCCGGTATCGGTACCGGCGACCACATCGGAGACGATCACCAGCGGACAGGCCGCCAGCGCTTCGCTGACCGCATGGCTGTCCGGCAGAGAGACCACCGGATTGGTGCCCATGATCCACACGGCTTTCACCTCGCCGCGGCCAATAGCGCTGAACAGCTCCACCGCCGTCAGCCCCGGCGTTTGCGCCAGCCTTTCGCTGCCCCAGAACCGTGCCAGACGCTGTAAATCGTCGGCTGTAAAATTCATATGCGCCGCCAGCATCGTCGCCATCCCGCCCACCTCACGTCCCCCCATCGCATTGGGTTGACCGGTCAGCGAAAATGGTCCGCAGCCCGGACGGCCATATTTCCCGCTTGCCAGGTGAACATTGATAATGGCATTGCATTTATCGCTGCCGCTGGCGGATTGATTAATGCCCATGGTGTAGAGCGTGATGGCGCGCGGCGCTGCGATAAATTCGCGATAAAAAGCGTCAATCTGCTGTCGCGGCAGACCGCAGAACTGCGCCACTTTTTCGCTATCCCACGCCTGCGCAATTTTCAGCGCCTGCCGCGCATCGCTGAAATCGCCGGCAATATCACCGCTGGCGGCAATGGCGTTAAGCAGGCCGACAAACAGCCCCCCGTCGCTGCCGGGCGCCAGCGCCAGATGAATATCAGCGATATCGCAGGTGGCGGTGCGCCGGGGGTCAATCACTACTACCCGCATCTGCGGATTATCGCGTTTAGCCTGTACCAGCCGCTGATAAAGTACCGGATGGGCCCAGGCCGCGTTCGAGCCCACCAGCACCACCAGATCGCTGTTTTCCACATCTTCATAACTGCACGGCACCACATCAGCGCCCAGCGCACGCTTATAACCGGTGACCGCCGAAGACATACACAGCCGCGAATTGGTATCGATGTTCGCCGCGCCGATGAATCCCTTCATCAGCTTATTCGCGGCGTAGTAGTCCTCGGTCAGTAGCTGACCGGAGGCATAGAACGCCACCGCCTGCGGGCCATACTGGTCGATTATCTCCCGCAGGCGCGAACCAGCCGCCGCCAGCGCCTGCGGCCAGGACACCCGTTCGCCGTCCACTTCAGGAGCCAGCAGCCTCCCCGCCAGGCCCACGGTTTCCCCCAGCGCTGCGCCCTTCACGCACAACCGGCCCAGGTTCGCCGGGTGCAGCTCATCGCCGCGCACGGTCACCTTGCCATCCTCATTCAGACTGGCGATAACCCCGCAGCCCACGCCACAGTAGGGGCACGTCGTCCAGGTTTCTGTCATCAGGACGCCTCCGCGCGAACCAGCAACTGCTGGTTGCCAACCCACACCTTACCGTTCTCCACTTTCACCGGCCAGGCGCGGACCGTCTGCTCGCTGCCGTCGCATTGGCGGCCATCGCGCAGACGAATACGCTGTTTATACAGCGGCGAAATGACAATCGGTTCACCGCCCGCGTCACCAAGAATGCCGCGCGACAGCACGTTGGCCTCGCTGCCCGGCTCCCGGTTATCAAGGGCGTAAACCTGATCGCCAAAACGGAACAGCGCAATCTGTCGCTCACCCAGCCGCGCACCAATCCCCGCCTGCGGCGGAATGGCGTCAAGATCGCAAATGGCCTGCCAGGGACGAGACGGCAGCGCCAGTTCGCCTTGTCCGGTCACAGGGGCTAACTGCGGCTGACCGCGCAGAGTTTGCCGCTGCACCGCTTCATCCGGCTCATCGCTATTGACGTAAGAACGGAACAGCGCCAGCCGTTGCGGGTCGTTAAGCGTGGTTTGCCATTCGCACTGGTAGCTCTCCACAACCCGCGCCATCTCCTGCTCCAGCTCTTCGCCGATACCGAGGCTGTCGTCGAGGATAACCTCGCGCAGATAGTCAACTCCGCCTTCAAGATTATCCATCCAGGTACTGGTGCGCTGTAAACGATCGGCAGTGCGAATATAAAACATCAGCAGGCGATCAATACTGCGGATAAGCGTCTGTTCATCAAGGTCGCTGGCGAACAGGTCGGCATGGCGCGGCTTCATCCCGCCATTACCGCAAACGTACAGGTTCCAGCCCTTTTCAGTGGCGATAACGCCGATGTCTTTCCCCTGGGCTTCCGCGCATTCTCGGGTGCAGCCGGAGACCGCCATTTTAATTTTGTGCGGCGCGCGCAGGCCCTTGTAGCGATGCTCAAGGGTTACCGCCAGACCGGTTGAATCCTGTACGCCATAGCGACACCAGGTCGAGCCGACGCAGGATTTCACCGTCCTCAGGGATTTACCATACGCGTGGCCGGTTTCAAAGCCCGCTTCCATCAGTTCACGCCAGATTGCCGGGAGTTGTTCCAGACGCGCGCCGAACAGATCGATACGCTGACCGCCGGTCACTTTACTGTAGAGCTGGTAGCGTTTGGCGATCTGCCCGATCGCAATCAACCCATCCGGCGTGACTTCCCCTGCCGCCATGCGCGGCACTACCGAATAGGTGCCATCTTTCTGGATATTGGCGAAGTAGCGATCGTTCGTATCCTGAAGCGGCAGATGCGCCGGTTTCAGCAGATATTCGTTCCAGCAGGAGGCCAGCACCGAGGCCACCAGCGGTTTACAAATTTCACAGCCGTACCCCTGACCATAGCGGGCAATCAGTTGGTCGAAAGTCCGGATATGGTTGACGCGCACCAGGTGGTAGATTTCCTGGCGTGACCATGGGAAGTGCTCGCAGATATCTTTTTTGACTTCCACACCCTGCTCCGCAAGCTGATACTCCATCACTTGTTTAACCAGCGCGCTACAGCCGCCGCAGCCGGTCGCCGCTTTGGTGCAGCGCTTTATCGCCGCCATATCGCTCGCGCCGTTGCTCACTGCCTGGCAGATATCGCCTTTGCTGACGTTGTGACAGGAACAAATCTGCGCGCTGTCCGGCAGCGCCGCCACGCCGAGCGCTTTTGCCGCGCTGCCCTCCAGCGCCGGAAGGATTAAGCTTTCCGGGCGTGCGGGCAATGCCATACCGTTAAGCATCATCTGTAGCAGCGTGGAATAGTCGCTGGCATCGCCGACCAGCACGCCGCCAAGCAGCGTTTTCCCCTCCTGGCTGACAACAATTTTTTTGTAGATCTGCTCCGGTCCGTGGGACCACTGGTAGCTCTGGCAGCCCGGTGTGCGCCCGTGGGCATCGCCAAAAGAAGCGACATCGACGCCCAGCAGCTTCAGTTTAGTGCTCATGTCAGCCCCGGTGAAGCTGGCCTCTTCACCTGCCAGCACTGCCGCCGCGGTACGTGCCATCTGATAGCCGGGGGCCACCAGGCCATAGATTTTGTTCTCCCACAGGGCGCATTCGCCAATCGCCAGCACAGCCGGGTCGGAGGTGCGACACTGATTGTCGATGCAAATCCCGCCGCGTTCACCCGTCTTCAGATCGCTGTTGCGGGCCAGCGCATCCTGCGGGCGAATACCGGCAGAGAACACCACCATATCGGTCACTAACGAGCCGCCATCGGCAAAGTTCAACTGCAACCCATGCTCATTCTCGACAATTTCCGTCGTCGCCTTGCTGGTATGTACCCCAACGCCCAGATCGCCAATCTTCTCGCGTAGCATCGCCGCGCCGCCGTTATCCAGTTGTACCGCCATCAGATTCGGGGCAAACTCGACAACATGGGTTTCCAGCCCCAGTTGCTTCAGCGCGTTGGCCGCTTCCAGCCCAAGCAGCCCCCCGCCGATGACCACCCCGCGGCGAGAATGCGCGGCGCGAGCGGCGATCTGGTCGAGATCGTCAAGCGTGCGGTAGACAAAGCAGCCAGCAAGATTATTACCCGGCACCGGCGGAACAAACGGATAAGAACCCGTCGCCAGCACCAGCTTATCCCAGTGCGTTTCGTGGCCAGACACATCGCGCACAACGTGCGCCTCGCGGTCAATACTGGCGACCGCCTCGCCCAGACGCAGCTCAATGCCGTGCCGGGTAAAAAAATCGCCTTCGACCAGCGACAGTGATTCCGCGCTGCGTCCGCTAAAGTATTCCGAGAGATGGACCCGGTCATAAGCGGCATAGCGCTCTTCGCAGAACACCACAATCCGGTATTGTTGATGAAGGTTACGGCTGACGCATTGCTCAAGAAAGTGGTGGCCGACCATGCCGTGTCCGACCAGCGCTAAAACAGGTTTTGTCATTGTCGTTTGCCCCGCAGCACGCGGCTGCATCGTTGAAGATGGATTGAAGAGCCACTCTGCCGGCGCGGAAGAGTATTCCCCCAGCAGAGAGGTGAGCGGCGCGGCGCTGGCGCAATCGCCCAGCAACAGGACGCCGCGCAGCTTGCCGTCACGCAGCAACAGGCGACGGTAGTGGCGATCCAGCGGGTCCCAGCTGGTGCAAATTTCATCCTGTTCATCCGCCCGCAGATCGCCGGCGCTGAACAGCTCAATACCGGTGACTTTCAGCCGCGTACCGCTATCCTGCCAGCTGAAATCCTCGCCGGGAGCGCCGCATAAACGTTCGGCGAGCACCTCGGCCTGACGCAGGCACGGCGCCACCAGTCCCCAGGTCTGACCGTCAATTTCGCAGCATTCGCCAATGGCGCTGATCCCCGGCAGGGCGGTAGCCAACTGACGGTTGACGATAATGCCGCGGCCACAGGCCAGGCCGCTGCGTTCGGCCAGTTGCTTATTCGGCTGGACGCCGGTTGCCAGCACCACCCGCGCAGCAGCAAACGCCCGGCCATCCTCCAGCAACACCTGATGTGCATTAATCGCCGCAATACGGCTTTCCATCACGCAGTGAATTCCGCGCTCCGCGAGCTGTATCTGCAATTGCTCACCGGCAAACGCATCCGTTTGCTGTTCCATCAGCCAGCGTCCGCGATGGAGTAAAGTGACATTGTCACCATGACGTCTCAGCGCCGCAGCGGCCTCCACGCCAAGCACGCCGCCGCCAATCACTACCGCCGGGCCATCGATAGCCAGAATGCCCTCGACGTCCGCCAGGGTACGGAAAGCAAAGACATGCGGGAGCTCAACACCCGGCAAGGGCGGAGTAAACGGCAGCGATCCCGTCGCGAACACCAGTTCATCCCAGAAAAGTTCACCACCGGTGGTTTGTAGCGAGCGGGCGTGAATATCGACCGCGATTACCGATTCGCCGTTACGTACCGTTACGCCATGCTGCCGATACCACTCATCAGGCAGCAGCCGAGTCTGGATAGCCATTTTCTCGCCGCCAAGCACCGGCGACAGCTGAATGCGGTTATAGGCCTGGCACGGCTCATCGCCAATAATGGTGATGCTAAACCGCTGCGCATCGCGCTCCGCCAGCGCCTGCGCCAGTCGGGTCGCCGCCATGCCGTTGCCGATAATCACCAGTCGCCGCGTCATTACCGTCCCCTTATGCCGCTTTCGGCTGTTTTTCATAGAGGAAATGCAGGATCTGCTGGCGCAGGTGGTGATAGCGGCTATCATCCGCCAGCTGAACACGATTACGCGGGCGCGGTAAATTGACGTCCAGGATCTCGCCCACCGTCGCCGCCGGACCATTAGTCATCATCAGCACCCGATCGGAAAGCAGCACCGCTTCGTCAACATCATGAGTAATCATCACGATGGTGGTATTGAGCGACTGTTGAATCTGCATGACCGCATCCTGCAAATGCGCCCGCGTCAGGGCATCGAGCGCGCCAAAGGGTTCATCCAGCAGCAATACCTTCGGTTTCATCGCCAGCGCGCGGGCGATGCCGACGCGCTGCTTCATCCCACCGGAGACTTCACCCGGCCGTTTGTGCAGCGCATGTCCCATCTGCACACGCTCAAGGTTGTGCGCAATCCACTCCCTGCGCTCGGCTTTGTTCATGCTGTGACGGAATACCTGGTCTACCGCCAGCGCGACATTGTCGAAACAGGTCAGCCACGGCAGCAACGAGTGGTTCTGGAACACCACCGCGCGTTCCGGCCCCGGTCCGGCAATTTCGCGGTTATCACATAACAAGCCGCCCTCCGTCGGGTGGGTAATACCGGCAATCAGATTCAGCAGGGTTGATTTACCGCAGCCGGAATGACCTATCAGGCTGATGGTCTCCCCTTCATAGATATCGAAAGAGACGTTTTGCAACGCCAGAAATTCGCCACTGGCGGTATTGAAACGCTGGCTGACGGCCTGGACCTGAATTAATGGTTTCATCTGCGACTCCTTATTTTTCCTGCCAGCTGAAACGCCGGGCGAGCAACATCAGCCCCTGCTCCAGCAGTAATCCGACCACGCCGATAATGATGATGGCGATGATGATGTTTTCTACGTTGAGGTTGTTCCATTCGTTCCAGATCCAGAAGCCGATTCCTAAGCCTCCGGTGAGCATTTCGGCGGCGACAATCACCAGCCAGGCGATCCCGATAGAGAGGCGAACGCCGGTCAGCACCGCGGGCAAAACCGCCGGAAAGAGGATCTTGCGCATCACCGTCCATTCGGAAAGCTGCAGTACTCTGGCCACGTTGAGATAATCCTCGGGAATACGCCGCACGCCCTCGGCGGTGTTAATCACCATCGGCCAGATGGAGCAGATAAAAATGGTCCAGCTGGAAGCCGGTTCCGCTTTCTGGAATAACAGCAGACCGATAGGCAGCCAGGCCAGCGGACTCACCGGACGCAACAGCGCAATCAACGGGTTAAACATGCGGGCGAAGAATAGTGAGCGACCAATCAGGAAGCCCAGCGGAATACCGGCCAGCGCGGCGAGACCAAATCCGACCGCCACGCGCTGCAGCGATGCCAGGACGTTCCAGCCGATGCCCATATCGTTCGGTCCGTCCCGATAAAAGGGGTCGGCGAAAATGGTCATCGCGGAATCGAGAGTGCTGAGCGGCGTGGGAAAACCTTTGCTGTTCATCGCCGCCAGTTGCCATCCCAACAGCAGTAATCCTAGCCCCAGCAGCGGCGGCAGCAGACGCTGGAAGATATCGCTCAGCCAGCGGCTCACCGGCGGCGTGGTTTTGCGAACCTGTACCGGCGGCATGGCGATCACTTCACCGGACGCTTTTTCAGCGCTGGCCTGCGGTTGCGTTTTGTATGCGTGTTTCATCTCATGCCCCCTTATATTGAATCGCGAAACTGCGGGCGTAGCCCTCAGGGTCAATCCCGTTCCAGACCTTACCGTCCAGTAACGTACTGCTACGCAGCAACTGCGTCGGCGTGCTAATACCGCCTACCGCCTGTGCCGCCTCTTTCCAGACGTCAATTCGGTTAATGCGCCGGGCCACCGCCTGATAATCCGGCGCTGATTTCAGCATTCCCCACCGGCGGAACTGGGTTAAAAACCACATACCGTCCGAGAGCCACGGGAAGCTCACCTCTCCCCCGGCGTAGAAGCGCATCGGGTGCGCATCCTGCCAGTGACGGCCAAGTCCGTTGTCGTATTCGCCGAGCATTCGTCCGGTGAGATACTGTTCTTTGGTATTCAGCCATGCGCGCCTGGCAAGAATGCGCGCCGTTTCACGGGTGTTATCCGCAGAGGCCGCGATCCAGCGCTGCGCCTCCATAAGTGCGGCCACCAGCGCGCGGGCACTATTCGGGTTACGTTCAACCCATTCGCTGCGGGTACCGAGAACTTTTTCCGGATGTTCAGGCCAGATATCCTGGGATGTGGCGGCGGTGAAACCGATGCGGTCATTAATGGCGCGCGCGTTCCACGGCTCGCCAACGCAGAAGCCGCTCATATTGCCGATGCGCATGTTCATCACCATTTGCGGCGGTGGCACCACAACGGTGCGTACATCTTCAAACGGATTAATTCCGCCGCTCGCCAGCCAGTAGTAGAGCCACATCGCGTGGGTGCCGGTGGGAAAGGTATGGGCAAAGGTGTAGGTGCCCGGCGCGCTCTGGCCGATCATTTTTTTCAGCCCGCTAAGGTCGGTTATTCCTTTCTCCTGTAACTCGCTGGAGAGGCTAATCCCCTGGCCGTTGCGGTTAAGGGTCATCAGATTCGCCATCGACTGCGGTTTACTGGCGATCCCCAGTTCAAGGCCGTAAAGCATGCCGTAGAGAATGTGCGCCGCATCAAGCTCGCCGGCGATCAGCTTGTCGCGCACCGCCGCCCAACTGGCCTCTTTACTCGGCACGAGCGTAATACCGTACTTTTTATCGAACCCTTTCAGGGAGGCAATGGCTATGGGGGCACAGTCGGTCAACGGAATAAACCCCACCCGCACGGTGGTCTGTTCCGGCTTATCCGAGCCTGCCGCCCATGCCGTCTGCATCATGCCGGGCAGCAGCATCGCACCGCCCAGCGCGGCACCAGCCTGTAATAAACGCCGCCGTGAAATCGTAAATTTTTCGCCCATACCTGCTCCAGAAACGCAAAAAAAAAGCGTCCGGCAGTGCTTACGCACTGCAGGACGCCTTTATCCATGGACATACGAACCGCCATTGGCTCGTTGCCCAAAACCTTTATTCACTCGTTTTGTATAATGCAAACCTGATGCCAGATCCGCACCGCGCTATTTTCCGCGGTTTTCACCGCCGCAATGGTCCGGCGGTCGCTAAAATTGCACCGTTGACTGGCAGCAAATGCCCACGGATTGTGCATCTACTCCTTTTGGGGTAACTGCCATAATGATTTCACCGTCAGCAGCGCGCGGGCGATCTCAACCATGCGTTGGTTCTTATCCATCGCCATTTTACGCAGTGCCTGCCAGGCCTGCTCTTCCTGCATCCCCTGGTGGGCCATCAGTACGCTTTTGGCTTTTTCAATCAGCTTGCGCTCTTCAAGCGCATCTTTCAGAGAGGCAAGCTGGGCGGAGAGCTGTTGCAGCTCATGGGCCTGCTGGCGCACCAGGGGTAAAAGCTGTTTATCCAGTCGATGAGCGTCGCCGATCTCACTATCCAGCCAGTCAGCGGGCGGGATCTGAATATCCTGTTCTTCGCCATTGAGCAGAGCATCGGTGGCGTTAAGCAAATCGACAATCAGCAGTTCTTCCACTCCACGCAACAGTTCCAGGCGCTGCGTCTGGGCGCTAAACCAGCGCAGCGCTGTTTCACCGTCATCCGCCGGAGGCTGACGGGTGCAGGCAATACGCCGTAGCTGCTCAATTTCCAGACTGGCCTGACACTGTTCAATAAACAGGGTGGTTTGCGGCGGATTGGCTAAAACCTGAAAACTGTCGAAACAGGGCTGCTGACCATCAATGCGATCCACCAGTTGCTGACGTAGATCATCGCTAAACTCTCCGCGAGCAAAGCCCAGCGCGCCCAGCGCGCGCTCCTGTCCGGTCAGTTCTTTGCCCTGCATAAAGCTGTAGAGCGCCACCATTCGCCCGGCAATTTGCGGATCGTCAATGCTCTCATTAAGCTGCGGGACGATATTCAGCAAATGGCGAATAATACGGCTGAACTGCTCTGTCGCCTCCTCGGCGGTCATCCCCCGCTCGCGCACGCGTTCGCGCAACGCCGTCAGCCGCGCGAGATGCCACACCGCGCCGGCGATACGCCAGCATAACGCGCTGCTGGCTGAGCGACGGGCCGGCGCCAGCGCCGCATAAAAGAGTATAAGTTGTTCATCAACCAGGGCGGCGCCCGCCCGGCATTCTGCGGCATAAAGTCGGCCATCGGAGCACAACCAGATATTTGACGCGCCGCGCTCGCACTGTAACATATGCACCAGAGCGCTTATCTGACTTGCCAGTGCCCCCTGTTCCGCCAACTGATGCAGTTGCTGTTTCTGTAGTCGACGCGCACGCACACACCAGTCGATCGCCTCCGGCGCATCACCAGCCGTATTATTCATACCCCCTCCCGGGTTAACGCTTTATACTTCAACCTAGCAATAACCGTGCCTTATAGAAGGAGTCCTTATGCAACGCATTGTGATTATCGCTAACGGTGCCGCCTACGGCAGCGAATCCCTGTTTAATAGCCTGCGCCTGGCCATTGCCCTGCGCGAACAGCAGTCCGACCTGGAGCTCAAGCTGTTTTTAATGTCAGATGCGGTCACGGCCGGGCTACGCGGTCAGAAGCCGACGGAAGGCTATAACATCCAGCAGATGCTGGAGATCCTTACCGCGCAAAACGTACCGGTGAAGCTATGCAAAACCTGCGCCGATGGCCGGGGAGTCAGCGCGCTACCGCTGATTGAGGGGGTGGAGATTGGTACGCTTGTGGAACTGGCGCAGTGGACGCTGGCGGCGGATAACGTCCTGACTTTCTAAAAAGTGGCCTTTAAACGGGATTTAATATCAGGCTGGCGGCGTTTATTAATCGAAAACAATGCCAGCTGAAAGCTTTCAGGCACAATGTCATTTTTGTTTAATCGTTACTCCATTTTTTGATCAAAATCAGCATCAGCCCGCCTTCCCTTTGGTGTTATGCATAGAACAAAGTGTGAACAATATCACGCGGGTTAATGGGCTGGCAGGACGCTGTAGACAGAAATGGGGTTGAGAGTAAATGGCAATGGTAAAAGCAAGTTTAACGTTGTTTGGCGGTGATACTTTGGTAGTGCGTTGCTCCGAGCGCTGCCATATTCATCTGATGAGCGCCAAAGTGCCTGGCGACAGTCATGCGGATATTCTGAGTGTGCAGGACAGAGATAGCGCGTATCTGACCGTGCCGTACAGCGGCACCTGGAACGTTCTCATCGACAGCCACAGCCAGTCGCTGGAGCACTCAATCAGCTACGTTCCCGCCTGATAACCTTCGCCCGGGGCAAACCGGGCGATTTATCCTCAAGCCAGCCCAGGCTGGCTGTTTTCCCCCAGCAAATGACGCACCTTCCCGACCAGATCGTCGAGGCACGCATCGTACATGCCGAGTTTACGCAGCTCCTGATCGAGCGCAAACAGATACTGCGCATTGGTGCCAAGCGGACCGCTGGCGCGCGCGATCAGCGGAGCGATCACCTGCGCGCTGGTATCCGCTTCAAACAGCGGGTGGCGCGGATCCATAATAAAGACTAATGCATTAACCTGGCGGCCATCATCAAGATCCAGTTTACACCAGGTCGGCAGATAGCAGCCGGTGATCATCTCTCGCTTCCACAGGAGCGTCAGTTCTTCTTCGAGGGTTTCATCGGGCAGGCGGTAAGCGACGCCGGTGGTGCGTCCGCCCTCTTTCAGCGCCAGCATGCGCCCCGGCTGATTCACGCTACCGCGTCCGGCGGTGAGCCGCAGACAAAACGCACGATGCCAGCCCGGCAATGTACCGGTACAGGATTCACGGTACTCCAGCGCCGGATTCCACATCAGCGAGCCATAGCCAAAGATCCACACCGAGCCATCATCTGGACGACAGGCCAGCGTTGCTGCCAAAGACGCAGCTCGTTGCTCTGCTGACCAGAGAAGCGATTCCTCAATAGCGCCAAACGCTGTTTTACAATCCGCATTGATCAAGAAATCACGAGTTAACACTTTCTACTACCTCCGCCACTGCCCGCTTCCCCGCGATTCTCCGATCCATCCGTGAAGTATTGCCGAATTATTATCCGGCTTTATTTGACAATAAGCAATGGAGGACCCGCGGGCAAGGGCCGGGACAGCAGATAACGTAGCCAAAGCGATTATTTTTTCTTATGCCACTTATCATCATCATCGCCTTTTTGATAAGCATTTTTAACCGCTGCCCAGGCGACTTTGTGCGCCGTTTCTTCACGACTGGCGTTATCTCGTCGCTCTTCTTTATGCTTATACTGTTCCCAGGCGCTGTTAAAAGCCTCTTTATACATCTCCTGGGCATGCGCAGGCAGGACGTGCCGGACGCTATCGGGTAATTCACGCTTGCAGCTATAGGGCATATTGACCTCCAGAATACGGCTGAACATACAGTCTGGAACAGGGTTTTATGTCTGGCAAGCGGATGGATAAATGCGAAAAACATTTTAGTAATTATCTGAATAATAAATACAAAAAATTACTAACCCCATTTTATGGCGATTTACGCTGCTTATTGGGCAAGAGGGGTAAATTTAAGTAAAAAAGTAAATTATCTCCATCAATGTCTGTTATTTTATGCAGTTACGGTATCTATAATTCTAACACCTGCACACCTGGAGATGGTTCATGACCGATGCACATGAGGCGGTAAAAACCCGCCACAAGGAGACTTCCCTCGTTTTTCCGCTTCTGGCGCTGGCAGTGCTGTTTTTCTGGGGAAGCAACCCGTCACTGCCAGTCGCCATTGCCATTAATATCCTGGCGCTGATCGGGATTTTGAGTAGCGCATTTAGCGTCGTGCGCCACGCCGACGTCCTGGCACACCGGCTGGGTGAACCCTATGGCTCATTAATTTTGAGCCTCTCCGTGGTCATTCTTGAGGTCAGCCTCATTTCTGCATTAATGGCCACCGGCGACACTGCGCCCACGCTGATGCGCGATACGCTTTATTCGATCATTATGATTGTCACCGGCGGTCTGGTCGGTTTTTCATTGTTGCTGGGCGGCAGTAAATTCGCTACCCAGTATATGAATCTGTTTGGCATCAAACAGTATTTGATCGCCCTCTTTCCGCTGGCGATTATCGTGCTGGTGTTCCCGATGGCGCTGCCCGGGGCCAACTTTACCACCGCACAGTCGCTGTTGGTCGCGCTGATTTCCGCCGCCATGTACGGCGTGTTCCTGCTGATTCAGACCAAAACGCACCAGAGTCTGTTTGTTTATGAACATGAGGATGACGGCGACGACGATGATCCGCACCACGGCAAACCCTCGGCACATAGCAGCCAGTGGCATACCGTCTGGCTGCTGATCCACCTGATTGCGGTCATTGCCGTTACCAAAATGAACGCAATTCCGCTGGAGACGCTGCTAACCAGCATGAATGCTCCCGTCGCCTTCACCGGTTTTCTGGTCGCTCTGCTGATTCTCTCCCCGGAAGGCCTGGGCGCGCTGAAAGCGGTACTTAACAATCAGGTACAGAGAGCGATGAATCTGTTTTTCGGTTCGGTGCTGGCGACCATTTCCCTGACGGTTCCGGTCGTGACGCTTATCGCCTTCCTCACCGGCAACGAATTGCGCTTTGGCCTCGGCGCGCCGGAAATGGTGGTGATGGTCGCTTCGCTGGTGCTGTGCAAAATCTCCTTCTCCACCGGACGCACCAATGTACTGAATGGCGCGGCGCATCTGGCGCTGTTCGCCGCTTATCTGATGACCATTTTTGCCTGAGTGTTCCCCGCCTGGCGGGGAATAAAAAAGCCTGCCGGTTTTGCAACGGGCAGGCTTTGGCATTTCAGAAGCAATTACTTGCTGGTGTCCAGCTCAGGGAAGCTTTTAACCAGATCGTCGATGGCTTTCATCTGCTTGAGGAACGGCTCCAGTTTATCCAGCGGCAGCGCGGACGGGCCGTCGCATTTTGCGTGTTCCGGATCCGGATGCGCTTCAATAAACAGCCCGGCGATGCCAACCGCCATGCCCGCGCGCGCCAGTTCAGCCACCTGCGCGCGACGGCCGCCGGAAGCGGCGCCAAACGGATCACGACATTGCAGAGAGTGAGTGACGTCAAAGATAACCGGTGAGTTGCTGGAGGCTTTTTTCATCACCCCAAATCCCAGCATATCGACAACCAGATTGTCGTAACCGAAGTTCGAACCACGATCGCAAAGAATCACTTTATCGTTGCCGCCTTCAATGAACTTATCAACGATATTCCCCATCTGACCCGGGCTGACAAACTGCGGCTTCTTCACGTTGATAACCGCGCCAGTTTTCGCCATCGCTTCCACCAGGTCAGTCTGGCGAGCAAGGAACGCGGGGAGTTGAATAACGTCAACCACATCAGCCACTGGCTGCGCCTGACTGGCCTCATGAACGTCGGTGATAATTTTCACGCCGAAAGTTTGTTTCAGCTCCTGGAAAATCTTCATTCCTTCTTCCAGACCCGGCCCGCGATAGGAGTGAATGGAAGAACGGTTAGCTTTATCAAAAGAGGCTTTGAACACGTACGGAATACCCAGCTTCTGCGTGACGGTGACATACTGTTCGCAGATACGCATCGCGAGATCGCGGGATTCCAGCACGTTCATCCCACCAAACAGGACGAATGGCAGGTCATTTGCTACGTTGATATCACCAATGCTAACCACTTTTTGTTTCATAAATTTGCCTTATCAGGGAGTAACCGGAATGGTTTCAGACTAATGCAATGTAATTTGTTTATGTGAAATGTTGTTGATCTGAGCACGGATCATTTCGCTGATCGGATCTTCCGGACACTGTTCAACGAAATAATTAAGATCCTGCAACGCCACATGATCGCAATCCAGTTGCGCGTATATAAGCCCGCGATCGCGAATTTCATACGGGTCTTCCGGGTTGAATTGCAGCAGGGTTTCGCTGGTCCGTAAAGCCAGTTCCATCTGCCGCTCTTCCATCAGCGCCGATTTCAGGGTATCGAGCAGCTTACGAATCACTTCTGCGTTGTCGGCCTCATCAAGGTCTTCGTTAAACAGCTCGGCGATCGGACTGATATTCCCCTTCAGCCACACTTCCAGCGTGTGCTCATCCAGCGTTTCGCCGTTAAACGGGTTAACCAGCCACATTTCCTGGCTCTCTTCAGGATCGGCGCGAAGCAGCATCTGCGTCGGAAAAATCACCGGCACCACCGGCAGCGACAGACGCTGGGCAATCCAGAGGAAAATGGCGCCTAACGATACCGCGCTCCCCTGGCGATTATTCAGCACTTTATCCAGCCACAGCGCATCGGACAGACGGTAAACGCCATGTGAGTCGCTGAATCCCCAGTCGTGATAGAAAAGCTCCAGCAACCGCGCTATCTGGCGCTCATGGTCCCATGAAGAGGCAATTTCTTCCTGCGCCAGGGCCAACAGCCGCTCCAGTTCATCCTGTACATAATGCGTCGGAAAATCGTCGCGGATTAATTCAGAAATGAGGACCATGCCATCACATAACGGCGCTTTATTAAATTCGAAATCAGCTAACGACCTCATGACTTACCCCAATAACGGTATTCTTGTGATGGCGAGTTGAATAATGATAAACAACACCACCAGAGCCAGCAGAAAGGCGATAAACCGGCTCTGCTGACTGCGCGGACGACGACGGCCCAGCGCGATAAAACCCAATGCGATATAAATGATAACGCCAAACAGCTTCTCAGTCAGCCATGTCCCGTCGTCGGTGAACGGCAGATAGTGCGTTATTGCCATTAACGCGGCGCCGCTGAGAAACAGCAGCGTATCGCTACAGTGCGGTGTAATGCGTACCCAGCGCTGGTGGCGCAGAGGGTTATCGCTCCAGCTCCACCAGTAGCGCAGGATGAACAGGCTGACCGATACCACCACGCAGGCGATATGCAGATACAGTACCGTGTTAAACAGATTCATATGTCCCCTGATATTGCCCGATCGTCAGGCGCTCGTTGTCGCCATAATCACGGCAGGTAGCAACATGACGATATCCCGCCTCGCGGAAAATGCCGCGCACCGCTTCCCCCTGCATCCAGCCATGTTCCAGCAGCATAACACCGTTGTGCTCAAGGAAACGGCGGCCTTCGCGGATGATATGCGCCAGATCGGCCAGACCTGAATCGGCGGCGACCAGCGCCGTTTTCGGTTCAAAACGCACATCACCCTGTTCAAGATGCGGATCGATTTCGTCGATATAAGGCGGATTGCCGACGATGATGTCGAACCGCTGGCCTTCGAGCGCGCTGAACCAGTTGCTCTGCAACACATTAACATTGGTAATCGCAAGATGAGCGACATTGCGCGCGGCCAGGGCAACCGCGTCAGGTATAAAGTCAACGGCGGTGACGTCGCAATCCGGACGTTCGCTGGCCAGCGCCAGAGCGATAGCCCCGGTGCCGGTGCCTAAATCGAGGATTCGGCACGGCGTCGACGGTAGCCGCGCGAGCGCCTGTTCAACCAGGCATTCGGTATCCGGGCGCGGGATCAGCGTGGCGGGAGAAACAAACAGCGGTAACGACCAGAACTCGCGCTGCCCCACCAGGTGGGCTACCGGCTCGCCCTGCTCGCGACGGCTCAGCAGCGTTTCAAGTTCCGCCGCTTGTTGCCCTGTCAGAACCGTTTCTCCAAATGCGAGAATCCAGGTCCGCGCTTTGCCGGTCACGTGACCGAGCAAAATTTCGGCATCCCGGCGCGGACTTTCACTTTGGCCAAGACGAGCGATAGCCTGGATCAACCACTGCTGAAAAGTCATCATTCCTGCTCGGAAAGCGCGGCCAGCTGGTCGGCCTGATATTCCTGAACGATCGGCTCAATCAGCATATCCAGCTTACCTTCCATTGCCTCATCCAGCCGGTAAAGCGTCAGGTTGATGCGGTGATCGGTAACGCGCCCCTGGGGATAGTTATAGGTGCGGTTACGATCGCTGCGATCGCCGCTGCCCAGCAGGTTACGGCGCTCGGAGGCTTCCGCCTGCTGACGTTTAGCGACTTCCGCTGCACGAATACGCGCCCCCAGCACCGATAGCGCTTTAGCTTTGTTTTTGTGCTGGGAGCGTTCATCCTGGCACTCAACGACAATACCGGTCGGCAAGTGGGTAATACGGATAGCCGAGTCGGTGGTGTTAACGTGCTGACCGCCTGCCCCGGAAGAGCGGAAGGTATCAATACGCAGATCCGCCGGGCTGATATCCGGCAGTTCCGCTTCCGGCAGCTCCGGCATCACCGCCACGGTACAGGCGGAAGTATGGATACGCCCCTGAGATTCGGTGGCCGGTACACGCTGCACGCGATGGCCGCCAGACTCGAACTTCAGGCGCCCATAGACGCCGTCGCCGCTGATCTTGGCGATCACTTCTTTAAAACCGCCATGCTCGCCTTCATTAGCGCTCATGATTTCGACGCGCCAGCGGCGAGATTCCGCATAGCGGCTGTACATGCGGAACAGATCGCCGGCGAACAACGCCGCTTCATCGCCGCCGGTTCCGGCGCGGACTTCCACAAATGCGTTACGTTCATCATCGGGATCTTTTGGCAACAGCAGCACCTGCAGTTGCTGTTCCATCTGCTCGCCTTTTTCTTTCGCTTCGCGTAGTTCTTCCTGCGCCATTTCGCGCATTTCCGGATCGTCAAGCATCAGCTGCGCGGCGTCAATATCATCCTGCAACTGACGCCAGTCGGTATAGCAGCGGGCGACGTCGCTGAGCTGTGCATATTCCCGCGACAGCGCGCGGAATTTATCCTGATCGGCAATGGTCGAGGCATCGCCGAGTAACGCCTGAACTTCCTCATGGCGTTCGTAAAGGGCTTCCAGTTTGGCAACAATAGAAGGCTTCATAGGCGTGAATTCACCCTGTCCTGAAAAAAGAGAGATAAGGTGCGCTATTCCAGCCCGAGGCTGTTGCGCAGAATATGCAGGCGTTCATCATCCCCGTCACGGGCAGCCTGCTGAAGAGATTTCGTTGGCGAGTGGATCAGGCGATTAGTCAACTTACGCGCCAGATCCTGCATGATTTCCTGCGCATCGCCGCCCTGACTCAGCGCCGCCAGCGCTTTTGCCGTCAGTTCCTCTCGAACCTGCTCGGCCTGGGCGCGATATTCACGAATCGTCTCGCTGGCGCTCTGAGCGCGCAGCCAGGCCATAAATTCGCTGGTTTCCTGCTCGACAATGGTTTCCGCCTGCACCGCCGCAGCCTGACGCTGGGCCAGGTTATGCTGAATGATATTTTGCAAATCATCCACGCTATAGAGATAGGCGTTGGCCAGTTTACCGACTTCCGGTTCAACATCACGCGGCACGGCAATATCCACCAGCAACATCGGCTGATTGCGGCGCGCCTTCAGCGCCCGCTCCATCATCCCCTTGCCGATGATCGGCAGCGGGCTGGCGGTGGAACTAATGATGATATCGGCGTCTTTCAACCTTTCATCAATATCGCTTAATGCGATCACTTCGGCGCCGACTTCATCAGCCAGCGCCTGAGCACGCTCGCGAGTGCGGTTAGCAATCACCATTTTACGCACCTTATGCTCGCGCAAATGGCGGGCCACCAGTTCAATGGTTTCCCCGGCGCCAACCAGCAACACGGTAACACTTGTGAGTGATTCAAAGATTTGTCGCGCCAGGGTGCAGGCGGCAAACGCCACGGAGACTGCGCTGGCGCCAATATCGGTTTCGGTACGCACGCGTTTGGCCACCGAGAACGATTTCTGGAACATACGCTCCAGTTCGCTGACGTTCAGATGCCCACGGCTGGAATCAGCGAAGGCTTTTTTTACCTGCCCGAGGATCTGCGGTTCGCCCAGCACCAGCGAATCAAGACCGCTGGCGACACGCATCAGATGACTGACCGCATCGTTATCCTGATGCCAGTAGAGACTTTTGCGCAGATCGTCTTCGTTTAAGCCATGGTAATCGCACAGCCAGCGAATAAGCGCTTGCTGGAGGTTATCCTGCTCTTCAACGCTGAGATAGAGTTCCGTACGGTTACAGGTCGACAGCACCACCCCACCCTGCACCATGGGTTGAGCCAGTAAGCTCTCCAGCGCCTGATCGAGCGTATCCGGCGAAAACGTTACACGTTCTCGCAGCGCTACCGGGGCTGTTTTGTGATTAATACCAAGAGCTAAAAGGGTCATTGTGAGGGAGTAGTACCAGCGTTGCTAAGGTTAGTCTGCAGGCATCATACAGGATGCGCGTAATCAATAAAAGAGAGGCCCCCCTTTTGGAGTAATAGCCATTAACAGTAATTTTTTGATTTCAGACAACTTGAACGTAGACGCTACCGCCCGTCAACGCTAGCATTAAAGGCTATTATTGCAACCCGCTACACAAATCGGCCGCCTCTTTATTCCATTCGCCGCATTTCACTGTAGACATCAAGGATTTGTCATCATTATGAATCGACTGTTCCGTCTGTTGCCGCTGGCAAGCCTCGTTCTGACCGCCTGTACCATTAATGCGCCGCAGGGACCGGGCAAAAGTCCGGACTCTCCGCAGTGGCGTCAGCACCAGCAAGATGTCCGCAACCTCAGCCAGTTCCAGACGCGCGGAGCCTTTGCTTATCTTTCTGATGAGCAAAAGGTGTATGCCCGCTTCTTCTGGCAACAAACCGGCCAGGACCGCTATCGCCTGCTACTGACTAACCCGCTCGGCAGCACCGAGCTCTCGTTAACCGCACAACCCGGTAGCGTACAAATTATTGATAATAAAGGCCAGACCTACACGGCGACCAATGCGGAAGAGATGCTCGCCCGCCTGACCGGCATGCCGATCCCGCTTAACAGCCTGCGCCAGTGGATTATTGGCCTGCCTGGCGCGGCCACTGATTACGCGCTGGATGACCAGTACCGCCTGCGCAAACTGAGCTACAGGCAAAACGGTAAAACCTGGCGCGTCACCTGGGACAGCTACTCCACCGACACGAAACCTTCGCTACCGACCAATATGGAACTCAACGATGGTCATCAGCGCCTCAAGCTGAAAATGGATAACTGGATTGTGAAATGATGACCCGCTGGCCTTCTCCCGCAAAATTGAACCTGTTTTTATATATTACCGGCCAGCGCGCCGATGGTTATCACAGGCTGCAGACGCTATTTCAGTTTCTTGACTATGGCGATACGCTGACTATTGAACCGCGTGACGATGGCAAACTGCAACTGCTGACGCCGGTTGACGGCGTGCCTGATGAAGAGAATCTGATTATCCGCGCGGCCAGGCTACTGATGCGAACGGCGAAACACGCCGGGAAGCTTCCGGCCGGTAGCGGCGCCGATATCCGTATCGACAAAATTCTGCCGATGGGAGGCGGTCTCGGCGGCGGTTCGTCCAACGCCGCGACCGTGCTGGTAGCGCTCAATCACTTATGGGGTTGCGGCCTGAGCGAAAATCAGTTGGCGGATTTAGGTTTGCAGTTGGGTGCCGATGTGCCGGTATTTGTCCACGGCCATGCGGCTTTTGCCGAAGGCGTCGGTGAAATTCTGACCCCCGCCGATCCCGAAGAGAAGTGGTATCTGGTGGCCCATCCCGGCATCAGTATCCCTACGCCGATCATATTTCGCGATCCTGAACTCCCCCGCAATACACCCCGGCGGTCACTTGAGACGTTATTAAAATGTAAATTCGGTAATGATTGCGAGGTTATCGCAAGAAAACGTTTTCGTGAGGTTGATGCGGCGCTTTCCTGGCTGCTAGAATATGCGCCGTCGCGCCTGACTGGCACCGGTGCCTGTGTGTTTGCTGAATTTAACACGGAATCCGCCGCTCGTCAGGTGCTTGAAAAAGCCCCGGCATGGCTGCATGGCTTTGTGGCGCGAGGTGTTAACATCTCTCCGCTCAAGCAAGCGCTGCTCCAGGCCTGCTGATTTCAGCAACGATGGAGAAAACGCCGGGGAAACTGAGTTACGGTGACAACGTCACCTTGTTCCAGACGTTGCATCGGGCTCTTTAAATACACCGCCTGGATGAAATCGTGCCCACCCGCACTTTTTTTTGGCTCATTTCATCCACCACTGGACGCATGCCTGAGGTTCTTCTCGTGCCTGATATGAAGCTTTTTGCTGGTAACGCCACCCCGGAACTAGCACAACGTATTGCCAACCGTCTGTACACTTCTCTTGGCGACGCCGCTGTAGGTCGTTTTAGCGACGGCGAAGTCAGCGTACAAATCAATGAAAACGTACGCGGTGGTGATATTTTCATCATCCAGTCCACTTGTGCTCCCACCAATGACAACCTGATGGAACTGGTTGTTATGGTCGATGCTCTGCGTCGTGCTTCGGCAGGTCGTATCACCGCCGTTATCCCTTACTTCGGTTACGCTCGTCAGGACCGTCGTGTTCGTTCTGCTCGTGTGCCTATCACCGCAAAAGTGGTTGCCGATTTCCTCTCCAGCGTTGGCGTCGACCGCGTGCTGACCGTTGACCTGCACGCCGAGCAAATTCAGGGCTTCTTTGACGTTCCGGTTGATAACGTATTCGGCAGCCCAATCCTGCTGGAGGATATGCTGCAGCTGAACCTGGATAACCCGATCGTGGTTTCTCCGGACATCGGTGGCGTTGTTCGCGCCCGCGCGATCGCCAAACTGCTGAACGATACCGACATGGCGATCATCGATAAACGTCGTCCGCGCGCTAACGTTTCTCAGGTGATGCACATCATTGGTGACGTTGCAGGCCGTGACTGCGTTATGGTCGATGATATGATTGATACCGGTGGTACGCTGTGTAAAGCGGCGGAAGCGCTGAAAGAGCGTGGTGCAAAACGGGTCTTCGCCTACGCGACGCACCCGATCTTCTCTGGCAACGCCATTCAGAACATCAAAAATTCGGTGATTGACGAATTTGTCGTCTGCGATACTATTCCGCTGACGCCAGAAATCAAAGCGCTGGATAAAGTTCGTACCCTGACGCTGTCTGGTATGTTGGCCGAAGCGATTCGTCGTATCAGCAACGAAGAATCTATTTCTGCTATGTTCGAACATTAATCGAGCCTGGCATAAAAACCCGCTGCGGCGGGTTTTTTTTGTCCCTGAACTTTTATTCCACAAAATCATTTCGGACACAGTAAGGCGGCAACGAAAATGACTGGCAACAGGTGGCTGACGCGCGGGGAGTCATGCGGCGCGTTACGGCCAGCAAGGTCCAGATCAGCCGGCGACCGCCGCCAGTACTGGCTTTCGGAATAATGACGTGGGAATGACTAATGCCTCCTTCACCTGCCATTCAGTTGACAGATGATGCGCTTATGGATCAAACATTATTGTGAACAGATTATTTTCCTCACATGTGATGCCTTTCCGCGCCCTCATCGACGCTTGCTGGAAAGAAAAATATACCGTTTCGCGGTTTACTCGCGATGTCATTGCCGGGATAACCGTTGGGATTATCGCTATTCCGCTGGCAATGGCGCTGGCTATTGGCAGTGGCGTGGCGCCTCAGTACGGTCTTTATACCTCGGCGCTGGCGGGGATCGTCATTGCGTTAACCGGCGGGTCGCGCTTTAGCGTTTCCGGTCCGACCGCCGCTTTCGTGGTCATTCTGTATCCCGTCTCGCAACAGTTCGGCCTTTCAGGGCTGCTGGTGGCGACATTACTTTCGGGGCTGTTCTTGATTTTTTTTGGTCTGGCGCGCTTTGGTCGCCTGATTGAATATATTCCGCTATCGGTCACGCTCGGCTTCACCTCAGGGATCGGTATTACCATTGGTACCATGCAAATTAAAGATTTTCTTGGTTTGCAGATGGCGCATGTACCTGAACATTATTTGCAGAAAGTCGCCGCACTGGTCATGGCGCTGCCGACCATTAATCTGGGTGATGCCGTCATTGGCATTGTCACACTGGGCACGCTGATTATCTGGCCTCGCCTTGGTATCCGGTTGCCAGGACACCTCCCGGCCTTGCTGGCGGGCTGTATGGTTATGGGCGTGGCTAACCTGCTTGGCGACAACGTCGCCACCATTGGCTCGCAGTTCCACTATATTCTCGCCGATGGTAGCCAGGGTAACGGTATTCCTCAGTTACTGCCGCAACTGGTACTGCCGTGGAATATGCCAGGTTCAGACTTCACGCTTAACTGGTCTTCATTACAGGCGCTGCTCCCCGCTGCGTTCTCAATGGCCATGCTCGGGGCGATTGAATCTCTACTCTGCGCCGTGGTGCTGGATGGTATGACAGGCACCAAGCATAAAGCCAACAGCGAACTGATTGGTCAGGGTCTGGGGAACATTGTCGCCCCCTTCTTCGGGGGAATTACTGCCACCGCAGCCATCGCCCGTTCCGCCGCTAACGTCCGTGCTGGCGCGACCTCGCCGATTTCCGCTGTGATCCACGCGCTGCTGGTGATCATGGCGCTGCTGGTCCTCGCGCCCCTGCTCTCCTGGCTACCGCTTTCCGCAATGGCGGCGTTGCTGCTGATGGTGGCATGGAATATGAGTGAAGCGCATAAGGTGATTAACCTGCTGCGCTACGCGCCAAAAGACGACATCATTGTGATGCTGTTGTGTATGTCGCTGACCGTGCTATTTGATATGGTCATCGCCATCAGCATCGGTATTGTGCTGGCCTCCCTGCTGTTTATGCGGCGGATTGCGCGTATGACCCGCCTTGCGCCAGTTAATGTCGAGGTTCCGGATGACGTGCTGGTGCTGCGCGTCATCGGGCCGCTGTTTTTCGCCGCCGCTGAGGGGCTGTTTACCGATCTGGAGACGCGAATCACGGGCAAACGCATCGTGGTGCTGAAATGGGATGCGGTGCCGGTGCTGGATGCCGGCGGGCTGGATGCCTTCCAGCGCTTCGTGAAAAAGCTGCCTGAAGGCTGCGAACTGCGCGTCTCCAACCTCGAATTCCAGCCGCTGCGTACGCTGGCCCGTGCCGGCGTCAAACCGATTCCGGGTCGCCTGAGCTTCTACCCGGACCGTAACGCCGCGCTGGCGGATCTTTAATTACCCGGCGGCAGGCCCCGCGCCTGCCGCACCATCTTGCCGGGCACCTGGCTCTCCTCCATATCTCCTTCGTCAATGCGGTTCCTGCTCTATGGCGTAACGAAGCGTCGGCTGATTTACGCATGGTATCTGTGTAGATTACGCACATCCGAATGCCCTGCATCACCGCGCATCTGGATGTCCGCCGATGCAGGCAATAGTGATCCAGGGAGTAAGACACCATGGGTAATCCGTTCAATAGCATCGCCACGAAAGTGCGCTCACAATATGATGACCAATACAGGGGACAATAAGTGGACTGCCTGAACAGGCTACATTAAAACGCACCAGCCGTTATCAACGGCTGGTGAAAGGAATTTACTTAACTGTGGCGATGCTGATCGCGACGGCAGCGTTTATCATAGTGGCGAACCCACCAGTATCTGTCGCTGACCTGCTCATGACCGCCGATACGTGCGCCCGCCAGCCACAGCACCGCGCCAACAAAAATACTCAGGATCGCGCCATGCGCGAAAATCTGCGGCAGGTCAAGCTGTGGAAGCTGGTTTAAAATAGAGTAGCCAACGCCGACAACCATGACGACCAACCCCATCCCCATCAGCACATTACCGAGTAACGAAGCGTTTCTGCGTTTCATATGTCACCTCCGGAACCTTGGGTTGCATGGGAATATCCCCAAATCCTATGGGTATAGTATAGACAATGACCAATCTGCTGATTGCGTGAGCGGTCACATAAGCACACCGCGCGCTAACAAAAATTTACAAATAAGCCCCTGAACAATATCAAATTCTAATTATTCAACCGGGTAATTATCCTTATCCGCCGCGCTTCGTTGGCAGAGTTTTGTCAACCGTGCGCGCAGACAGTACACTACGCCCCAGAGAACGATCCATGCAGGATAAAAAAGTGACGATAAAACTGATTGTCGGCCTGGCGAACCCCGGCGCTGAGTACGCGGCAACCCGCCATAACGCGGGTGCCTGGTATGTGGATTTACTGGCTGAGCGTCATCGTGCGCCGCTACGTGAAGAGAGCAAATTCTTCGGCTACACCTCGCGGATTACCCTTGCGGGTGAGGATATTCGTTTGCTGGTCCCGACGACCTTTATGAACCTTAGCGGTAAAGCCGTCGCCGCGATGGCGACCTTCTTTCGTATCAATCCGGATGAAATTCTGGTCGCCCACGATGAGCTCGACTTACCCCCCGGCGTTGCTAAGTTCAAACTTGGCGGCGGTCATGGGGGACATAATGGACTGAAGGATATCATCAGCAAGCTGGGTAATAACCCGAACTTTCACCGCTTACGCGTGGGAATCGGTCATCCAGGTGATAAAAATAAAGTCGTCGGTTTCGTCCTGGGCAAACCGCCAGCCGGTGAACAGAAGCTGATTGATGAAGCCATTGACGAAGCGGCTCGCTGCACTGAAGTGTGGATGAAAGATGGGCTCACCAAAGCGACCAATCGTTTACACGCGTTTAAAGCGCATTAACCGGTCGACGTGCGGAATTTTTATCACGCACCGTGTATAATAGGCGTAGTTATTAACTTTTCTGCAATCTGTTCATCGTAACAGATTGATTATCCAAAGATTAAGGTGATTTAAATCATGGGATTCAAATGCGGTATCGTCGGTTTGCCCAACGTCGGCAAATCCACCCTGTTCAATGCGCTCACTAAAGCGGGTATTGAAGCGGCCAACTTCCCCTTCTGTACCATTGAGCCGAACACCGGTGTCGTGCCGATGCCCGATCCGCGTCTGGACAAACTGGCTGAAATCGTCAAACCGCAGCGTATTTTGCCCACGACGATGGAATTCGTTGATATCGCAGGTCTGGTAAAAGGGGCCTCTAAAGGTGAAGGTCTGGGTAACCAGTTTCTGACCAACATCCGCGAAACCGAAGCTATCGGCCATGTGGTGCGCTGCTTTGAAAACGACAACATCATCCACGTAAATAACAAAGTGGACCCGGCTAACGACATCGACGTGATCAACACTGAGCTGGCGCTGTCCGATCTGGACACCTGCGAGCGCGCTATCCACCGGGTGCAGAAAAAAGCGAAAGGCGGCGATAAAGACGCTAAAGCAGAACTGGCGGCGCTGGAAAAATGCCTCCCGCATCTGGAGAACGCCGGTATGCTGCGTGCCCTGAAAGACCTGACCGATGAAGACAAAGCCGCCATCAAATACCTGAGCTTCCTGACGCTGAAGCCAACTATGTATATCGCAAACGTCAACGAAGATGGCTTTGAGAACAATCCCTATCTCGACAAAGTTCGTGAAATTGCCGCCGCCGAAGGTTCCGTGGTGGTTGCGGTGTGTGCGGCCGTTGAGGCTGATATCGCTGAGCTGGACGATGCCGATCGCGATGAATTTATGGCTGAGATGGGTCTGGAAGAACCGGGTTTGAACCGGGTTATCCGTGCCGGTTACGAGCTGCTGAACCTACAGACCTACTTCACCGCCGGCGTGAAAGAAGTTCGCGCATGGACTATCCCGGTTGGCGCAACCGCCCCTCAGGCAGCGGGAAAAATCCATACCGATTTCGAGAAAGGCTTTATCCGCGCGCAGACGATCGCCTTTGAAGACTTTATTACCTATAAAGGCGAACAAGGCGCGAAAGAAGCCGGGAAAATGCGTGCAGAAGGTAAAGATTATATCGTGAAGGATGGCGATATTATGAACTTCTTGTTTAACGTCTAATGAGAATGGCTCGTCTCATGAGGTTTTATCCAATCTCATGAAAACGCCAGAATCGGTAAAATCCACGCTATTGCGTGGATTTTTTATACATTTCCTTCCCTATTGCCGTATCTTCAGCAGCGGCCAGCCTTAAAATACCGCCGATAAATCATTACACCATCATATATCTGGCCGTATAACACCGTATTTTCTCTCTCCCGGATATCGACCGATCGGTTGCAGCCGCGTTTATCATCCGAAGTTCTAACTCCGCTCCGCGGTTATGAGAATTATTCGCCCGCCGGGGGCAAACGCCCGGACATAGCACTTCTGATGCAAACCCCTTCTCTTCCCCGCACAAAATGAATGCAGCAGGAACGAATTAATGTTCGGGAATATGTAAACCAGGATGACTCACTGGCTTGCACAGGTTTATATTACAATCGCCACATTAATTCGTAATGTCATGATTCGCTCCCCGAGAAAAATTAAAACTAATTCCCCCCATAAATACCAATAGCCATAATAATCACCACCGACACGTTATGCCGACATACCTCACTTAATAAGTGAATAACGACGACGCCTTAAAAATTCATTGAATGAATTGAGAGAAAAATGATTATTCAGCAAAATAAGCGGTCACAATGACTGATTAACAAAAAGCGCGTTATCCATTCATTGCAATTACTTATCAATACAGTTCATATCCTCACCAGCGAAATTTATTTCATATTTTCATTTTACGACAATAGGATTTTTCTTAATCTTATTATATATTAGTTCATGCCAGCCAGCACTCGCTCTGACATTAACGACACACGTATGAGGTATGAAATGGGAAACCTATTTTTCCTTGGGCTCGCTATTGTACTTTTAATCATTTCAATAGCATCTTTTATGTCATACATCAGAGACAGACGAAGAATCAAAAAAACATTTCAAAGCAGAAGAAGGTAAGACGGATGATTAACGATTCCCGTAAATAAATCAATCTGCATATGATTTACACACAGAACAGCAAAACAATCAAGATATGAATAAAATAAACGTCACTATTCATTCCTGTCATTATCGGATGATAGCAATCCAATATCATTATCACAAAATAAACCCAATTTCTACACCATCAGATGGTAAAAAGGCATTCAATTCAGAATTACGGTTATTATCGTGATACATGGTGCAATAAATTTATTTCAGTCGGATAACTTTCGTCACGTACAACCGTAAATAACACTGGTGAAAGGTATAACATATCATGCCCGATATTAGTAAATCTGCACGCAGAATGTCTGCGTTACAGAAAAACATTCTCATTGTGCTTGCCGCTTTAGATCAACGTAAGCATATGCCAGTCGCAACTAAGGATATTGAACGCGTACTTGAACAAGGAGGAGAAAAGCCCGTATACGGTTCGAACTTAAGAGCCGCCTGTAGAAAACTCGAGGAAGCCGGATTTGTTTGCACATTAAGGGCCAGGAATTTACAACTTGCTGTCGAACTGACAGAGACAGGCAAAGCAACTGCATACCCCTTACTTGAGCAAGAAAAACGTGAAGAACAGGCAAAAGCGCGTACGCAGGAATGCCACGTTTTACCCGCGTCTATAGTGACCACTGATATTAACGAAACTGAGATCGAAATTAATGATAAATGTTATTCCGTATACCGTTGTGCTTATGTTATACGACTGAATAAAACAACCTGTTTACAGTTATGGCGGTCAAATGGAAAACCTGTCAAACTAGAAGGCGATGCATTGCAGATCGCTGAATGGTATAAAAAGTGTTATGATGCTGGAATTCAATGTCGAATACAAATAAATGAAGGTGATAAATTAAGTCCCAAAAGCATACAATTGCTCTCAACCAATCATTATCAACGCTGTGGTGATACATTTTAACAAAAACAGAGGTAATAGAATATCTCCTTATTGAAACCTGAAGAACAGGGATGTTTTTGAATGCATAATATATACTGTCAGCGATCCTCACCATTTAAATCATTTAGCATAAAAAAACACAAAAATACCACACTATAAATAAAAGAGACAACAGTTATTCATACAATTAAAAGATAAAGCCCAGGGAATTATATTTATATTTATATTTATATTTATATTTATATTTATATTTATATTTTAATTAATGCAACCTGCAGAATAAAACAACTCACAGATTGTCGGGAACAAATTAGAACGCCGCGCAGCGGCAGCCAATAAGGATGAGGCACCTGAATGGGTCAGGTAACACAGCCAATACATATACAACCTTTTGCATGATGGAAATATTGTACTATTACAAAATATGTACAATATATTTATTACAATAAAAACAGAAATATTTTATTAATCATTACTCAGCACATCGCCACCAGGAAACCTCTTTCGGCATCACGGACAATGACGCTGTCATTCACGAAACGGCGCTCAGTCAATCATGATTCTCGAACACAGCGCAATGGCACATGGCCTCCGCTCACATGCTAATAATATTATATTAGCGCCTCATTGGTGGTTCAATTTGCTGGCACTAAGGTGATTCTCTGGCCGATCCTGCTGATACAGGCGGAGGGTACGCCCGCAAACTTACCCGGCTGAATGTCGTGCAAACCACCAGCCGCAGCTGCTGGTAGCACGAACTGACGGTAAGGATTAAAGTGGAATATTCAGGCAACTCATCGACAAGACGCAGCGCTTTCAAATAAGCCAGCGCATTCTACAGTGAGCATATCTCTGCGCATGGCAATATTTTACACTCGCTCTGCGAACTTATTCTGTCGGACGTTCGTTATACGAATTGTGCTCTGCTTTACGCTGGTAGAAATAATAGCCAATGCTCGACGTCAGGCATAGCACATAGCCAAACGATTCTGCCCCCTCTTCCACCATATTTTTAACTACCCGAACATATTGCTCTCTGAGCACTGTCTCCCACAATAAGTGCATACCAAATAATCGTGAAAAAACCAGTATACACAGTAGCCCGGAGATCATCATTCCATAGTAAGGCATCAGTGGGTAACGAGCGAGATCATCGAGTGCCTGACGGTAATTCCTCGCGGTATACGCAATAATCGCCACAGAGGTGCTCAGCGCAAACCATACCCAGCTACCGTGAGAAATTAAATCAAACAAACCATCCAGTTCACGAATAAGCATCGCAAGGAAAAAACCACCAATCAGGAGATGGCACTCGCGCATGTGCGCGGAATCTTTCACTAATTTGAAATGGATAAACACGATCACTGCCAGTATCGATTCCTGAAGTATTTCTGTCACCGAGACTTCACCGAGCTTGTCCTGTAGCCAACAGACATCAAGCCACAAACCTAAAACGACAGTGCTTGCAAGTATCACAGCAAGGAAAAAGTAAATAATAGAACGAATCAGTAACATAATAATATAAATATGAAAAATGAAGTAAACGTGTCATTGAATAGCTAACATTAGCATGTTAACGAACAGAAAATTTCGCTCAAATGGCTGTTTATCTTTCATTTTGCCTGTCCCGGTAAACTGACGGACAACGGAACTCAGCAGCATTCACGGCAAAATTAGCGTGCCGTGTCGTCAGAAATTCTCCGCCTGTTCCTACAGAGGTCATCGAGGAGGCCAGTCCGGATGCGGATCGCCCGGCGGAGAAAGGGCCAGTGAACGCAAAGGGATAAGAGCATTATCGACGCGCTATGCTTCCAGGGAAGAGGGACGGGGACGCTTTTCCTGTAGCAGACGGAAGGCCCATGCCGGTCGCGTCCCCGGCAGTTAAAATTGCATCCCGCCGCTTATCAGCATGCAGAGGTGATTACCCATAACGAAAAGTCAATCCGCTCCGGGCAGTCAATATAGGCCAGCACTGCGTTGTGTGGTTTAATGAGCAACTGCGTGACTGTCCTTAATACAGTGGCCGTTACACATTATCAGGAATCATCTCGCTACGCTTAATTATCGGTATAATCAATGGGCATAAAATATATGACTTTACGCATGTCAGGACTTCCTCGCACCTGCCCCCTGATCTGCATAAAATCGAGACCGTCTCTTTTAATCAATGGACATGCGGGCAAATAGTGGGTGTACAGGTATTCAGTTACCCTGTGTATCACCTCAGCGCTGACGCGCATATATAATACCGCATATCGTCCCTCATCCAGCACTTTGTAATTTATTCTCTCTTGCCCCTCTCTACTGTCAGGACGTAGCGCCTCCACCGGATGAATATACTGAGTTCCTCGTCGCTCAGAAGCCAACGAATTTATCTCAATAGCAAACCCGAGACTGTCCACATCAGCCTGCAGACGCTTCTGAAATCTCGTTACTTTTGACTGGATATAATGCCCTGAATGGTTAATAATGGCATTTTCGTCTGACATGGATATTTTTAAGCTGCGTATTTTCAATTCCGTATAAATAATCTTGTCCAGACAAAACCTATCGTTTGACTCCGGCCCGGGAAGCTGCTTTCTGAAGTCGGTAACCGGATCCCGCCTTGCCTGTAGAGGAGTACATCCGTACTGCAAGCGAAACGCCCGACAGAAGCTTTGTACCGTCCCGAACCCAAGACCAATCGCTATCTCTGAAACCGTGCGCGACGTAATTTTGAGTTCAGCGAAAGCCAGCGTCAGCCGCCTGCGTCGAATGTATTCGGCAACATTGATATCCATCACTTGACAGAAAACCCGATTAAAATACCATCGGGTATAGCCGGAGCGAGTCTCTATATCCCGCAGTTGAATATCCTCACGAATATTTTCCTCGATCCATACAAGCATACCGATTATTACTTCTCTCGCTGCCATAGACATACCATAAATTAATTAATGTCAGTTTTTTCATTCTTCTTGTTTTCTGCAACAGCCCCTCAGCCAATAGCGGGTATGGGCCGGGGGCGATGATATTTACCAGCCGCCGCCGAGTACTTTATATAAAGTAATATCTTGCTGCAGACTGGCCAGTTTTACAGAAATCACATCTTCTTCCGATGAATAAAGTTCCCGTTGCGCCACCAGCACATTAAGATGGCTGTCGACGCCGGCCTGATAGCGTTGCAATGCAAGGCCATAATAACGTTTGTTGGCATCTAAATCCTTTATTCGTGCCGCCACTTCCTTGCTGTAGGTTTCTTTCCCGGCGAGCGCATCCGATACCTCCTCAAAAGCCTGTTGTATTGACTTTTCATAATTCGCAATTTCGATACGTTTTTCCAGTTTGGCCACATCAAGATTGGCCTCGTTTTTCCCACCCGTAAATATCGGGATATTAATTTCTGGCAGGAAACTCCAGCCCGCCGTTCCACCTTCCAGCAAATGGCCAAGACTGTCAGACAACGAGCCCCCCGATGCTGTCAGGCTGATGCTGGGAAAGAATGCCGCCCTTGCGGCGCCAATATTGGCATTTGCGGCTTTAAGAGTATGCTCTGCCGCAATAATGTCCGGCCTTCGGGTCAATAAATCAGAAGGCATACCCGCTTTCACGGAAGGGAAGCCAACGTAATTCTCCAGCGTCATGTTTTGCTTAACCGATGCCGGCAAGGGAACGCCGAGCAGCAGACTCAGGGCATTTTCATCCTGTTTCAGCTGACGGGTGTATTTTTCAACATCCGCTTCAGCCGATCTGACTGACATTTCTGCCTGCATAACATCCTGTTCTGAAACGACACCATTGCCGCCAAGATACTTCCTCTGTGTTAACAGCCAGGTGTTTTTCTGGCTATCGGCAGTCTCTGTCGCGAGGCGAAGCAGATCATGATCAGCCGCCAGAGACATATATCCGGTGGCGACGCTGGCTATCAGGCTAATCCGCGTTGCCTGTTCTGTGGCTGCCGTCGCCAGATACGTTTCCAGCGCATTATCGCGGAGACTGCGTATCCGGCCAAAGAAATCCAGCTCCCAGCTGGTTATTCCGGCCGACAGTTCATATTGCTGATAGGTTGCCGCCCCCGTGCTTCTTGTGGAATAAAGGTTCGCCGGCACACGCTCCGACGTTTTATTCATATTGGCTTCAATCGTCGGAAACAGCGCGGAGCGTTCAATTCTGAACTGGGCCTGCGCGCTTTCGACGTTCAACGCGGCAACCCGCAGATCGCGGTTATTTTCAAGCGCCAGCTGAATTAAATTCACCAGCCGCCGATCGCGGTAGAATTTTTTCCAGTCTGTTGACGAATCCGCATCCCCGGATTGCTGTCCTTCCTGCCACTGCGCCGGAACAGGCATCGCCGGACGATGATATGCCGGCTGTAATGAACAGCCAGACAAAAGAATCAGACTCCAGGCCAGCAGCGAAGGGGCAAACGATGGTTTGATTTTCATGATATCCCCGCTACTTTTGCGAATTAAAACGGCTGAAAAAACGGACCACAATGACATAAAAAAGTGGGACAAAATAAATCGCCAGGAATGTTGCCGACAACATACCGCCCACCACCGCGGTACCGATAGAGTGCTGACTGGCCGCACCTGCCCCGTGCGAGATCGTGAGCGGAAATACCCCCAGCACAAACGCCATTGATGTCATGATAATTGGCCGCAAACGCAAGCGGGCCGCTTCACGCGCCGCGTACACAATATCTTTCCCCTCTTTCTCATGAATATCTTTCGCAAACTCGACGATCAAGATGGCGTTTTTCGCCGCCAGCCCGACCGTCGTTAACAGGCCAACCTGGAAGAACACATCGTTTTCGAGCCCCCTTACCAGCACGCCAATAATTGTCCCCATTACCCCTAGCGGAACAACCAGTAACACTGAAAATGGAATCGACCAGCTTTCATACAATGCCGCCAGGCAGAGGAACACGATTAACACCGAGAAGAGATATAAGGAGACTGTCTGTGAACCGGCCAGTTGCTCTTCATAAGACAGGCCATGCCACATTATTTTGTATCCTCCGGGCAATTTTTTGAATATTTCCTGCACGGCTTTAACCGCATCACCGCTACTGTATCCCGCTGCTGGTGAGCCCATAATATTCACAGCTGAAATACCATTGAACCGTTCAAAGCGCGGAGAATCGAATACCCATTTACCTGAACCAAACGCTGAAAACGGCACCATTGTTCCGGATGAATTTCTGACATACCATTTATCCAGATCTTCCGGAACAACACGCGAACCGGCATTGCCCTGGATATACACCTGTTTAACACGTCCTTCATACATAAACTGGTTTACATAGCTTGAGCCCCAGGCCGCGGATAATGTGTCATTAATATCTTCAATACTGACGCCCAGTGCTCTTGCGCGTTCATCATCAATAATCAGTTTATATTGAGGCTCATCAGCCATACCGTTATGCCGAACCATTGTCAGACGCTTATCCTTCTGCGCGAGACTGATAAACTCCTGCATGGTTTTCATCAGGGCATCATGACCTTTACCGTTCAGATCCTGGAGGTAGAAATCGAACCCGGTCGAGTTCCCCAGTTCCATTACCGCAGGCGGAATGAGCGCAATCGCCACCCCCTCCTTCATGGACGCAAAATGCGCCATGGTCCTGTTGGCCAGCGCCTGCAGGCTCTGCGAGTCTTTTTTACGTAAGCTCCAGTCTTTTAGACGGACGAATGCGTTTGCCGTATTTTGTCCACGTCCGGCAAAACTGAAGCCATTCGCCGCAAAAATCGAATCCACAACGTCTTTCTCCTGAGTCAGCAGATAATGCTCGACCTCATCAATCACCTGCTGGGTCCTTTCGGCAGAGGCATTCGAGGGTAATGTGATCTGCAGCATCATCAGAGCCTGATCTTCATCGGGTAAAAACGTCGTGGGTACCCGGGTAAATAGGTATCCCGTTGCCGCCACAAGTGCGAGATAGAAGGCCATGAACAGTGCGCGTTTGTTTAAGACCTTTTCAACGCCATGGGTATATCGCAGCGTCCCCCGGTCAAACATTTTGTTGAAGAAGCCAGAAAATCCCCGGGTTTTCGTTTCCGGATTTACCGGTTTCAGCATTGTTGCGCAGAGTGCCGGCGTAAAAATCAGCGCCACAAGTACCGAAAGGATCATGGCGGAGACAATGGCGACGGAGAATTGCCGATAAATTATCCCTGTTGAACCACTGAAGAACGCCATGGGTAAAAGCACGGCGGATAACACCATTGCGATACCGAACAGCGCGCCCTGAACCTGCTCCATTGATTTAATCGTGGCTTCTTTTGGTGGCAGTCCATCCTCATGCATGACACGCTCAACGTTTTCCACCACCACGATAGCGTCATCCACCAGTAACCCTATGGCGAGCACCATACCAAACATGGTCAGGATGTTAATGGAATAACCGAAAGCATAGAGCACGCCAAATGCGCCAAGCAAAACAACCGGCACCACAAGGGTGGTAATGATTGTTGCCCGCAGGTTTTGCAAGAAAAGCAGCATCACCAGGAAGACCAGAACAATAGCCTCGCAGAGGGTTTTCACCACTTCATGAATGGATGCGCTAACCACCGGAGACGTATCATATGGGAAAACAACATGAACGCCCGCCGGTAAGGAGGATTTGATACCGTCGATCGTTGCCTTCACCGCCCTGACCGTATCCAGTACGTTCGCGCCGCTGGCCAGACGCAGGGCTATCCCTGCAGACGGCTTACCATCATAGGTACCTGAAATGCTGTATGTTTTAGGTCCAAGTGCGACTTTCGCCACATCTTTCAGGCGAACCTGTGAACCGTCCGTGTTCACTTTGAGCAGGATATTCTCAAACTGCTTGACTGTCGTCAGGCGCGTTTTCCCGATAATCGTTGCGCTGAATTTGGCATTGGCAACGGTGGGTAATCCTCCCAGCTTACCAGATGAAACCTGGACGTTTTGTTCCTTGATCGCGGTAGAAACATCGCTCGGAACAAGTGAATATTTATAGAGTTTGGCCGGGTCCAGCCATATACGCATACCATATTCCGACCCCATCACCAGAAAGTCGCCGACGCCGTTAGTACGGGAAATCGGGTCCTGTAATTTCGAGACCAGAATATCACCGAGATCGCCATCGGTCAGTTTTCCATCATCAGAATAGAGTCCGACAACCAGCATATAGTTCATCTGGTATTTGGCGACATCAATACCCTGATCGACCACTTCATCCGGTAACTGAGATTCGGCCAGTGACACTTTATTCTGTACCTGAACCTGGGCAATATCTGGATTCGTTCCCTGATTAAAGGTCACAATAATTGTTGCACTGCCGTCACTGTTACTTTGTGATTCAATATAACGAAGATTATCAATACCACTGAGCTCCTGCTCGATCACCTGGACTACCGTTTTTTGCGTGGTGTCAGCATTTGCCCCCGGATATGTGACGGAAACAGAGATGGCCGGTGGCGCAATATTCGGATACTGATTGACAGGGAGATTCTTAATAGCAAGAGCGCCTGCAATCATAATAATGATTGCAATTACCCACGCAAATATTGGGCGTTCAATAAAGAATTTAGACATCACATTTTCTCATTTATTGAGCCGAAGGATCGGTCATAGACAATGTTTTACTTGCGGTATTATCCTGACGCGGCGTCATTTCAGTCGGAATGACTTTTGTTCCTTGCTTTATCATCTGAATACCCGCTGTCACTACCCGCTCACCGGGACGAACACCTGAGGAAACGATCCATTTATCGCCCAGTGTCCCCTCCGTTTTTATGTGACGTAATTCGACAATATTGTTCGGACCGACAATATAAACGTAGGGATCGCCTTTCGTATCATGTCCGACCGACTCCTGGGGAACCAGCGTACTTTCTTCGCGGATCCCTTGCTGCAGGACGGCATGCACAAACATGCCTGGCAATAGCATCCTGTCCGGATTGGGAAAGGTAGCCCGTAAGATGACAGAACCGGTACTTTCATCAACCCGCACTTCAGAAAAATCCAGGCGACCATCGAGCGGATAAGCCGAACCATCCTCCAGCACTAAACGGACATACGCTTCATGATCGTTAAGGGTTTTTATCTGCCCGCTCTTAATTCTTGCCCTTAGCTCCAGAAGGCTGCGTGACGATTCGCTAATATCAACATAGATTGGATCAAGCTGAGTTATGGTGGTCAGGTAATCTGATTGCCCGTTAGTCACCAGCGCGCCTTCGGTTACCAGCGAGCGGTCGATCCTGCCGGAGATGGGAGCCCGGACTTTCGTGTAATCCAGGTTTATCTGCGCGGTTTCAAGATCCGCTTTGGCCTGCGCAGCGCTGGATACCGCATCATCATAATCCTGTTTGCTGATAGCATTGGTTGCAACCAGCGCGCGATACCGGCGTTCCAGCGCGTCAGCACTCGTCAGGGTTGCTTTCGCTTTATCATAGGCTGCCTTATACGTTGCAGGATCTATCTGATAAAGCTGCTCCCCGGCTTTGACTTCCGTCCCTTCTTCAAACATCCGCCGAAGAATAATACCGCTAACCTGAGGCCTGACTTCCGCCGTTCTGACGGCGGTCGTCCGCCCCGGCAGACGGGACGAAATCACCACGGGCTGAGTTTTAAGTGTAAAGACATCCACCTGGGGAACAGCCTGCTGAGATGCGGAATTTTTATTACCGCCATCGCAAGCAGTCATTAAAAAGATAACAGGAAAGATCACACCCAGAATTTTTCCGGCGGACTGGATAACAGGCATAGAAAACCACCACTGTTGTAGATGAAAGAGTCTGTCCTGGAGAAAATCTCCAGGGGGAAAAAGGCCGGCATGAATATTCGCCGGCAAACCTTCCCCCATTGGACGTGAGGAAGTAACAGGAAAGCAAAATGTGTGGTCAGACGATATCTTTCCAGTTGGTAATCCCTTTCTCCCATATGTAACTGTAATTACCGATGATTTCTTCCGCTGTTTTCGGATATGACGATGTCAGTTTATAAAAATCATCGGAGCGAATATCCATCAACCCTTCAGCAATACTGGCTTCATTAGTTACCATATCGTTACCACACCACGGAACTGGAGATAATGAGAAATCTTGATCGGTATCGCGAGGGATTCCCATTTCATCAAGATATTTATAAAATTCATCCTTACCAACAGGGCAATATTCAATGTTAATACCAGAAGCCTTGCTGACAATAGCGCAGAGATCGCGCTGCGAGACCGACTGACGCCCGGTAATATTATAAGCCTTATTATTTTCACCCGCGCCCAGCAGCAGTGCGGTGGCGGCTTTTGCGCAGTCATCTTTTGCGATAAATGTTCCCTTGCCTTCGCCCGCGGTAGTATACCATTTATTTCCTGACATCAGCGCCAGCATCACGGATGTTGTCAGATAGTTTTCCATGTAAAGATTATTGCGCATTATATTATATTTAAATTCTTTTTTCTTACTCAGAAATTTAATATAAGCTTCGGTTGCGGTATGATCCGGTGTAACATAGACGTGCTGATAACGCGGATCGGAAGCACCAACAAAAGAGCAATATGTGATATGTTGAACACCGGCGCTTAACGCTGAGTCAATCACATTACAGTGTTGTTTGACGCGTTTTTCTCCGATCAATATTCCTGAAATCATAAACATCCGGTCGGCACCGGCAAAAGCGCTAAGCATCTGTTCCGGGTTGTCATAATTGGCAGCACGAATTTCAACCCCTTTCTTAACCCATTGAGCAACTTTATCTGCCGGAATTCGTTGTGGGTCTGGACAAGTAAATATCAGCTCTTGCGGGCTTACTCTACTCAACATATTCTCGGCGATACGACCCCCAAGCTTCCCGTCACAACCCGTTACAAGATATTTCATACCATCCTCACCACTTGAATTAATCTTGTTTTTACTTTACCTGATAGATTTTGAAGTGTTTAATGGAAACAATTAATAGGCTATGAAAGATTTTTATTACGGTGTAATGCTATGAAAATCATACAATTAAGATGTTTTGTCATCCTGTGCGAGACCCTCAGTTTTTCACAAACCGGCGAAATCCTGCATTTGACGCAACCCGCGATATCCCATCAAATCAAAAAACTTGAAAGCCTGTTACGCTTTCAGCTTTTCGTCAGAACTAACCATAAAGTTGAATTAACGAAAGCCGGTAAGCATTTTTACTATAACGCCAAAGAGTTCCTTTCGCGCTTACAAATCGGGATTAATGAGGCATCTTTAATCAACCGGGGAAAACACAGCGTCATAAAAATTGGTTATGAAGGACATAATGTTGAAGTAGATAATCTATCGCGAATGATTAACGGATTTACGGCATTAAATGCCGACGTCCAAATAATGGTATTAAAAACAAATCATAAAGAAAGAAAAAACGCATTACTCTCAGGCGCCTGTGACATAATAATGACGGTAAAAGATGATATTGAAAATACGGATGGTGTGATATATAAAGAGATAATGAATGAGGGTATCACCTGCCTGATTAACCGTAACAGCAAGTTGGCGTCAAAAACACTGATCGATTTCGAGGATATTCGTCAGGAAACCATCATACTTCTCGATTCTAATCATGGTCCTAAAGAGTGGAATGTTGTTCAGCAGCGTCTGATTTCAACGTTACCAGATAGTCAGTATATTTTCTCGGATTCAATCGTCTCCGGTGAAATTTACATTAAGTCCAATATGGGCGTGGCAATTATTCCGGCATTTTGTAATACCAATGAAGACGATCTTGTTTGCCTGCCATTCAATATTAATGAAACGTTCTCTTATGGCGTTGCTTATCTTAAAAGCAGCGTAAACCCTGCCATTATTGAACTTGCAAAATTTATCCATCAAAATTTCGTCTCATATTCCTCTTAGGACCGCACCATTACGAAAATTTCACGTAACAGTGAATGTGCAGACCTTTCCGCCGGGCGGCGGGTAACGCCTTACCCGGTCGGGAAAATCACAATGTTATCCCATTATGCATTTGCGGAAAGATCGCATACTCGACGCGCTGTCGGGCAATTCGGCAAGCGCGTACTTTGTCAACAATCGGAAACGGCCTGCAGGCCGTTTATTAAATAGCCACATGATGAACAGCGTTTACTCAGGCAAGCAAACCTCAACCCTGGCAAAACGAGTAACGTCAAAAAGCCCGGTGGACGTCAGTTTTAAGGCAGGAATAACCGGCAGAGTCATAAAAACCAGCGTCATAAGTGGCTGTATATCCTCATTGATGCCGAATGTTTTCTTAGCCAGACAGAGCATATGCTCCATCCGGGCGGCAACCTCTACCGCACTTTTCTCAGACATTAATCCGCCCACAGGAAGCGGCAAGTGCGCCAGAACCTTTCCCGCCTGACACAACGTAAACCCTCCGCCCATCTTTTTTATATCCTCAATCGCGGCCAGCATATCGGCATCATTATCGCCGACTACAACCAGGTTATGTGAGTCATGCGCGACTGTCGTGGCGATAGCGCCGTTTTTCAGGCCATAATTCGCCAGTATACCCAAACCGATATTGCCTGATGCATGATGGCGCTCAATCACGGCAAGCTTGTTCAGGCCCGGATTGAGTTTTGGATCGAAACATCCGTTGTCATCCGGCACCACGGTCAGCGTTAGTGAATCAGTCAGTACGCTCCCGGGCTTGACGCCAATCGCCCTCACCTGTTGACTGGTCAGAGGCAATGTCAGCTCATCCATGCCAATCGGCGCCAGGCGCACCGTATTGAGGACGGTCTCGGCAACATAATCCGGCAATTCAACTAACAGCTTACCGTTTTGCGCGATTTCCTCTCCCTCAATCAACACATGTCGGGCGGCGAATTCCGTCAGATTGTCCACGATCAGTAAATCGGCATCGTATCCCGGCGCAATAGCGCCCTTACCTGTCAGTCGATAACATTCGGCTGCATTCAACGTCGCTAATGTGACAGCCAGCAATGGATCAACCCCCGCTTTTACTGCCAGCCTCAAACTTTTATTAATATGTCCGGTCGCCAGGATATCCGCCGGCTCTCTGTCATCGGTACACAAAACGCAGCGTCTGGCGTTTGCCGGCGTCAGTCCGGGTACAAGCAAGAGCAGATCTTTGCAGGCAGAGCCTTCACGAATCAGAACATACATGCCCAGACGCAGCCTGTCCTGCATTTCCTCCAGTGAACTGCACTCATGGTCCGTCATCACGCCACCCATTGCATAGGCAGTCAGTTCCCGCCCTTTCACTCCGGGGCTGTGACCATCAATAACACGATTATAGCGCTGCGCCATCGTCAGTTTATTGATGACCTTTTCTGCATTATTAATTACCCCCGGATAATCCATCACTTCTCCCAGACCGTGAACGCCGGGGTCAGTGATTAATATCTCCAGATCATGCGCCAACAATTCAGCGCCGGATTCCTCAAACGGCGTGGCGGGAACGCAGGAGGGCAACATCATCCTGACATTCAAAGGCAGGTTTCGTGAGGCATCCAGCATGTAACGGATACCCTCTAATCCGCAGACATTAGCGATCTCGTGCGGATCAGCAATAATCGTGGTTGTACCATGAGGCAAGATACAGCGGGCGAACTGTGAAGGGATCAACGACGAAGACTCAATATGCACATGTCCGTCTATCAGACCTGGCAGAATATACCCCCCTTTTGCATCCAGTGTTTTTCGGGCGTGATATTCGCCAATGCCGATTATCTTGCCCATACCAATCGCCAGCGGACCATCGCACAGGCTTTGGGTAAAAACATCGACTATCTTACAATTGATAATGAGTAAATCTACCGGCGCTCGTCCCGCAGCCATATCAATCAATGCGGCTAAATCATTCTGCTTACCCATTTATTATCCCCTTTAAGAATAATTGCGTCATACTGCACCGGATGAAAGGTGCAGTATTGTGTCAAGCTTATTCGGCAGCCTCGAGTATCGGATCAAAGGGTTTCAGTGTTGCATAATCAATCGCGCCAACATCAGTCATGGCGTAATCCGGAATAGAGGTGATTTGCAGGCAGGACATATAAAATATGGGATCGGGCAAATCGCAACCTAACTCGCGGGCGATATTCAGCAGTCGGGCTTCTTCATCGGCCATTGCCTGCGGATCCAAATCTGAAACGATGCCGCAGATCGGCAAGGGCAGGAAACCCAGTATTTGCCCGTCGCGAACAATGACCTGACCTCCCCCCTGTTCTGCAAGGTGGTTGATAGCCAATGCCATATCGTCAGAATTGGTCCCGATGCAGACCACGTTGTTATCATCCGGCGCACACGAACTCGCCATCGCACCGGCTTTCAGTTTCCAGCCGGATACCAACGCTATGGGTCTGTTCTGCGTTTTACCAAAACGTTCTACAACTGCGGCGTACAAAACATCCTGCTGCAAATCGGGTAAGACAACGCCAGCATCAACATTCAGAATGACATCCCGACGCGTCCGGACAAAAGGCACGTCAAACGCGACTTCCATAGAAAGGGCTTTAACCTTGTCCGCTTGCAGTGAGGTATACAGCTTCATCTCTTCCGCACTAACAGCCGGCAATTTTATGCTTTGCAAAAGCGTTGCACTGCGTTTCGGCGGGGACAAATCCCATACCATCTTACCGTTAACCACCGTCAGCTTGCCTTTAGCAATCACGGTCTCAATGTCAAACAATCGCAAATCATTGACGAGCAGAATATCGGCAATACGTCCTGGAGAAATAGAACCAACCAGATGATCGATACGATACGCCTCAGCACTGTTAATCGACCCCATCTGTATTGCTGTCAAGGGGTCAACCCCAGCGGCAATGGCCATTCGAACCAGTTTATCCATATGACCATTCGCCAGAATGTCAGAGGCCGTCACATCATCGGTACAGAAACTGATACGACGCGCCAGACGCGGATTCAGGTGCGTCACCACTTTCATGTTTTCATGAAGAAAATGCGAGATCGAGGATTCGCGAATCAGCATGTACATCCCTTTTCGGATCTTTTCCAGCGCCTCTTCATGTGTGTAACTCTCGTGGTCCAGCCTCAGACCTGCGCTCAGAATAGCATTCAGGCGCTTACCGCGACACATCGGCGCGCAGCCAAAGACAGGCAACCGGTTTTCACCGGCCAGTTCAATGGCCTTAAGAACATCAGGATCCTGATTTTCAACAAATTCAGAGACCGTTTCCCAGACGCCATACACTTCTGGCCATTTTTGGACTTCCGCGTGCGTTTCTCCGGTAATGTTAAAACCGACATTGGACTTTGGCAGCGTGTAAGGCATTGTGTACGGCAGCCCCCAGAAGACCTTTAAAGGCCCCTGCTGGATTTCATTCAGCACTTCGCGCACACCATCCAGCCCCGCGGTAATCAGGTACTGATCCAGCCCGGATACAATACTGGTCGTGCCATGAGGAATAACGGCTTTAGCAAAGCTGGTCATTGACAGTTTGCTGCACTCAATATGTAAATGACCATCGATCAGGCCGGGAACCAGATACTTATTTGTGGCATCAATTCGCTGAGTATTCGGCCCAATATAGTCCCCGACATCGCCAGTTGCGACAATACGAGATCGATATATCGCCACATCAGCAGGATAAATTTCTGATGAGGTGACATTCACAAGCAAACCGCCACAGATTACGATATCCGCCGGAATTTTACCTGCGCCGGCGTCAATCAAGTCAGCTAAATTTTCTTTAATCATAACAACGTCTCCATTTACAGAAAGACATAACGGACAAGGAACAGCACGGTCATAATCGCAGTACATAACGAGATTTCACGCCAACGGCCTGCTCCCAGCTTCATTGCCGCATAAGCAATAAAACCCGTCGCAATGCCCTCGGTAATCGTGAATGAAAAAGGCATCATCACCGTTGCAACAAATGCCGGCACGGCTTCAGTAAGATCCTCCCACTGCACGCGCACCAGTTCCGCCACCATTAACACCCCGACGTAAATGAGTGCGCCGGCGGTTGCATATGCCGGTACCATTTTTGCCAACGGGGAAAAAAACATTGCCAGCAAAAATAATACCCCGACACCAACGGCCATCAGCCCGCTTCGCCCCCCCACGGCAACACCGGACGCGCTTTCAATGTAAGCGGTGACCGCGGACGTTCCCATAAAGGCCCCGCCCATGGAACAGACACTGTCGATATAGAGTGATTTTTGTTGATTTGGATACCGCCCTTGCCGATCGGCCAGACCCGCTTTATCGGTAACGGCAATTAGCGTTCCGGATGACTCAAAAAGGTTGATAAGCATGACTGAAATGATGATACCCACTAACGAAATATCGAGCGCGCCAGCCAAATCAAGCTGGCCAAAAACCGGGGAAATATCAGGCGGTAAACTGGCGATCCCCTGATACGTTACATCACCAAGCAACCAACCGATGAGAGTGATTACGACGAAAGAGATAAGGATGGCGGCATGAAGTCCACGGTATGCGAATATGCATATCAGGAGAAAACCCAGTGCGCTCAGTGCGAAAGGAATAGATTTAACATCGCCAATGGTCACCATTGTATCCGGATTGGCAACAATAATACCGGCGTTATGCAAGCCTATCAGTGCAATGAGTAATCCGCAGCCACTACCGATGCCAATACGTAGTGAAAGAGGTATATTGGCAACCATCCAGTAACGAACGCGAAATAGCGATAAAAGAAAAAAACCGCTGGCGCCAAGAAAAATAATAGCCATTCCTGTTTGCCATGAAAGCCCCATGCCTCCGGCGAGCACAAACGCGAAATAAGCGTTGATCCCCATCCCCGGCGCAAGCGCTATCGGTAACTTCGCAATTAGCCCCATCAAAATGCAACCAATAGCCGTAATCATACAGGTTGTGACAAATACCGCCTGCTCGTTCATCCCGGCATGTGACAAAATTTGCGGGTTCACGAAAATCACATAAACCATCGTTAGAAACGTTGTGAAACTGGCTATCAGTTCGGTTTTAACACAGGTACCTTTTTCTTTAAGGGAAAACCAGCGATCCAGAAAAGAACGTGGATCCGATCTCTTAGTGGCTGTTTCGGACATATTATTTACTCCGTATAACGAGCAAACTAAAGCTGATGGACAAGAGCGCCAAAGGCTCACAGATGGATACTGTGTGGCTGGTTACACACCTACCGTTGAAGTTAACATCGCGTGATAACAGTAGGCCGACCACTTTTAGCACCCTTACCTTTCGGAATATTTTGATTTTAATCAAAAGTTAGTTAGTCTAACTATTATTAATAGTAAAAATGATAGAACAGGCCGCATTTTCACGCCCCTACTTCGTGGATCGGACGATCTCAGTTTTACGTACCGTCATAGTTTGACTCTCGGTTTATTTTTCCCTGTCACGCTGTGTCCCCTCTGAATAATTATCGACAACGTCGAAAAGTTGCATTTATCTTATTGAATTATTTTATAAAATAATCCTGGCGGTATGCTGAAAGGATTTGCGTGGATTCCCCAGTGACGACGAGCGGCGTTCAGGCGCCCTCGCCAGGGCATCCGTAATCTGAACGATGAGGGAGATAGCCTGAGCGTCCTCACAACGCCTTGTCATCGACAACTTACCCGTTCCTGAATGGGATTTATTTTTTGTGCGACTTTTTTTATTTTTTAATTTGAGTACCACCGCCCACATGGTAGGATAAAACGCTATATATTATGGATATTACTTTAATCTGTTGCTAATGGCCTTATAAAATGACGAAGCATGCAATAAGATGAAAAAAATGACTGAATTAAAACCTGATGCACCGGAATCAATCGACTTCATAAAAACAGAGCAGGCGTTGTTACGGCTAAGCCGGTCGTTACTTGACTTCTGGCGTCGTTATGATCAACAAACCCCGATAGGAAATATTAGCTGGAATGAATATTACTATATTAATGCGCTGCGCGATGGGCCATTGAGTTTAAAAGAACTGGCACAAAAAGTTTCGGTAAAAACATCCTCGGCCAGTGCCATGGTCAGTAAACTGGAACAACGTAACATGATTTGCCGTTTTAAAAGCCAGCAAGATCGGCGAATAATTCATTTGCAACTGACGACTGAAGCAAAAGCGCAATTAGCGCTGGAATGGAATGTTTACCAGGAATTCCTTTGCAATTTGCAACAACGCATGCCAGAGGATGAATTTACGGCTCTCTGCAATTTACTGATAAAAAACGCCAGATACTTCTAATTCATATGGCCTGTTTTCTGCGCGCCGTCGGCGCTCGCGGCGCACAGGCAAACACTTTGCGTGGTGAACGCCCTTCAGGGCGATTCATAAGCAGCGCCAGCCAATTATCCCCACATATTACATGTCCACTCTGATGTTTTATATTGCGCCCTCCAGGCTGGTCATACCCTTTACGCCTGATGGAATAACGGATTAAGCTGACAATACCAGGCGTAACACGGTGGACATTTTATTCTCCTCAGAGTCTGGCCCGCAGAGTTACTTACAACATGCATAATGATGGACTGGGCATTCGGGTCAGACAACACTCAGACACTAAAAAGGATGACGCGAATAACCACATAAACGGCGTGAAAAAAACGTCGCCTGATGACAGGCTGGCATGGACGCATTCCCTCACCGCTCCCTTCTCCAGGATGTCTCAAAAATCGAACAAAAATTAAAATAAATACAACAATAGAATATAAATTTCATAATGGAGTGCATTCTCAAATGTGACACGTATCATAATTTTAACATTTCGTTTAACTATTGCGGAATTTTAGCGTTGGCTGAAATGAAAAAAATCACTTTGCATATCAATTAATTATAAAAAACCCCCTTTTGGCAGGATAAAGATAACATATTCTTTGTGCGCCAAAATCGAAATGAAATTTTCAAAATGTGATCTATTTGCATTTACATTTCATTAATAGTGGCAATAATATCCCTGATTACATGCACGCTGGACACCTTACTGGTGAAGCAGAAATCCTTACCCCCCGGAGGATGTGATGAAGAAAGTGAGCGCAGGCGTTATGGGTACAACGGATACGGTTTTTTGTTATCCCCACATCTGTTGGTATCAGGAATCTGCCGGGGATAGTGTAAACACCAACCCACCGGAGAACATCGCACATACTGATGATTTATTATTGATCAATACAAAACCTCTTTGACCGGTTTTATTTAGCGTCTTGCCGTAAGCGCTAAATAGTAGCACCAGGAACAAAAAATCGTTTCATAACAGTCATACGCAACGTGACTGGGATGACGCATTTTTATCTCGCGCCGTTAATCAAAACAAAAGGTATAAAAATGTCTCTTATTATGAATCTGAACCTACAACAGAGAAAGCGACTACACCAAATAACCTTAGTGGCAACATTTGGTGGCCTTCTATTCGGTTATGACACTGGCGTCATTAATGGTGCATTTTCCTCACTGAAGCAATATATGGCATTAACCCCGACGACTGAAGGTCTGGTAATGAGCGTGTTGCTGATCGGTGCCGCATTAGGCAGCGTTTTCGGAGGGAAATTCGCAGATTTCTTTGGCAGAAGAAAGTACTTACTCTTTTTATCACTGTTTTTTTTCATCGGCGCGCTGATGTCCGCCTTTGCGCCCGATATTACCGTGCTCCTTATTTCTCGCTTTATTCTTGGTTACGCTGTTGGCGGCGCCTCGGTAACCGCCCCAACATTTATCTCCGAAGTCGCGCCAACAGAGATGCGCGGTAGACTGACCGGGTTAAATGAAGTCGCAATTGTTGTCGGTCAACTCGCCGCCTTTGCCATAAACGCCATTATAGGCGTCGTCTGGGGGCATCTCCCTGATGTCTGGCGATATATGTTAATGGTCCAGGCCATTCCGGCTATCTGTCTCTTTGTTGGCATGTTGCGTTCACCGGAAAGCCCTCGTTGGTTAATCAGCAAAAAACGCGAGGAAGAAGCGCTGGAAATACTGAAACAAATTCGTCCCCTTGAACGTGCGGTGAAGGAATTCAATGATATCAAAACATTAATAAAGGCTGAGGAAGACAACAAGCTGACTTCGCAAAACGCCTTTGTGACCATCATTCATACGCCATGGATTTTTAAACTTCTGCTGATCGGCGTGGTGTGGTCTGCCATACAGCAGACTACCGGGGTCAACGTCATTATGTACTATGGTACAGAGATCCTGAGCACCGCAGGATTCTCAGAGAGAACCTCATTAATCTGCAACGTGCTTAATGGCGTGTTCTCCGTGGGGGGAATGTTATTTGGCGTGCTATTTCTCGTTGACCGGTTTAAGCGTAAAACCATTATTATTTATGGTTTTGCTATCATGGCCACGCTGCACCTTATCATTGCCGGCGTCGACTACACCCTTGTTGGCGATATCAAAGCGACGGCCATCTGGCTGCTTGGCGCACTGTTTGTTGGTGTAATGCAGGGCACCCTCGGATTTATCACCTGGGTGGTATTAGCTGAACTGTTCCCGCTCAGATTTCGCGGGCTGTCAATGGGCATTTCGGTATTTTTCATGTGGGTTATGAATGCCATCGTCAGCTACCTGTTCCCATTGTTACAAGCCAAACTTGGTTTAGGGCCGGTATTCCTGATTTTTGCCGCGATTAACTACCTGGCCATTATCTTTGTAGTAACAGCTCTGCCCGAAACATCAAATAAATCGCTCGAGCAACTCGAAGAAGAGCTGTCCACCAATAAATACGATGCACAAATCAACACTGCGACGAAGGAAAGCGGGTTATGATCGATAATATTACGCAAGATAATCTACATCTGTCGTGCCAGGCGAAAAACAAAGCGGAAGTGCTGGCAATGATCGGTGCTGATTTCAAGGCCAAAGGTTACGTCAGTGATGATTGCGTGGCTTTTCTTGGTGAAAGAGAGCGTCAGGTCTCCACCTTTTTAGGTAATGGCATTACGCTACCGCATCTGCCTAAATCAGCAACCAACATCATTGTTAAAACCGGCATCGAAATCTATCAGTTTCCGGATGGCGTGATCTGGGACAGAAATAACGTAATGTTTATTGCGATTGGCGTTATCGCCAAAGAGAGTGAACATATTGATGTTTTGAGAGATATTGCCTCGATCTTTAGTGATGAGATCATCGCAAAAGCGCTCTCCTTGATATCGAATAAGCAGGACTTCCTGAAAATTCTGCAGCAGCACTGATCGCTCGGGGCAGGAATGGCCACAGATCCTGCCCCTGTTACCGCGTCTATTTTGCCGACGCACGCCGACACCGCCCTCGCAGACGGGCAAAACGGTGTGATAACGGTTTTTTATTAAGAAAAACCCGGACGCTGTCCGGGTGACGCTCTGACGCTTCCGACGATAATATTAATTACGCCGCAACGGCTGATTTTGCAGGCGTCGGGCCCGCTAACGCTAACCGAGCTCCGGCTTCGGTATCCGTATATTGTTTAAAGTTGTCAATAAACAACTGTGCCAGACTCTCCGCTTTCTCCTGCCACTTATCGGCAGATGACCAACCGCTACGCGGATCAAGCAGCGCGCTATCCACGCCCGCAATGGCCTGAGGAATAGACAAGTCAAATACCGGCACGGTCTCTGCACGCATCTCTCCGGTGGTGCCGTTTAAAATTGCGCTGATGATATTGCGTGTATCACGCAAGGAAAGACGTTTGCCTTCACCGTTCCAGCCCGTGTTAACCAGCCAGGCTTCAGCGCCCACCTCTGCCATTTTCGCCGCCAGGACGCTGGCATACTGTGTCGGATGCAGCAGCAGAAACGCGGCGCCATAACAGGCTGAAAACGTTGGCGTCGGTTGTGTAATACCGCGTTCAGTTCCGGCCAGTTTAGAGGTAAATCCTGACAGGAAGTGGTACTGCATCTGTTCCGTCGTCAGGCGAGAAACCGGCGGCAGTACGCCAAACGCATCGGCGGCAAGGAAAATCACCTTCGACGGATGGCCTGCACGCGATACCGGCTTAACGATGTTCTCAATATGCGATAAAGGATAAGAGACGCGTGTGTTTTCAGTTTTGCTGCCATCGGCGTAATCAACGCTGCCGTCCGCTCTGACTACCACATTTTCCAGCAGCGCATTGCGGCGAATCGCGCGATAGATCTCCGGCTCGGCCTGCGGCTCAAGATTAATGGTCTTGGCATAGCAACCGCCTTCAAAGTTGAACACGCCCTCATCGTCCCAGCCATGCTCATCATCGCCGATAAGCTGTCGCTGCGGGTCGGTGGAAAGCGTGGTCTTGCCGGTCCCGGAAAGGCCGAAGAACAGCGCGACATCGCCCGCTTCACCGCGGTTCGCCGAGCAGTGCATCGACGCGATCCCCTGCTGCGGCAACAGATAGTTCATCACCGAAAACAGCCCTTTCTTCATTTCGCCGCCGTACCAGGTGCCGCCAATCAACTGAATATTTTCACTCAAATTGAAAGCCACAAAGTTCTCGGAGTTAAGCCCTTGTTCCTGCCATTTATCGTTGGTACAGCCCGCACCGTTGAGAACAACGAAATCCGGCGTAAATTCAGCCAGTTCCTCTGCGTTCGGCGCAATAAACATATTTTTAACGAAGTGCGCCTGCCACGCCACCTCGGTCACGAAACGCACCCCCAGGCGAGTCGCCGGACTGGCGCCGCACCAGGCATCAACAATATACAATTTTTTGCCGCTAAGCTGTCCGGCAACCCGTGCCTTGAGATCGGTCCAAATCTCAGTCGTTAACGGTTTATTATCATTCCGCCCCAGACCGGCATCAGACCACCACACGGTGTCACGCGTCACGTCATCTCTGACAATATATTTGTCACGCGGCGAACGCCCGGTAAAAATGCCGGTATCAACCGCGACCGCGCCGCACCCGGTCATCACGCCGCGCGCCTCACCGGTTAACTCCGCGCTGGTTTCATGTGCAATCAGCAAGTCGTAATCCGGGTTATAAAACAGCTCGCTGCTATTCTGAATGCCAAGCTCAAGAAGAGCCGCTTTTACTGATTCAATATGTGACATGGAACTCCTGACAAACAATTGGCTGGATAAGATGCATTTGCTTATTCAACCTGTTATTTACCACCGCCAGACTATTTTTAATAAACAATCCGCATTGCATTAAATAAACAGGCCAAACAGAGCCGGCGATTTAAAATCGTGCTCGCGTAGGGGGTCGCCTGTACTTAAGAAATATCGTTTAAAGAATAAGTCATAAGCTAAACTCCGGTAAAAATGTTAACACCTGTAGTTATTGATGTTAATTGCATAGTTTCTATGCGTTATGCTAAAATTGCATAGCCTTAAATGATATGTTGAGGAATAGCGGTGCTGGCGAATCTTGAAGTAAAATGGCTTTACGATGTGATTGCCCTGGAAGAGTCCAGAAGCTTTACCCTGGCGGCAAAAAGTCGAAATATTTCACAATCTTCCTTCAGCCGGCGCATTCAGGCGCTGGAAGCCTCGCTGGGCTTTAGTATCTTTGACCGCTCGGCAAACCCGTTACAGTTGACCAACCGCGGCAAAATTTTTGTCGGCTATGCGCGAAATATGCTTGATGATATGGATTTTCAAATCAGCCGTATTAAGGGATTAAGCAACACAACCCAAAAAATAAGAATCGATGCAGCACCTTCGCTTTCTGTTTTATTACTCCCCGAGATTATCGCCGGTTATACCGACAGAAAGAATAAAACATTTCATGTTGAATCGATTAACGTCAACGATGCGGTGTTCAATCTTAAAGAAGGGAAAAGCGATTTTATTCTGTCGTTTTATAACGAAGAGTTGATGAACTATCCGTTTATCAACCACAAAATTTTCGACTCCGCGCTGCATCTCGTTTCGCCCTGCGATAAAAATGGCCGGCCGCTTTTTTATTTACACCGCGGCGTGCTGCCGCTGATGAAATACGCCAACGACAGCTACATGGGACGGCAGGTTAACCAGGTTATTGACCGCAAACCTGAGATCACCTTTTCTCTGACTTTCGTTTCATCCATGAGCGAGCTGTTAAAACGCATGATCCTTAACGGAGACGGGGTTGGCTGGCTCCCGCAATACTCCATAAAGCGCGAACTTGAAGAAGGCCGCCTGGCGATTATGGATAAGAGCCTGTCGTTGCCGATCGGCGCCTATATCTATCGTTCCGGTTCACGACTCAACCAGTCCGCCGAACGCTTCTGGCACCATATAAAGTCCCGCAGCACTGCCACCGCGTAATTCATCCGCATTCAGCAAAAGCGCGAACCCTCAGGCAAAGCGAACGCGGGCCTGACACGCATCTGGCGGAAGCCGGCCAAGGCATATCAGTCACCGCCCGGCGTGAACGGCGGCAGTTTCTGAAACGTACCCAGCAGCCCCTCGGACCAGGCTTTACGAATAGTATTGAAATAAGGATCGCTGTCCGTTATTCGATGCTGTCCGGCGCTGCTCAGGCTGCCGCTACGGTATAGCAGCGTATCCAGCGGCAGCCCAACCGAAAGATTACTGCGCAATGTTGAATCGATTGAAATCAGCGCGCAGCACATCGCCTGCTCCAGCGGCGTATCCATCGTCAGTACCCGGTCAATAATCGGCTTGCCGTATTTACTCTCGCCAATCTGGAAATAGGGCGTATCGCGCGTCGCCTCGATAAAGTTACCTTCCGGATAGATATGAAAAAGACGGTGCGTTTCCCCGGCAATCTGTCCACCGAGCAGCAGATTGCAGTTGAAATTGGTATTGCCGCAGTTTTGCTGATTGCTGCTGTCACGCTGAATCACCTCCTGTAACGTTTTGCCGATTAACATCGCCGCATCGTATAACGAAGTGACCTGCATCAGGTTCGGCTCCTGCTGAGTGCGAATGCGCGCATTGAGCAGGCTAATCACGCTCTGCGTGGTGGCCAGGTTGCCCGCAGATTGCAGCACCATGACGCGCTCGCCATCCTGATGGAAAACGTGCAGTTTTTTAAATGTTGCAATATGGTCCACTCCCGCATTAGTGCGGGAGTCTGAGGCAAATACCAGTCCATCTGACAAACACATGGCCACACAGTAGGTCATCGTTCTTTGTTCCTGCCGTTATTGCTGCTGCGCCTGTTGCGAATGCTCGCGCACTTCAGCGTTAGTTAACATCACTTCTCCCCCGCCCCCAAGACGGGTACCGCGTACCGGACACGCATCAAGATAATCCAGCCCGGTCGCCAACCGCAAATGTTGATTCATATTGCGGGTATTATTGGTGATATCAAAAGAGTGCCAGCGATCGTTCAACCACACTTCCGCCCAGGCATGCATGGCGACGTGCCTGGCGTTGTCGCTATAGACATAGCCGCTCACATAGCGCGCCGGGATCTCCAGCGCGCGACAGCAGGCGAGGAATACATGGGTGTGATCCTGACAAACCCCTTTCGCCCGCGCAAACGCATCGGCAGCGGAATCCTGGACCTGTGTCGCCCCTGGCGAATAAGGCATTCTGAGCAGCAGTTCCGTCATTAAGCGGTTAAGACTCTCTTCCTGAGCATCCGGCAGGAACCAACGGCGGGCAAATTCGCGAATCTGGTCATCAGCACGGGTGAGCGGCGTACTGCGTAAAAAGACCAGCGGCGACAGCAGCTCCTGTTGTTCGGCGCCCATCTCCTCGCCCTCTTCCGCGATATCGACGATCCCGCTGGCGCGAATAACAATCTCTTTATGCGGATTATCCAGCGTCAGCACATGCAGGATGTTGCCCCACGCATCGGTGGTGGCAACCGTGGAGCCGTCCGGCAGCGTTAATGTCCAGGAGGTGATCTTTTGCCGCCCGTTACTGCGCGGCGTCAGGCGCAGATACTGGGTCGAAAACTTCACTTCTTCATCGTAGCCGTAGCGGGTCAGGTGATCGATAACCAGTTTCATAACGCCTCCAGATAAGTTTGTCTGATGCTGTCAGAAAGCGCGTTAATCCGCGCCAGCAGCCCATTGAGCGTAACCTGTAAATCGGCCTGCGCCAGATCGTCGCGAGTGCTGAAGCGCAAATCGACGTTGAGTTTATGCGCCAGGCGCAGCGGCAGGTATGAACGATCGTTGGCAATCTGTTCCAGTTGCCCGACCAGGTCGGAAATACTGGCTCTCAGCGATCTCGGCACATCATTACGTAAAATCAGCAGTTCCATCACCGTCTCACGGGTTAGCGGCTGACGGTAAATACTGTTGTAGGCCTCGCGGGCGCTGACCGCGTTGAGCAGGGTATCCAGCCGGTAATACTCACGCACCGGGTCCGGGTCGCTGTTCAGCTGCTGATCCTTAATCAACAGGAGTTGTGCGGTGGCGGACGCCCGCTCAATCAGCGTACCGATACCGATAAAGCTTAATGCGTCGTTACGCAGCAGGGTGCCGAGGATCGCCCCGCGAAACAGATGTACCCGCTCTTTTACCCATTCGAAAAAAGCGTCGTTACCCAGTTCGCCGATCCCCTGCTGGCGCAGTTTGCGCAGCTCAATACGCGTGGCGTTGATACTTTCCCACACTTCCGCCGACAGACTACCGCGCACCGCATGGGCATTATTCCACGCCATTTCGACGCAGCTAAAAATGCTGTACGGATTGTTCCCGTCAAGGGCGAAAAAATTAAGCAGATTGCTCATGGTGAAACGCGCGTGTCGCGCCTGAAATAACTCGTGGGTCAGCGACAAGTTTAGCGGTAAGGCCAAATCCCGCGACTGCTGGCTATGGCGGGGGATCATCGACAGCTTCCAGGTCACATCCAGTACCCGGGCATAGCTTTCCGCGCGCTCAAGATAACGCGCCATCCAGAAGAGTTCACTCGCTGTGCGGCTTAGCATGATGCATCATCCTCCATTACCCAGGTATCCTTAGTACCGCCGCCCTGCGACGAGTTCACTACCAGCGAACCTTCGGTTAGCGCCACGCGCGTGAGTCCGCCAGGCACCAGGCGGATCTCCTGGCCGGAGAGAACAAAAGGACGTAAATCAATGTGGCGTGGCGCCAGACCATCCTCGATAAACGTTGGACAAGTCGACAACGCCAGGGTGTCCTGGCCAATATAGTTGGCCGGGTTCGCCAGCAGACGCTGGCGAAACACTTCGCGCTCCTCTTTGGTTGAACGCGGGCCGACCAGCATGCCATAGCCCCCGGCGCCGTGAACCTCCTTCACCACCATCCGTTCAAGGTTGCTCAGCACGTAGCGAAGATCGTCCTCTTTGCGGCACTGCCAGGTGGGAATGTTACTCAGGATCGGCTGTTCGCCCAGATAGAAGCGGATCATCTCCGGCACGTAGGGATAGATCGATTTATCATCGGCGACGCCGGTTCCGATGGCGTTGGCCAGCACCACGCCCCCGGCGCGATACACCGACAACAGCCCGGGAACGCCTAACATGGAATCGGCGCGAAAGGCCAGCGGATCGAGATACGCATCGTCAATACGCCGGTAAATCACATCCACGCGCCGCGGTCCCTCGGTGGTACGCATATACACCGCCCCGGTTTTAATAAACAGATCGGCGCTTTCCACCAGCTCGACGCCCATCTGCTGAGCCAGAAAACTGTGCTCAAAATAGGCGCTGTTAAAGCGTCCCGGCGTCATCACCACCACGCACGGATCATCCACCGGCGAACTTTCGCGCAGGGTCTGCAGCAAATAGCTGGGATAACGCTCTACCGGCGCAATATGATGCTGTTCGAACATTTCGGGATACAGCCGCATCATCATCTTGCGGTTTTCCAGCATATAGGAGACGCCGGAAGGCGTTCGCAAATTGTCCTCCAGCACGTAATACTGGCCGTCGCTGTTGCGTACCATATCCACCCCGGTGATATGGGCATAGGTGTTATTGGGTAAATTAATCCCCTGCATACAGGGCTGATACTGTTCGTTGGCCAGCACCTGTTCCGCCGGAATCAGCCCCGCGCGCAGGATATTCTGGTCGTGATAGATATCGTAAAGGAAAGCATTCAGGGCTTTCACCCGCTGGCGAATGCCAAGGTCGATCCGCTGCCACTCGGTGGCGGGAATAATGCGCGGCACGCTGTCAAAAGGGATCAGTCGTTCAGTGCCCTCATCCTCACCGTAGACGTTAAAAGTGATGCCTATTCGGTGAAAGAGTAGCTCAGCCTGCTCTTTTTTCTGCCGGATAGAGAATTGATCGGTGTTGCGAAACCATTGCCACCAGGCGTTATAGTGCTGGCGCTGCTCTCCCTGTGCGGTAAGCATCTCATCATAATAATGCCCGTCTGGAAGCGTTATTTTTATCATGACCGTCTCCTCCGGTTATACTCATTTTGAGGTAATTCCGCTAAGAGATAAGCATTAATTATGCCAGGTAACGCAGCGTATCGCCGCGGCGCAATGCCGTTACACCTTTTTGCATATTTGAATAAATAATAACCAGACGCTTTGCTTATTTATGGCATGTTCCTTGCCTGAAATGCACCACAATAGTGCAAACTGACTCGCGCGATGCTAACCCCGCGGGGTAGCGGACGATCCCCCCAACGCCGCGAATGCCGGGACGCCCCCGGAAAAGGGCGTTATCCCGACAATACCCGCCGCCAGCACTTGCGGGATAACCTATTTCGCCGCCAGTTCCGACACCGCGAGGAAATAAGCCTCGATCGCCAGCGCCACATCGTCGACGGTAACTGACTCGGCAGGATGATGGCTGACGCCACCTTTGCAGCGAACAAACAGCATTGCCGACGGCCAGCGTTCGGCAATGGCGATGGCATCATGCCCGGCGCCGCTCGGCAGCGTCAGCGACCGCCCCTGAACCCTGCGCACCGCCGCGCTTAATACCTGCTGTAATCCGCTATCGCAGGCGGTCGCGGCAATACGGTAAAACTCTTCCGCGCGGAATCGCAACTGACGACGGGCGGCGATCTCCTCCCCCCGCATCAGCAGCGTGGTCAGGAGCGCATCCAGCGGCCGATCGTTCGGCCCGCGAATATCGAGGGTCAGCGTCACTTCGCCGGGAATAACGTTGACCGCGCCAGGCGCACAGCGCAGCGTACCCACCGTGGCAACAAGGTTCTCCCCGTACTCGCGGGTCATGGTCTCTGTCAGCACCATCCACTCTGCCGCCGCCGCCAGCGCATCTTTACGGTGGTTCATCGGCACCGTCCCCGCGTGCCCCGCCTCGCCGGTAAAGCAGCAGTTCAGGCGACGCGCGCCGTTGATCGCCTCCACCACGCCCAGCGCCAGCCCCTCCTGCTCCAGACACGGGCCCTGTTCGATATGCAGTTCCAGATAGGCGGCAATCTCCTCCACGCTGCGGGCGGCAAGATGAATGCGCGACGGATCCAGCCCGGCCAGCACCATTGCCTGCCCCACGCTGACGCCGTCGGCATCGGTCTGCGCCAGCCAGCCATCTGGCCAGGTACCGGTCAGCCCGCGACTGCCGAGCAGCGTGATACCAAAACGCGTCCCCTCTTCATCGCCAAAACCGACAATTTCTATCGCCTTCGTCAGACGCCGTCCCTGCTGATGCAGGCGATGCACCACTTCAATCGCCGTCAGCACGCCGAGCATCCCGTCGTAACGACCGGCATTGCGCACGGTGTCAAGATGCGATCCCAGCAAAATGGCGGGGGCGCCTTCCCGCTCTCCCTCGTAGCGCCCGCAAATATTGCCGACGCTGTCCTGCCAGACGATCATACCGGCCTGGGCCATCCACAACCCCACCTGCTGATTAGCCTGTAGATGCTGCGGCGACAGATATACCCGGGTCAGGGCGTCCGCTGTTTCGCTGATCGCGGCCAGCTCATCGGCGCGGGCCATCACCCGCGCAGCGGCCTGCTGCATCTCCGCCTGCTGGCGTGTTGTTTGACTCATTGCGCGCTCTCGGTGCGATAGTGATCCCATGCCGCCTGCATCGCCGCACCCTGGACGGTCGGAAATTTAAGATAGTTCAGCACTGACTCCAGCGCGCTAAGCGTGGTCATCACGCAGTCTTTACGCGCGTTGTAGCCCATGGTGCCGATACGCCACACCTTGCCGTGCAGCGGGCCAAACGAGGTGCCGATTTCAATGCCGAAATCTTCCAGCATCAGTTTTCGCGCCTGGTCGCCGTTAATCCCCGGCGGGATCACCACGCCAAGCACGTTGTTCATCTTATGTTTCAGGTCACCGAACGTCTCCAGCCCCATCGCCTGAATACCTTTTACCAGCGCATCCCCGTGCAGCTTATGGCGGGCAATGCCGTTATCCAGCCCTTCCTGGAGGATCAGCCGCGCGCATTCACGGGCGGCAAACAGCGCCGAGGTGGCTTCAGTATGGTGATTGAGACGCTCCGGCCCCCAGTAATCCATAATCATGCCGAGGTCGAAGTAGTTGGAGTAGACCATCTCATCGACGCCATCGAGGTGAGCATCGGTACGGATCCCCTCTTCAACGCACTTGCGGCGGCGAATCGCCTCTTCCATCCGCGCGCTAAGGGTAATGGGCGAAGTTCCGGACGGGCCGCCGAGGCATTTTTGCATGCCCGCCGACACCGCATCCAGTTGCCAGGCGTCGGTTTCCAGCGGGTTGCCGCCCAGCGAAGCGGTCGCATCGGTATAAAACAGCACATCGTAGCGGCGACAGATTTCCCCCAGTTCCGCCAGCGGTTGCAGCATGGTAGTAGAAGTATCGCCCTGCACCGTCAGCAGCAGCCGCGGGCGCACGCTTTTGATGGCGTCTTCAATCCGGTCCGGGGTAAAGACTTCTCCCCACGGCACTTCAATGGTGTGTACCTCCGCCCGGCAGCGGCGGGCGATTTCGCACAGCAGATGACCGAAGCGGCCAAAGACCGGCACCAGCACTTTGTCCCCTGGCCTAATCGCCGAAAGCAGAATCGCTTCAATCCCCGCCCGCGAGGTACCGTCGACCAGCATCGTCCAGCGGTTTTCCGTACGGAAGACACCGCGATACAGCGCCATCACCTCATTCATGTAATGGGTCATCGCCGGGTCATACTGGCCAATAAGCTGGCTCGACATGGCGCGCAGCACGCGGGGATCGGCGTTGATCGGGCCCGGTCCCATTAGCAGCCGCGACGGAGGGTTGATTTGCGAAAACTGAGTGATATCCATCGGAAAATCCTTTAATTAGTTGAGACCGCGCACGGATGAAATAAACTGCTTCAGTTCACTGGTCTGCGGATTAGCGAACAGCGTTTTACTGTCACCCTGCTCCCAGACGCGCCCCTGATGCATAAACACCACGCGGTCGCCCACTTCGCGGGCAAAATTCATTTCATGGGTCACGAGGATCAGCGTCATACCTTCCGCCGCCAGTTGCTCCAGCACTTTGAGCACTTCGCCAACCAGTTCCGGGTCCAGCGCCGAGGTGATCTCGTCGCAGAGTAAAACTTTTGGCGACATCGCCAGCGCGCGGGCAATCGCCACGCGCTGCTGCTGGCCGCCGGAAAGATTGGCCGGATAGTAATCAATCCGGTCGCCAAGCCCCACTTTTTCCAGCATCTGCCGGGCCAGTTCGCGGCACTCGGCGGCGCTCTTTTTCAGCACCCGGCGCGGGGCCAGCATCACGTTTTCCAGCGCCGTCATATGCGGGAATAGATTAAAGCTCTGGAACACCATGCCGATAGAGCGGCTGATTTCCCGCGCCTGGGAATCGCGATCGGTAATGGTCATCCCGCCGAGCTTAATGCTGCCTTCCTGATAGCCTTCAAGGCCGTTAATACAGCGCAGCAGCGTACTCTTACCTGACCCGCTGCGGCCGATAATCGAGATAACTTCACCCATATCGATATCCAGATCGACACCCTTGAGCACATGGTTATCGCCGTAATACTTCTGCATTTGATTAATGGTGATGAGAGGCATTGAACTTGTTCTCCAGATAACGACTGTAGCGGGACAGCGGATAACACAGAATGAAGTAACCCAGCGCCACCAGCGCAAAGACTTTAAACGGCTGGTAGGTCACGTTGGTCAGCATGGTGCCCGCTTTCGTGAGTTCGACGAAGCCGATAATCGACGCCAGCGCCGTACCCTTGATAACCTGAACGGCAAACCCTACCGTCGGGGCGATGGCAATACGCAGCGCCTGCGGCGCGACCACCCGATACAACGTCTGAGCAAAGCTCAGCCCCAGACAGCGCGACGCTTCCCACTGCCCTTTTGGCAGCGCGCGAATACTGCCGTGCCAGATATCGAGCAAAAAGGCGCTGGTATACAGCGTCAGCGCCAGCGACGCCGCGGTCCACGCTGACACATCAATACCAAACAGCGCCACGCCGAAAAAGGCGAGAAACAGCTGCATCAGCAGCGGCGTACCCTGAAACAGTTCGATATAGCCACGAATCAGGCGTTGCACCTGCCGCCCGCCGGTCAGGCGCAGCAGCAATAGCGGCAACGTCACCAGCGCGCCGCCGACAAAGGCCACCAGCGACAGCAGTACCGTCCAGCGCCCGGCAAGCAGCAGATTGCGGACAATGTCCCAATCGGTAAAGGTGGTCATCATGCCTGCACCCCCAGCCATTTACGCCCTGCCGCCATCAGTAACTGACGCATCGATATAGACAACACTAAATAGATCCCCGTGGTCACCAGATAGACCTCAAAGCTGAGAAAAGTGCGCGACTGAATCAGGTTGGCGGCAAAGGTCAGTTCCTCATAAGAGACCTGCGACACCACCGATGATCCAAGCATCACGATAATGCACTGGCTCACCAGCGCCGGATAAATGCGCTGTAACGCAGGCGGCAAAATCACCTGCATAAAGGTCTGCGTCCGGGTGAGTCCCAGTACCCGACCGGCTTCCCACTGCCCTTTCGGCGTCACCTGAATACCGGCGCGCACGATCTCAGTGCTGTAGGCGCCGAGATTCACCACCATCGCCAGCAGCGCGGCCTCGCCCGCCGTCATCTTTAGCCCCAGATTCGGTAAACCGAAGACGATAAAAAACAGCTGTACCACAAACGGCGTATTGCGGATCAGTTCAACATATCCGCCCCACATCCGACTAAACCAACTGGCGCGCCCGCTGCGAATGGCGGCGCCGAAGATGCCCAGCGTCAGGCCGCCGATCGTCGCCAGAACCGTGAGTTGAATGGTCACCCACAGTCCCGCCAGTAGCTCCGGCCAGTGCGGCCAGAGCGCAGAGAAATGAAGTTGCTCCGTCATGCCCGGCCCTTATGCGCCGAGGCTGGCGGGCAGCGGCGCTTTCATCCACTTCTCGGACAGACCATTCAGCGTGCCGTCTTTAATACCCTGTTCAATCAGCGTATTCACCTTCGCCTTCAGCGCCGGTTCATTCTTTTTCAGGCCGATAAAGCACGGCGAATCCTTCAGCATAAAGCTCACGACCGGCGCTTTAGTGGGATTCTGGCGGGAAATGGCCGCCACCACCAGGTTGCCGGTCGCCACATACTGTACCTGGCCGGAAAGCCAGGCTGACAGCGTGGTATTGTTATCTTCGTAGCGTTTAATCTGCGCATCTTTCGGCGCCACGCTGGTCAGTACCATGTCCTCCACCGCGCCGCGGGTCACGCCAACGCTTTTACCGCTCAGCGCCGCCGGATCCTTCAGCTCCTCGCCTTTCGGGCCAAACACACCAAGGAAAAACGGCGCATAGGCGCGGCTGAAATCGATCACCTTCTCCCGTTCCGCATTTTTGCCGAGACTGGAAATCACCAGATCAACCTTATCGGTTTGCAGATACGGCACGCGGTTGGCGCTGGTGACCGGCACCAGTTGCAGCTTGAGCTTCATCTCTTTGGCGAGATAGCGCGCCATATCAATGTCATAGCCCTGCGGCTGAAGGTCGGTGCCTACCGAGCCAAACGGCGGGAAATCCTGCGGCACCGCAATGCGGATAACGCCGCGCTTTTCAATATCCTGTAGCTGGTCAGCCCGCGCGGCTGACAGATTGGTTAACAGACAGGCGACCCCGGCCAGTGCGATCAACAGTTTTTTCATCGTATTTACCCGTTACGTTAGCATGAAACAAAAGATTCTTTAAATTAACTTTTGCAACTAATGTGCCAGGTAAATATCACGATAATGCAATCAGCCACTTCACAGTTAAAAGACGATAAAACAAGAAAAAAATCGACATAAAGTGGAAACAATACTGCGTTTCCTCTTTATGTCGATTGCACCAAAATAATGCAAAGCACCACGCTGGCGCCCCATTATCGCTGTTCGAGCTCATCCAGGTGCTGGTAAAGGTTGGCGATCTCGTGAATACGCGGACGGCCTTTATCGAGGATTTCGTGCAGGAAAGCATTCGCCAGCAGATTGATCAGGCTATTTACCGAGGCGTAGCTATCATAGGCCGAGACGCTATCCAGCGGCGCGCAAAGCTGCCACCGCGCCAGCGGAAACAGGCCATGCGCCTGCGGTTCGCACATTAACAATACCGGAATGCCGCGGCTCTGAAGCTGCTGCAACAGCGGACGAATAATGCGCGGACGGCGGCGAAACGCCATCACCACCACCAGGTCTTCAGCGGTTAAATCCACCAGCTCTTCGCTTAAACTTTGCCCTGGCTGCGGCAACACCTGAATCTGTCCGCGGGCCTGTAAAAGCTGCTGACGAAGATGCAGCGCCGCCGGCCAGGAGTTGCGCATACCGACGATAAAAATGCGTCGCGCGGCGACCAGCGCCTGAATCGCCCCGGCGAATTGCTGAACATCCAGGGCATTGACCCATTGCGTCAGGTTCGCCATCTCCTGTTTATAGTGGCGCGCCAGCAGCGTGTTACCCTGTACCGCATCGCGATTATCGGTGAGCGGCATTCCGCTCTGGCGCAAGGTACGCAGCTCATCGCGCATATCTTTATATTTCTCATAGCCCAGGCGCTTGAACAACCGGCTGACGGTCGCTTTCGATACGCAGCTCAGGCGCGCCAGTTCCGCGCTGTTGTAACTAATCAGATCATCGAAATGGTCGAAAATAAAATCCGCCACCCGCTGTTCCTGCGGCGATAAAGACGCGTACTGCGCTTTCAGTCGTTCATCAAGCTGTTGCATAAGACCTCTGTAACTTTCGTTTCACCGCACTATAGCGTTAACCGCTTTCATAATGCATGCCAGTTCCGCAAAAAATACGCATCGCAGACCACGGTTGAAACGTTATGTTCAGACATGGAACAGCTTTTGCAACCCCCATACGGACAATCCGCTTATTTGAGGACAACTCATGCAAAGTCATGTTGCCGCCCACGGGATGGCGGTCGCCCCCCATCATCTGGCCAGCCAGAGCGCGCTGGCGGTGCTGCGCGAAGGCGGGAGCGCGATAGAAGCCATGGTCGCCGCCGCCGCCACGATCGCCGTGGTGTACCCACATATGAATGGCCTCGGCGGCGATGGTTTCTGGCTTATCGTCCCGCCCGATGGCGACCCCATTGCCATTGATGCCAGCGGCGCTGCAGGTTCGCTGGCGACGCCCCAGGCCTATGCCGGGCTGGCGCAGATCCCCCACCGCGGCCCAAAGGCGGCGCTGACCGTAGCGGGCACCGTCAGCGGCTGGGATGAAGCGCTGAAAATTTCCCGTGATTTAACCGGTAAAGAACTGCCGCTGACGCGCCTGCTGGAAGATGCTATCGGCTACGCGGCGGACGGTATCCCGGTCACCGTCTCACAGGCCAGCGCCACAGCCGACAAACTCCACGAGCTACGTGAACAACCCGGTTTTGCCGAAACCTGGCTGGTGAATGGCCAGCCGCCGCAAGCCGGTAGCCGCTTTTTGCAACCGGCGCTGGCCAACACCTTGCGCCAGTTAACGGAGGAAGGCTTAGACAGTTTCTATCGCGGGCCGCTGGCGGAGCATCTGGCGCGCGGTATGGAAAAGTACGGAATGCCCGTCACCTTAAGCGACCTGCGACACCATCGCGCACGGCGCGTGCAACCGCTCAGGCTTGAACATCAGCACGGCGAACTGTGGAATCTCGCGCCGCCCACTCAGGGACTGGTTTCACTGGCGATCCTCGGCATAACCGATCGGCTGGCCATGACCGACGCCGACGAGGCCATGACCGTCCACCGCCTTGTTGAAGCCACCAAGCTGGCTTTTGGCCTGCGCGACGCGCATATCACCGACCCGCGCCATCTGAATGTCGATATCCAGAGTCTGCTGAACCCCTCAGAGCTTCAGCCGCTGGCTGACACCATCAACGACCAGCAGGCCGCACCGTGGGGGACGGGTAAAGGTCCGGGCGATACGGTGTGGATGGGGGTAATCGATAAAAGCGGCCTTGCGGTCTCCTTTATCCAGAGTCTCTATCACGAGTTCGGCAGCGGCGTGGTGCTACCGGAAAGCGGCATTGTCTGGCAGAACCGCGGGGCGTCGTTCAGCCTCGATCCGGCTCACCTGCTGGCTCTCGCACCCGGTAAACAGCCGTTTCACACGCTCAATCCCGCCGCCGCACGGCTTAACGATGGCCGGGTGATGGTTTACGGCTCAATGGGCGGCGACGGCCAGCCGCAGACCCAGGCCGCTATCTTCACCCGCTACGTGATGCAAAATGCGCCGCTACAGGAGAGCATCAGCCGACCGCGCTGGCTACTGGGGCGAACCTGGGGGCAGACCTCCGACTCACTCAAGCTGGAAGGCCGCTTCAGTACCGAAAGTATCGCCCGTCTGCGTGAACTGGGGCACGACGTTGAAATACTGACCGATTTTAGTGAAGTCATGGGCCACGCAGGGGCCGTTGTTCGCCATCCCAATGGCCTGATTGAAGGAGCCAGCGATCCGCGTAGCAACGGCTCCGCCGCCGGATATTAGGAGTCAATAATGAATATACCGCAAGCCGAATGGGACGTTTATCTTGCACAAATGGAACAATTGCTGGCGCTGGAGCTGGACGAGACCCGACGCGCTGAACTCAGATTGCAGTTTAGCCGCATTGCCGCCATGGCCGGTCCGCTGCTGGCCTTTCCCCTCGACGAACGCGTCGAAATCGCCGGAGTGTATAAAGCATGAAGCTACATGAATTAACTATCCACGACATACAGCGCGCACTGGCAAGCGGCGATCTCAGCGCCAGAGAGATTGCCCGCCATACTCTGGAGAGCATTGCGCGCGTTAACCCGCAGATCAACGCCTGGACCCACGTCAGCGAAAAGCGCATGTTCGCCGAGGCGGAGAATATTGACACCCTGCGACGGGAAAAAAAGCCCCTGCCCGCGCTGGCAGGCATTCCCTATGCGGTGAAAAATCTGTTCGATGTCGCCGGTCATACCACCCTTGCCGGCGCCCGGCTGTTTAGCGACCGATCTCCGGCCGTCGCCGATAGCTGGGCGGTGCGTCAGTTGCACAGCGCTGGCGCGCTGCTGTCCGGGATGCTGAATATGGACGCCTACGCTTACGGGTTTACGACGGAAAACAGCCATTATGGCGCAACGCATAACCCGCACGATCTTACCAAAATCGCCGGGGGATCGTCCGGGGGATCGGCGGCGGCAGTAGCCGCGGGGCTGGTGCATTTCACGCTGGGCAGCGATACCAACGGTTCCATTCGCGTCCCGGCTTCGTTATGCGGGATCTTTGGTCTGAAACCGACATTTGGCCGTTTGTCGCGCTCCGGTAGCCATCCCTTCGTCGCCAGCCTCGACCATATTGGCCCGTTTGCCCGCTGCGTTGGCGATCTCTCCGCGGTTTATGACGCGCTACAGGGGCGCGATCCTGCCGATGGTTTTCAGGCGGACAAAGCCAGCGAACGTACCGCTAATCTTTTAACTCGCGGCATGGAGGGGTTACGCTGCGCCACGCTCGGCGGTTATTTTTCGACCTGGTGCGATAACGATGCGCGCGCGGCGGTCGCCCGCGTCGCTCAGGCGCTTGCAGCGCATGATGAGCTGAACTTCCCGGAGGCCGAACTGGCCCGTTCGGCGGCATTTATTATCAGCGCTTCAGAAGGCGGTAATCAGTATCTGCCCGAACTCCGCCGCCAGCCCGAACGTTTTGAGCCGAACTCCCGCGAACGCCTGCTGGCCGGGGCGATGATCCCGTCGGCATGGTATATTCAGGCCCAGCGCTTTCGCCGCCATGCGCAGCAGGCGTTTAAAACCCTGTTTACCCACGCCGATGTGCTGATCGCGCCAGCTACGCCATGCTGCGCCACCCCCATTGGCGCCCAATTGATGGAAATAAACGGCCAGGCGTTACCGATCCGCGCCAGTATGGGGATACTCACTCAGCCCGTCTCCTTCCTCGGACTGCCGGTGGTCACGGTGCCGCTACGCACCCCGAATGGGCAGCCGATCGGCGTGCAGTTAATTGCCGCCCCGTTTAATGAACAAGCCTGCCTGCGCGTGGCGCGGGTACTGGAAGAGATGGGCATCACCGATGCCCGCCCTGCGGAGATTGCAGCATGATGACACAAGACCATATTAACCGGCCGCTGATTCTCGCCGAGGTCACCGCGGCGTTTTACCGCTATGAGGAGGCGCTGGTAAGCAATGATGTCGAGGTGCTGGACGAGCTGTTCTGGCACGATAAACGCACGGTGCGTCTGGGAGCCGGAGAGAATCTGTACGGCATCGACGAAATCCGCGCTTTTCGCGCCGCCCGGCCTGCCGCCGGGTTGCAGCGCGAGCTGCGCCACACCACCATCACCACCTTCGGCGAAGATTACGCGGTATGCAGCACCGAATTCACCCGTGAGGGGAGCGAACGCATTGGTCGCCAGCAGCAAACCTGGGTACGTTTCCCCTTTGGCTGGCGCATCGTCGCCGCCCATGTCAGTCTGATGAGCTAGGTCTTTTGTCCCTCCGGTGACGCAGCCGGACCGGCTAAACGCCCGCCTCCGGGAATCGCCCTCTCGTGCCAGCCCTCTCCCGAAAAGAGAGAGGGTCTCCAGCGTAGCCAGAGTTTATCTGTGGACTTTCCGGGCAGGAGGACACACGCATCCGCAGGCCATTACGCGCCGAACGGATGCACCTCGCGCCAGTGATCGGCAATCTGCTGACGGGTACAGACCCATACCCGTTCATGCTGCTGAATATAGTCGAGAAAACGCTGCAATGCGCGGAAACGGCCCGGACGCCCCAGCAGGCGGCAATGCATGCCAACGGACATCATTTTCGGCGCCTGTTCTCCCTCCGCATACAGCACATCGAAGCTATCTTTCAGATAAGTGTAAAACTGCTCGGCGGTATTAAACCCCTGGGCGGTGGCGAAGCGCATGTCATTGGCATCAAGGGTATATGGCACAATCAGATGGGGTTTACGCGTGCCGTCGCTGCACGTCACCTCGCTCCAGAACGGCAGATCGTCACCATAATAGTCGCTGTCATAATCAAAGCCGCCGTGCTCAACCACCAGTTGCCGGGTGTTCGGGCTATCGCGCCCGGTATACCAGCCGGTGGGGGGCTTGCCGAACAGCGCGGTTAATACCTGAACCGCCTTGTTCAGGTGCGCCCGTTCCTGCTCAATGGACATATTCTGATAGTGAATCCAGCGCCAGCCGTGGCTGACCACGTCATAGTTCGCCGCCTTAATCGCCGAAACCACATCGGGATGACGCGCCAGCGCCATGGCGACGCCAAATACGGTCAGGGGCAATCCGCGCTTGCTGAACTCCCGATGAATGCGCCAGAAACCGGCGCGGCTGCCATATTCATATAACGAGTCCATCGACATGTGGCGATCGGGGTAACTGGCGGCGCCAATAATATCGGACAGGAATTGTTCGGAACCGGCATCGCCATGCAGCACGTGGTTTTCCGAGCCCTCTTCATAGTTCAGCACAAACTGCACGGCTATCCGCGCGTTTTGCGGCCACCGCGCGTGCGGCGGATGCTCGCCGTAGCCGCGCAGGTCGCGAGGATAATCATCTGCCAAAAATACCATCGCCTACTCCTTCAATTTAAAATGGGTTTAGCGCCTGAAATTTGCCGCTTAACGCCTTGGGTTCCGGAAATGCCAGATCGCCCTGTTTGCTGGTGGACAGCCCTAACGCCACCAGCGACTCAACCATTTTGACCGCCGCGCTGACGCCATCGATGACCGGCACCCGCAGCTCATGGGTCAGTTCCTGCGCCAGCGTCGCCATTCCGCCGCAGCCCAGTACGATAGCCCCGCAACCATCTTCTTTCAGCGCCTGGATACAGCGCGCGCGCACCTTCTCCTGCGCCATGCCGCTGCCGTCTTCCAGCGCCAGCACCGGTAAATCAATGGCGTGCAGAGCGGCGCAGTGGTGCTGAAAGCCATATTGTTGCAACAAATGGCGCGCAATAATTAAAGTTCGCGGTAGCGTGGTCACGATAGAAAACCGGGTGGCGACCAGCGTTGCCATATGCATCGCCGCTTCCGCAATCCCCACCACCGGCCCTTGCGCCAGTTCACGCGCCGCCAGCAGGCCGGGATCGCCAAAACAGGCAATCACATGGCCATCCACGCCCTGGCGACGGCCAACGGCAATCTGCTCCAGCACGCCGACGGCGGCAATGGCTTCGTCAAAGTGTCCCTCTATTGACGGCACGCCCTCGCGAGGACAGACCGCCAGAATCTCGGTTCCCGGTGCGGCGACCGCTCTGGCTGCGGCGCCAATGGTTTCTGTCATCCCGGGACTGGTATTGGGATTAATCACTTGTATACAAACAGGCGGCATTATTGTTCCTTATAGGCGGCGAACAGCCGGGCAAAATCAGGTAAGGTGACACCAGATCGCTCAAAGCAAAGGCTGGCGACGATATGCTCAAAATGGTGCGTTAACGCGTCGCTCAGAGGCTGTAGCGCTTTGTCGCGCAGCAGTTGAATAAGCTGTTCATGATCGTCACAGCGACAGCCCTGACGCCACGGCGATCCCCATGCCGCAATCACTAATGAAGAGCGCTGGCTCAGACGGGTCACCATCTCAGTGAGCACCTGATTGCCGGAAATCGCCTGCATCTGAATATGGAACTCTGCGGAGTAGCGGATCGCCGCCGGGCCATCATAATTTTCGTGCGCCAGCTGCTCCTGACGGGTAATCGCTTCCAGCGCGGCGAGGTGCGGCGGCTGGCAGCGAGCCAGCACATCCGGCAAATTGGCCACTTCCAGCAGCGCCCGGGTACGGAAGATCTCCTGCGCCTCTTCAACAGTCGGACTGGCCACCTGTGCACCACGTTTGGGCGTTAACGTGACCATTTGCACAGTCGCGAGTCGTTGCAGCACCTTTCTGATCCCGGTGCGGCTCACGCCAAACACCTCTGCCAGCGCCTCTTCGGGCAGTTTGCTTCCCGGCGGCAACTGATGTTCGACAATCGCGGTCATCAACGCCTGATAGATTGATTCGTCTTTGTCATGCAGAGCTGGCGCGGTCTGCAGACGATGTTGATTACTCATTAACCACTCCGGTTTTAATCATTCGAACGCCAAATCGTATACATATAACGAAATTATTGCATACAAGATTATCTTTTTTGGCCTGATTCCTGCAACCGCCTCAGCGATCCATCTAACAGGGTTTTCATTGACAGGAGCAGGTTTCATGCCAAACACACACAATACCCATCAGGTTAAGGCCGCTGATCCCCACGCCGGCTACAGCCCACGCCTTAGCAATGAGGATCTGGCGCCGACGCGCGACCAGAACTGGAGCTGGTACAACATTTTCTCTTTCTGGATGTCCGATGTGCACAGCATGGGCGGATACGTGGTCGCCGCAAGCTTCTTTACTCTCGGACTGGCGAGCTGGCAGGTGCTACTGTGCCTGCTGGTGGGGATTTGTATTGTCCAGTTATGCGCGAATCTGGTGGCGAAGCCCAGCCAGATGGCCGGCGTCCCCTACGCCGTTATCTGTCGTCAGGCATTTGGCGTCTTCGGGGCCAATATTCCGGCGGTGATCCGCGGCCTGATCGCTTTTGCGTGGTACGGCATTCAGACTTACCTCGCCGCTAACGCGCTGATGCTGGTACTGCTGAAATTCTGGCCGTCGCTGTCGACGCTGACCGAAGCCAGTTTCCTTGGCCTGTCGCATCTGGGCTGGCTCTGCTTCGCCACCATGTGGCTACTGCAGGCGATGGTGTTCTGGCATGGGATGAACGCCATTAAGCGCTTTATTGATATTGCCGGTCCGGCGGTATACGTGGTGATGCTGGCGTTAGCAGGCTGGATTGTATACAAAACCGGTTTAGACGGGATCTCCTTTACCCTTGCCAGTAAATCGCTCAGCGCCGGGGAACAAACCTGGCAGATGATCACCGCCACCGCGCTGGTGGTCTCCTACTTCTCCGGTCCGCTGCTCAACTTTGGCGATTTCGCGCGCTACGGTAAAAGCATGGGCGAGATTCGCCGCGGCAACCGCTGGGGCCTGCCATTTAACTTCCTGCTGTTCTCTGTGGTTACCGTGGTGATTGTCTCCGGTACCCAGTCGCTGTTTGGCCGCATGATTACCGACCCGATTGAGACGGTAAGCCGCGTCGGCAACGATCTGGCGGTGGCGATTGGCCTGCTGACCATGATCACCGCCACCATTGGTATCAATATCGTGGCGAACTTTGTCTCCCCGGCATTCGATTTTTCTAACTGCTCGCCGCAGAAAATCAGCTTCCGCACCGGGGGAATGATCGCCGCCGTCGGTTCAATCCTGCTGACGCCGTGGAACCTGTTTAACTCGCCGGAGCTTATCCACTACACCCTTGATGTGCTGGGCGCCTTTATCGGCCCGCTGTTCGGCATCCTGATTGTTGACTTCTATTTAATTAAACGCGGGCAGGTGTCGGTCAACGATTTGTTCGACGACACGCCAAAAGGCCAATACTGGTACCGCAACGGCGTTAACCCGAAAGCCATCGCCGCGCTGGTGCCCTCCGTCGCCATCGGCCTGATCATCAGTTTTATTCCGGCCCTGCATGAGGTAGCGAACTTTAGCTGGTTTATCGGCGTACTGCTGAGCGGAGCGGCCTATCGCTGGATTGCCCGCGACGAACGCGTCGGCGCCGCAGCCAGATTCAGCGCCATTGCCCAGAAAGAGTGATGACTCTCCACCGCCGCGGCCCCTGTCGCGGCGATTCGCCGCCCACGCAAACTGGCATCAATTTTGCCTGACTCATCTATCCTTTTGCTAATCCACAAGGCAGCTATGATGATTAACTACGAGACCGCAATTCGCGGCGCATTTTTTGATATCGCCGCGGTTGCCGATAGCGCCGATGATATTGCCCGCCATGCGCGCTATCTGGAAGACGGGATATTGTTTCTTCGGGATGGGCGCATTGAGGCGCTGCTGCCGTGGCAGGCGGGTGAACAGCACCTGCGGCCGCAGGAAGGCTACCGCGATCTGCGCGGTAAACTGTTGCTACCCGGCTTTGTCGATGCGCACGTACACTACCCGCAAACCGAGATGATTGGCGCGTTTGGCGAACAGTTGCTGGAGTGGCTCACCACTTATACCTTTCCGGTGGAGAGCCAGTTTGCCAATGCCGACTATGCCGCGGAGATCGCCCAATTTTTCGTTAAACAGTTGCTGAGCCACGGCACCACCACCGCGCTGGTATTTTGCACCGTGCATCCTGAATCGGTGGATGCGCTGTTTAACGAAGCGCTGCGGCTGAATATGCGCCTGCTCGCCGGGAAAGTGATGATGGACCGCCACGCGCCGGACTATCTTAGCGAAAGCGCGGAGCAAAGTTACCAACAAACCCGAGAGCTTATTGCGCGCTGGCACCGGAGGGGCCGCCTCGGCTACGCTATTACGCCACGCTTCGCGCCGACCTCGACGCCTGAGCTGCTGGCGGCGGTGCAACAATTGCGGGAAGAGTTTCCTGATACCTGGCTGCATACGCATCTGAGCGAAAACCTCAATGAAGTGGCATGGGTAAAAAGCCTGTGGCCAGAGCATGAGCATTATCTTGATGTCTATCACCACTATCGTCTCACCGGCGAACGCAGCGTGTTTGCCCACGGTATTCATCTTGCGGATGCCGAGTGGCAATGTCTGCACGAAACCGGTTCAGCGCTGGCCTTTTGCCCGACGTCAAACCTGTTTCTCGGCAGCGGGCTGTTTCGTTTACCGACCTGCTGGCAGAAAAAGGTACGTATGGGCATTGGCAGCGATGTCGGGGCTGGCACAACGTTCAGTATGCTGCGTACTCTGGGCGAGGCTTACAAAGTTGGCCAGTTGCAAAGCTATCGTCTGCGCGCCAGCGAAGCGTTTTACCATGCCACCCTCGGCGGCGCGCATGCTCTGCGTCTTGATGAGAAAATTGGTAATTTTCAGCCGGGCAAAGAGGCCGATTTTGTGGTTATTGACCGGGCGGTCACGCCGCTGCAGCGCTTACGCAGCGAACGGTGCAACGATATCTACGAGCAGTTGTTCGTCCTGATGACCCTGGGAGATGAACGAAATATCAGCGAGACATGGGTAAACGGCGAACGCGTATGGGGAGATGCGGCTGCGGAGTAACACTTTTTCCGGGAGCATCGCGGTGCTCTGACGGTGCAGTGTCCGGCTGGCTGAGCGGTTCTGTTAATCGGTGGTTCTGGCGAAAATGGCGCATTTTTCATTTTCGCCCATTCAGATTCCGTGGCCTGTTCCGTTCACTATAAATACGCGGATATTCGTTATATCCACAGCGTGTGAACGGGCAGGGGGACGTTTCGCCCGTCCCCCTGCACCCCCGGCATTGCGCTGAAAACCTGCCGCTCCGCGGTCCGCTCCACTCCGGCTTCATCTGGCGGACCGGGCGGGACTCGACGCTACTCGTCCCATCCCTGGGACTCGCCCTTCCAGGGCCAGCGCAAGCGCTGTTCAAAATTGCTCCCGGCAATTTTGTCCCTGTCTCGACCCGCCCTCTGGCCGCCGTCCTGGCGGCCAGTCCTGGATGCGCGCCTGCGTTCCCGCCAGGTTTCCTTGATGCGCCCAACCCCCATGCGGTGAGTCCGTTATTCGTCAGGGGCTTTTCAGAGGCTGAAAATCATAAAAAAGTTATATCTTTTATATTTCAGCCCGTATCAGCTCAGTAACCGAATCAGATTTTCGTTTAAACCACCGATAATGCGATTGCCACAGGCAAATAAAACAGAAAACAACACCGATGATTTGCTTAAGTGCACGGCATTACTGGGGGACTGAAATCAGCTGCCGCGATAGGTTGACCAACCGCCAGGAGCAATTAAAAACGGCAAATGATAGTGATCGCCTGCCGCCTCACGAATAGCAAAATCAATCTGCGCATTCAGATATAGCGTATCGCGCCCGCTGGCGGCAAACCACTCGCCAATCTCCGCCGTCAGCCGGTAGCGCCCTGTCGCCAGCGACCCACCGCTCAGTTCACCAATACGACCATTATCATCAGTAATACCGCTGGCTATCCGCGCCCCTTCCCGTTCCAGCACAACTTTCACCCCCTGTGCCGGCAGGCCCGTGGAGATATCCAGAATATGGGTGCTTAACGTACTCATTCGCCAATGACTCCTTGCAGTCTTAATAAGGTGATTTCGCGCAACTGCGCTAACGCTTCCTGTACCTCTTCGCTATCACTGTTATGCAAACGCCGCGACAGCGCCTGTAAAATCGCCTCCCCGCTGCGCCCTTTCGCGCGAATCAAAAATACCCGCCCGAATCGGGCTTCATAGCGGGCGTTACCCGCCAGAAGCGCCTGCGTCAGGCGGGCGTCGCGGTCATCAACGTCCCCCTGCTCCTGACGCGATAACGCCGCGTGCGCCTGTTGCCCGACGGGTTTCTCGCCAATACGCGGATGCGCGCTCAGCGCCTGAGTTAACTCCGCTTCGCCCCACTCAGCCATCAGCTGCCGCGCGGCGGTGAGCAACTCGTGGCAGTTACGCCAGGGACGGCCGTCAACCAGCGCCGCCGTCCAGCCGGGAACGGCAACGCAGGGCGCCAGCAGTGAGGCCGCTTCTTCCCCGCTAAGCTGGTTAAAGTGATTCAGCGCGATCATCGTTGCTCCTTGTTGTCGCCCCCACGGCCTGTTTCTCTTGCGGAATAATCAGGTTCAGCACAATGGCCACCAGACCGCCGCTGGTCGCCGCGGAACCGAACAGGTTACCCACAATCGACGGAAAATGGGACAGCGACGCGGGAACGGCCTCAATCCCCAGACCAAACCCAAAGGCCAGGCCGACAATCAGCATATCGCGGCGGGTCAATGGATTCTGGGTAATGATGCGGATCCCCGCCGCGACGACGCAGCCAAACATCACCATCGTCGCGCCGCCGAGCACCGGGGCCGGGATCTGGCGCAGAACGTCGCCAAACGGCGGAAACAGGCCGAGCAGAATCAAAATTACGCCGATATAACGTCCGACATAGCGGCTGGCGACGCCAGTCATCTGAATCACGCCGTTATTTTGCGCAAAAGTAGTATTAGGGAACGCGCACAGCATCGCTGCCACCATACAGCTGATCCCGTCGGCAAGAATACCGCCTTTCAGTCGCGAACGAAAAGCGCCGTCATCAATCGACTGCTTAGAGATAAGGCAGTTGGCAGTTAAGTCGCCGACAGCTTCAAGAATGCAGACCAGCGACACCAGCGCAACGGGTAAAAAGATGGCGCTGTTAAACTGAAAACCAAACGGAAACAGTTGCGGCATACGGAACCAGACATCGCCAATACCTTTAAGCTGAAATGTGCCGCTAAGCGCCGCCGCCAGGCAGCCCACGGCGATCCCCACCACCACCGAAGAGAGACGCAGCCAGCGGTTTTTCGCGCAACTCAGCAAAACAATCGTCCCCAGAGTGACCGCTCCGAGGGCGATATTGCCCATACTGGCGAACGCTTTTGTCTGTTCACCGCCGCACCAGTTAATCACGCTGACTTTAATCAGGCTCATACCGATCAGCGCAATCACGCTGCCGGTAATAATTGGCGTAAAAATCCGCTTCAGCGGCTCAATAAAGCGGCTGACAACGCAGGGAACCAACGCGGCAACGAAATTCACGCCAAACAGCATAGCCATAATATCCTGCGGCGTTCCCCCCTGCCCCTTGACCCACATCCCCCCCGCAATCGCCACACCGAGAAACGCGAAGCTGGTGCCCTGCATACAGATCATCCCGGCGCCGATTCCCCAGACCCGGTTAGATTGTAAAAAGGTGCCAATACCGGATGCCAGCAGAGACATACTGATTAACCAGGGCAGCCACTCCCCCAGCCCCAGCGAGGTGCCGATAATCAACGGCGGCGTGATGATACCCACCAGCCCGGCCAGCACGTGCTGTAAGGCGCTAAAAAATGCCGGGAGCGGCGGGATCCGCTGATCCAGGCCATACAGTAAGCCACCGTTCTTTTCATCTGACATGGTCGTTCCACCCTGTTACCAATAAGCGTACTGTGTCGGGTGCACAAAACAGGCCAAAGTCGCTCACATCTGAGCAACATTTACTTCTTTTTTATATTTTTCAACCAAATAGAATGTTCCCGCGCCGCCCCGTCGTCCACCAGGTGGCCATAACGCCAATGAAACATTAGATTCTTAATAGCCATGAAAGAAATTATTGATTCATAAAAAGGCAATAAAAACGCTTTTATGCACCAATTGAAAGCATCCGCACCGTTACCGAAAGCACCAGCCCGTGAAATGCGCGCCTGTGACATTGTGGTACGCAAATTGCTCAAGCCTGTAACGACGTATGTAAAGGAGAAGTAAATGAAAGCATTAGTTATCGGCGGCGGAATTGGCGGCCTGAGCGCGGCGGTTGCATTGAAAAACGCAGGTATCGACTGCGACGTTTTTGAGGCAGTAAAAGAAATTAAGCCGGTCGGCGCGGCGATCTCCATCTGGCCTAATGGCGTTAAGTGTATGAAACATTTAGGCATGGGCGATATTATTGAGAGCTACGGCGGCCCGATGCATTTTCTGGCTTACAAGGATTATCAGCGAGGGGAGATCCTTACTCAATTCAGCCTCTCCCCTCTGGTGGCGCGAACCGGGGGCCGCCCCTGCCCGGTTTCCCGCGCCGAATTACAACGTGAAATGCTCAATTTCTGGGGACGCGATAGCGTGCAGTTTGGTAAACGCGTCACCCGCTGCGAAGAAAATGCTGACGGCGTTCGCGTCTGGTTTACCGATGGTTCGACGGCGCAGGGGGATTTTCTGATTGCCGCCGACGGTAGCCATTCGGCGCTGCGTCCGTATGTGCTCGGCTATACCCCCGAGCGCCGCTATGCAGGCTACGTGAACTGGAACGGTCTGGTGGAAATTGATGAAGCGATTGCCCCCGGCAATCAATGGACCACCTTTGTCGGTGAGGGGAAACGCGTCTCGCTGATGCCGGTTTCGAGTGGACGATTTTACTTTTTCTTTGATGTTCCGCTACCGGCGGGGCTTGCCGAGGATCGCAGCACCCTGCGGGCGGATCTTAGCCGTTACTTCAGCGGTTGGGCGCCCCAGGTGCAGAAACTGATTGCCTCCCTTGACCCGCAAACCACCAACCGGATTGAAATCCATGATATCGAGCCGTTTGATAAGCTGGTGCGCGGCAAGGTGGCGCTGCTGGGCGACGCCGGGCACAGCACCACGCCGGATATCGGCCAGGGCGGCTGCGCGGCGATGGAAGATGCGGTGGTACTGGGAGATCTGTTCCGCCAGAGCCACGACATTGCCAATGTGTTGCAGCAGTACAACGTACTGCGCTGTGACCGGGTTCGCGATCTGGTGCTGAAGGCACGTAAACGTTGTGATGTAACGCACGGTAAGGATATGGCGCTGACGGAAGCCTGGTATCAGGAGCTGAAAACCGAAACCGGGGAGCGGATTATCAATGGCCTGTGCGAAACCATTCAGGGCGGTCCGTTGGGGTAAGCGTTGTAAGCCCGCCGGTTAAGTACGAGTACGGTGTTACTCGCTCTCCCTCGCAGCGAGAGTCGGGGCGAAGGCATCACGCCTGAAAACGGTGTTACGATCGCTCCATCGCCCCGGCCTGCATCTCCTCCATAACCACCGTCAGTTTCTGGATGGCCATTTGCGCCGGGCGGGAAAGCTGACGCGAGGGGGCTGTGCATAAGGCCAGGGTCAACGGCCGCAGCAGCGTATTACGCAGCGGGACAAACGCCAGTTGCCCGCTTTTTACCTCATCGAAAACGTCCAGGCGACTGAGGATCGTCACGCCACTGCCTTTAAGCACCAGCGATTTTATCAGCCGGATATCGTTGCAGTTGATGCTGTTCGCCGGAGAAAAATCGTAGTGGCGATAGAGCATCGCCACGCGTTCGTGCACAATCAGCGGCGCGCCGGGGACGATATGTCGTGCTTCACTCAACTCCCCCAATGACAGCCTCGCGCTCTGTGCCAGAGGATGGGCAGGCGACATGATCACGCCCATCGCCAGTTCAGCAAAAGCCAGCACGCTCAGCCCCGCCTGGCCTTCCGGATCAAGAATCAAACCAAAATCGAGATCCGCCTGGCGCACCTTCTGGCTGACCGTGTGACTATCCGCCACCTGCAGATTCAGCTCCAGCCACGGCCAGTGGGCAATAATATCCGCCAGCGCGGTGGCAAAGCATCCCTCCGCCAGCGCCTGAACCATCCCGACGCTGACGGTGCCCCGCTTAAGCCCCTGAAGCTCATCAAACTTTTGTCGCGTCAGACGGAACTCCTTTTGCCAGCGCAACAGATTATCGTATAGCAGTTCCCCGGCGGTCGTCATACGCAACCCTTCCGGCAGGCGCTCAAACAGCGCGGTGCCAAATGCGTCTTCCGCCTGCAAAATTTGCCGGTTAATGGCCGAAGCGGAAATGTGCAGTTTTTCCGCCGCTCGCCGCAGACTCCCGCAGCGGGCCACTTCGGCAAAGTAGATAGCAAAACGCGAAAATGGGCTCATCTTTTACCTGTTCTCTTTTTTGCAACGGATTGCTGAATTAATGCTGATGGATGTCAACACCCTAATATGGCAACAATAAACTCACAACAATTAAACAAATGTTTTTGTGAGCAGGAAGAGAAGCCATGAACAGACAGCACCCCACGCCCCCCGCCCATTGCACTTTTGATCCTGAGGACTGGCTACGGCTGGCAAAATGCTGGCACCCGGTGGCCCGCGCCTGCGATGTCGGGCCTGCGCCAGTGAAGGCCACGCTGCTTGATGAGCAGTTGGTTATTTATCGCATTAAAGATCAGGTGGTTGTCGCTCGCGATGTTTGCCCTCATCGTGGCGTGCCGCTGACGCTGGGATTTCACGATGAAGAAGGGATCGTCTGTCCCTATCACGGTCTGCGCTTCGGCGAAGGAGGCCGCTGTAATCGCATCCCTTCCAGCCCCAATCAGCCAGTGCCGGCAAAGCTCAATCTCACCAGTTTTGCGGTGGAAGAGCGTTATGGCCTGATCTGGACCTGCCTGGCGTTCGACCCGGACAATCCAATGCCGCTGCCGGTGATGCCGCACTGGCACGACGATGGCTTTCAGCAAATCAACTGTCCGGCATTTGACGTCAACGGTTTTGCCGGTCGCCAGGTCGAGGGATTCCTCGATGTCGCCCATTTTGCATGGATCCATACCGATACCTTCGCCGACCCGGATAACCAGGTCGTACCGGACTACAATCCGCAGGAGACCGAATTTGGTTTTATTGCCGATTACTGGAGTTCCGTCGGCAACTATCCTGCCAGTGCCGGATTTCGTGCGCCTGAGGGCTTTCAGTGGCTGCGCCATTTCGAAATGCATCTGCCGTTTACCGCCACCCTGACGATTCATTTTCCCGGTGACGCCAGGCTGGTAATTATGAACGCCGCCTCGCCGGTTTCATCGCGGATAACCCGAATGTTCGCGCCTATCGCGCGCAATTACGACCTCCATGTGCCGGTGGAAGAGGTTCACGCGTTTAATCTGCGCGTCTTTGAGGAAGATCGCCTGATGGTGGAGACTCAGCGTCCGGAAAGATTACCGCTGGATTTAACACTCGAAGCGCATATTCCCGCCGATCGCAGCTCCATCGCCTATCGACGCGGGCTGAAGAAAATGGGCTTCGGCGACTTTTTCCTCGTGTAAGTGGAGAAAATAATGAGTGATGTAATCGAGGTTATCGTTGACGGCCTCTGGCGCCAGGGGAGCCAGAGCCTCGCCGTCCGGCTGGTGGCGCAGAGCGGCCAGCCGCTTCCGGCGTGGCAGCCCGGCGCGCATATTGATGTTCACCTGCCCTGCGGGATGATTCGCCAGTATTCGCTCACCGGTCCTGAGACTGTTGACGATGGCTACCTGATTTGCGTGGCGCTGGAGAACGCCTCTCGCGGCGGCTCTCGTTACATTCACCAGCAGTTACGTCCCGGCCAGACGCTGCTGATTTCTCGCCCGCGAAATCTGTTTCCTTTATGCCCTGCGCAACGGGTGACGCTGCTGGCCGCCGGGATCGGTATTACGCCGCTGTATGCGATGGCGCTCAAACTGGACGCGCAAGGGGTGCCTTTTACGCTGCACTATTATCTGAAAAGCCGCGCACAGGGGGCCTTTGTGCGCGAACTGCAGCAACGCTTCAGCGCCGACAGGGTAATCATTCACTGCTCCAGCGACGGGGACAGCGCACGGCATAATCTGGCCCCGGCGCTGATTGATGCGGATAGCGGACAGGCTCTTTATCTCTGCGGGCCGACGGGATTTATGGCCACCGCGCGCCAGGTCGCGCTGGATAAAGGCTGGTCAGAAAGCCAAATCCATAGTGAAGCATTTCAGCCCACCGCCACGGCGTCCACGGCGCAGGAGGGGGACGCCTTTATCGTGACCCTTGCTTCGTCGGGCGAACAGTGGCCAGTGCCTGCAGACAAAACCATTGCTCAGGTACTACAGGAGAATGGCGTCGCGGTTCCGCTCTCCTGCGAAATGGGGATTTGCGGTGCCTGCCTGACGCCGGTCATCGAAGGGATTGTCGACCATCGCGATACCGTGCAGTCAGAGGCGGAAAAATCCGCCAGCGCGCAGCAGATTGCCCTGTGTTGTTCCCGCAGTCGATCGGCGACTTTATGCATTGATTTATGACGACGGCCTTAGCCAACGAAAAGTCATGCCTCGCCCGTAACGTCGATATCCTTCGCTCCGCTCTCCGGTCAGACGGGCTGGCGACATTGACGTTCCGCCGTTCTCGCCGACGGGCGATCGCCAGGGTTACGTTGACAAACTACCGGTAAAATCCGCGGCGCTGAGGAGCGGAGCGTCTTGCGTTATCGGGCGCCGGGCATGATATGCCGCCCGGTTTGCCGCATGCCCTACCGCAGCGCGGCCCGGAACGGGCCGCATCATTGTGTCATTGCCAGTAGGCATCGTCCGCCTTTGGCCTATCCTGGCGCTGGCAGATTTCTATCAGTTGCTCCGCCATCCAGCGGTGACATTTTTCCTGTCCCGCCGTTTCATGCCATGAGAGGTAACAGGTTCGATTGTTCATGTCTAAAGGCAGCGGCAGCAGTTCCAGCGCAAATTGCCCGGCAAACTCTCTGGCCAGCCACTCCGGGGCGATAGCCACCATGTCGGTTCGCGAGACAATATTCAGCACGCTCACCATGGCGTTACCGTGAAAAGCGATGCAGGCCTGTTGTTCCGCGGAGCTATACCAGGGATAGCTAAAAGAAGCATAGCGATCCAGTGCCACCGCGGCATGCTGCTCTTGATAAATACCCTGTTCAGTCAACGGCGCTGCGATGCGCGGATGCTTGCGCCGGGCAACTAATACCATCTCATCGTTAAACAACGGAACGCTGGTAAATTCCGGGTGATTAAATTTGTTGTAGTCGATAACAAACTCAACTTCCTGGTAGCGCAACTGGTTGATAACCTGCTGACTCAGTGAAGATTTAAATGTTAATTTGACCCGCGGCGCTGTCTGGCTAATTTTATTGAATATCAACGGGGTCAAAGCGTTATCCAGAGGGCTACAAACGCAAAGATTATAAATATGCTCATAGTCCTGCGGATCAAAAAGCGTATCCGGCAACTCGTTTTGCACCAGCTGTAGCGCGCGACGAACCGAACTGCAAAGCTGAAAAGCGCGATCTGTGGGTTTGATCCCTCGGCCATTGCGGACAAACAGCTCATCCTTAAACAACTTTTTCAGGCGGGAAACCGCGCTGCTGACCGCGGGTTGCGACATTCCCAGCACATGCGCAGCTTTGGTTAAGCTTTGTTCCCGCATCACAATATCAAAGATAGTCAGAAGATTAAGATCCACTTTCCGCAATACGGGTTGCAGATCTTTCGGTTCTGCGGTTGGTTTAAATATTATATTGTCGTTCATGTTGGCAACTCCACCAGCACATTAATCAGCGATTCTGCTTCGTAACACTGAGACCTTTTGCCAAAGAAAAAAGATGGGCAGATAAATCACCATCGGCAACAGTAGCCATGTGTTATCTGTTTCCAGCAGCACGCTTAAATGTATGAAACTTATTAGCAAAATAGAAAAAAGCAAAACAATATGCAGTGTATTGTGTTTCCTGGAAAAAATGGCGTAACGATACAGCATTATATTTCCCTTCGTTCACTCCTGGAACGAGTTATAATACCACACAAAAAACAATGAAATTTCTGAAAAACACGCGAATTAATCCTAATAAGTAAATTCTTACTGCAATATCAAGGAAGGCGACAGCAACCTGGATTATGGCAAGTACAAATCCATCGCCAACAATATACAGGCGATGATATAAATAAGAGGCGCACCAACCGCAGTCAGCCCGCCGATATAAACAAAACGTTGCCAGAAGATAACCAAAAGTACGCTTTATCTTACCGCCAATCCACGGACGTCTTGCCAGACCTGTTTTTACCTCGTATTTTGGCACTTCCTTTGCCCATCAGGGCGTTCATCGCTTGCGTTAACGAGGAATAATGGAACGCTTATTTGTCTACGGTACGCTCCGCCCGGGCCAGTGTAATGCTCATATTCTGGAAGATATAGGTGGAGAATGGTTGCCAGGTTATGTGACCGGCACGTTTTATGAACGCGGCTGGGGGGCGGCGGCGGATTTTCCGGGAGTCGTTCTTGATAAAAACGGCGCGCGTATTTCGGGTTATCTGTTCCTGTCCGCGCACCTTACCGCGCACTGGCCCATGCTGGATGAATTTGAAGATGGCTACGATCGCGTTGCCACTGAAGTGACCCTCGATGAGGGTCAGCAGGTGACCGCGTGGATCTATCAGCTACAGCCGAAAAATAATCCGTAAATATGTCTGCCCCGCATCACGTAAAGCTGCGGGGCGTTATCCATTTCACAGTTACTCGTCGCGCCAGCCCATTGCCGGTGCGACATGTTGCAGAATGGACTCAATCACATGGATATTATAATCCACCCCCAACTGATTCGGTACGGTGAGCAATAACGTATCCGCTTCGGCAATCGCTTCATCCTGTTTCAACTGTGCGATCAGCTTATCCGGCTCTGCGGCATAGCTGCGCCCAAAAATCGCTCTTGTATTTTGATCAAGGAAACCAACCGAATCGCTACTCTCGCCGCCTGAGCCGAAATACATGCGATCGCGATCGTCCATCAGGGCAAAAATGCTGCGGCTGACCGAAACGCGAGGCGTACGCGTGTGTCCAGCCGCCGCCCAGGCCTCGCGATAAGCCCGGATCTGTTTTGCCTGCTGAATATGAAAAGGCTCGCCGGTTTCATCATCTTTCAGCGTCGAACTTTGCAGATTCATCCCCAGTCTCGCCGCCCATATTGCCGTGGCGTTCGAACCGGCTCCCCACCAGATACGCTCGCGCAAACCTTCTGAATAGGGTTCGGGGCGCAACAGGCCCGGCGGGTTGGGGAACATTGGCTGCGGATTAGGCTTCGCAAAACCCTCCCCTCGCAGGGCGTCAAGCAGAACTTCAGTATGGCGGCGCGCCATATCAGACGCGTTTTCCCCTTCCGCGGGGACGTAACCAAAATAGCGCCAGCCATCCATCACCTGCTCCGGCGAGCCACGGCTGATCCCTAACTGTAAACGCCCGCCGGAGATTAAATCCGCCGCGCCCGCATCTTCGACCATATACAGCGGATTTTCATAGCGCATATCAATAACGCCCGTACCCATTTCAATACGCCGTGTTTTCGCCCCTATCGCGGCCAGCAAAGGAAATGGAGAACTGAGCTGACGGGCAAAATGATGCACCCGAAAATAAGCGCCATCCGCGCCCAATTCTTCAGCGGCGACGGCCAGATCGATGGATTGCAATAGCGCATCCGCGGCGGAACGCGTTGCGGAGTGCGGCGACGGTGTCCAGTGGCCAAATGACAAAAAACCGATTTTTTTCATAACGTAGGTATACTCTAAATAATTAGAGTTGCAGGAAGGCGGCAAGAGAGCAAATCCCCAGGAACATAGATAGCTATGTGACTGGGGTGAGCGAGCGCAGCCAACACACATGCAACTTGAAGTATGACGAGTATATCCTGATTTTCAGGGGAAAGCCGGGGAACAACACCGCACCCAGGCCTTTTATATACAGCGGGTATAACGAATTCCACCGTATTTATCGTGAGCGGAACAGACCACTGACAAAAACACACATACGCTTTTTCGCCAGCCGGAAGCAGAGCGCCATATGGGCAAACACCCCGCGTAACAATCTCAACACGCTGCTTAACTGATCCTCATTCTATTTTTGTCGGATTATTCGCTTACTCTACGCATTATCTGCGGAGAATAAATACGGTTTGTTTAACCGAATAGATCAAATATATTGTTGAAGTCAGTGATTAACGCGTAAATAATCCCCGCATTATCCTGGTGGAAAAAGGGATACGCTATCAATTACGCAGTAAGCCGCTTTTTTCTGCTATCCTAAACGGCGCTACCGGACAGAATGAAAAGGGAGTTTTTAGTATGATCAGCGCGCTATATGCGGTTTTAGGTGCGTTATTGCTCATTAAGTTTTCTTATGATGTCGTGCGCTTGCGAATGCAATATCACGTCAGCTACGGCGATGGCGGTTTCAGCGAACTGCAGGTGGCTATCCGTGTACACGGGAACGCGGTTGAATATGTCCCCATCGGTCTGGTTCTGCTGCTGTTTATGGAAATGAACGGCGCACAGACCTGGATGATTCATCTCTGCGGTATTTTACTGATCGCCGGGCGTCTGATGCACGCTTATGGATTTCATCATCGTCTTTATCGCTGGCGTCGCTCCGGTATGAGCGCGACCTGGTGTTCGTTATTGCTGATGGTCATCGCGAATATCTGGTATATGCCCTGGGAGTTGGTTTTCTCCGTCCGTTAGCGCACAATACGCCGTTTTCGATTTTTCGGGTTTAAGGTTATGTCTCATCGCGATACGCTCTTTTCCGCGCCGATTGCCAGTCTCGGCGACTGGACCTTTGATGAACGGGTTGCTGAAGTCTTCCCGGATATGATTCAGCGCTCTGTTCCCGGCTATTCCAATATTATTTCGATGATCGGCATGCTGGCTGAGCGTTTCGTTCAGCCGGATACCCAGGTCTACGATCTTGGCTGTTCGCTTGGCGCGGCGACGCTGTCCATCCGCCGCAATATTGCGCATTCCGGGTGCAAAATTATCGCCATTGATAACTCTCCGGCGATGATTGAACGCTGCCGTCTCCATATTGACGCCTATAAAGCGCCGACGCCGGTCGAGGTGATCGAAGGCGATATTCGTCACGTCGCCATAACAAACGCCTCACTGGTGGTACTCAATTTCACGATTCAATTTCTTGAGCCGGGCGAACGCCAGGCCATTCTTGATAAAGTTTATCAGGGGCTGAACCCTGGCGGCGCGCTGGTGCTGTCGGAAAAATTCAGCTTTGAAGATGATAACGTCGGCGAACTGCTCTTCAACATGCATCATGATTTCAAACGCGCCAACGGCTACAGCGAACTGGAAATCAGCCAGAAACGCAGCATGCTGGAAAACGTGATGCTGACCGACTCCGTGGAAACCCATAAAGCGCGTCTGCGCAAAGCCGGTTTCGAACATGCCGAACTCTGGTTCCAGTGCTTTAACTTCGGATCGTTAATTGCCGTCAAATCCGGAGAACAGGGATGATTGACTTCAGTAATTTTTATCAATTGATTGCCAAAGGTCCCCTCTCGCACTGGCTGGAGACCCTTCCCGCGCAGGTAGCCGCCTGGCAACGTGACGCGCTGCACGGGAAATATCGTGAATGGGAACGCGCCGTCGAATTTTTGCCTGAATTTGCGCCCTGGCGTCTGGATTTATTGCACAGCGTTACCGCCGAGAGCGAAACGCCGCTCGGCGACGGCCAGCGTCTGCGCATTGAAAATCTGCTGAAAAATCTGATGCCCTGGCGTAAAGGGCCCTATTCCCTCTACGGCGTGCATATTGATACCGAGTGGCGTTCTGACTGGAAGTGGGAGCGCGTGCTACCGCATCTTTCCGATCTTACCGGGCGTACCATCCTTGACGTCGGTTGCGGCAGCGGATATCACATGTGGCGAATGATCGGCGCTGGCGCCCGGCTGGCGGTCGGTATCGACCCGACGCAACTGTTCCTCTGCCAGTTTGAAGCGGTGCGTAAGCTGCTGGGCAACGACCCGCGCGCACATCTGTTGCCGCTGGGGATTGAGCAACTTCCGGCGCTGAATGCCTTTGATACCGTGTTTTCGATGGGGGTGCTGTACCATCGCCGTTCCCCGCTCGATCATCTGTGGCAGCTAAAAGATCAGCTGGTTCCCGGCGGCGAGCTGGTGCTGGAGACGCTGGTGGTGGAAGGCGACGAAAATCGCGTTCTGGTGCCGGGCGACCGCTATGCGCAAATGCGTAACGTCTACTTTATTCCTTCTGCGAACGCCTTAAAACAGTGGCTGGAGAAGTGCGGGTTTATTGACGTGCGAATTGTTGATGCGTGCATAACCACCACTGATGAACAGCGCCGCACCCCGTGGATGACTACCGAATCGCTGGCCGACTTCCTTGACCCGAACGATAGCAGCAAAACCCTTGAAGGTTATCCCGCCCCGCTGCGGGCCGTGCTCATTGCAACAAAGCCGGAAACCCAGCAATCTTTAGCGGCGAAAAAAGCAGGACGATAATCTTCCGCCTGGACAAGCCCCATATTGTGCACAAAAAAAGGCCCCTGTTTAATGGGCAGGGGCCTGGTACGGGCAATCATCATATTGGGCGACATGATGTGCAGTAAAAACGGGCTAATCTCTCCGCGCGAGAATCGTATTCTTCATTTTCGCTACCGCTTCGCCGTTCACGGCGTAACGTAAATATTCTGCGGCGTCAGTGCCGGTTGACATCGATAATCCAGGATGGCGAAAACGCATCGGGGACGGTAACCACTGACCTGCCGAACTGTGCACTTCTTTTACCCCTGCCTGGATAAACAGCGGTAAGTTGGCGGCACGCACGCCTGCCCCTGCCATAATGATTGGAGTACGGGTTAGGGTAATAAGTTCCCTGATAAGTGAAATTCCTTTTTCAGCCGTCGCCTGCTGGCCCGATGTCAGGATTCGCTTAACGCCGAGTTCGAATAGTTCAGCACAGGCCTGGCGCGGGTTTGCACACATATCAAATGCCCGGTGAAAGGTCACGGCCAGCGGGCCTGCCGCCGTCATAATTTTTTCCATTCGTGCGCGATCGACCTGGCCGTCAGCATCCAGAATACCGATCGCCAGTCCGGGAAAACCCAGTTCCTTCACGGCGGCGATATCGTCAAGCATGGCGGCGAACTCGCCAGCGCTATAACAAAAATCACCGCCGCGCGGACGAATAATGGGATGCACGGGGATCGTCACCCTTTCACGCACCGATTTCAGTACGCCCAGCGACGGCGTCAGCCCTCCCTCCTGCGGCGCGGCGCACAGCTCAATGCGATCGGCGCCGCGATGCTGGGCCTCCAGCGCGCACGCCATGCTGTAACAACAGACTTCCAGTAAAGTCATTCTTTTCTCCGTTGACATAACAGACGCCATAGCGTGTCACGATTTATCCGCGCCGACGCCGCATGACTTCACACTGTCACCCTTCAGCCTGCTCACTGGCGACAATTTGTTCAATCGACCACGGATGAAATTTAATCGTCACGTTGCCATCCGTGACCGCCAGAGTCGGGTTGGGTAAGCGCTCGCGTTCCCCTTTTGGCGAGCTGGTTTTGACAAAAATACCCGGCTGGCTAAGACCTTCATCGGAAAGCAGCGCCAGCGCCCGGGCGTTCAGCGTGTCAGGCTCACCTGGCAGGACGATTTCAATATGTTCCCAGCCCTCATGGGGATAACGCTTTTCACCCGGCCACGGCAGTTCCACAATATGCAGGCGCCAGTGTGCGACGCAAATCGGCTCATCCAGTTTGAATAAGCAGATAGGGCGACCATTAATAATATTTTCCGACAGCAGCGTGCCGCATTGTTCAAACCCGCTACGCCAGCGCTCCGCCGTGGTATTCTGATGGCAGCGCAGAGAAATATGGTCAGCATCATGCAGCGCCATATCCAGACCAAGCCGACTGGCAAGCGCATTTAACGCCTCGGTGAAATGCACCAGGTCCGCGGAAATATCGTTCAGTTTATCAATCTGCTGCCAGTTCGCCATTGTAAGCCTCGGTTCGTACCAAAAAGCGCTAATTTATCGCGTTTCGCCAGGCAGACCAACCGGCAATCTGCAGTCATCATCAGTGAACGGTTATTCGTTAAGCATGCCCGGTGTAAGGTAAGCTTACCTTGTATTGACACGCAAAATGGCGGCGAAAATAAAAATAAAGTCTTCGTCAACGCCCGCGCGCAATGCTGACGCACAGGCGTAAATACAGTATACTTCCGCCCTTATTTGTCCACATTCCAGCGCCGCCCCGTCAGGGCGATAGCGTGTAAACGTAAGGTATTTCGGTGAATATTCAGGCTCTTCTCTCAGAAAAAGTCAGCCAGGCCCTGATCGCAGCAGGTGCGCCTGCCGATTGCGAACCTCAGGTCCGCCAGTCAGCAAAAGTCCAGTTCGGTGACTATCAGGCCAACGGCGTGATGGCCATTGCTAAAAAACTGGGCATGGCGCCGCGACAACTTGCAGAGCAGGTTCTGTCTCATCTCGACCTGAACGGGATTGCCAGCAAAGTTGAAATCGCCGGTCCGGGCTTTATCAATATTTTCCTCGACCCGGCATTCCTGGCGGAAAACGTCAGCAGCGCGCTGAAATCTGAGCGCCTGGGCGTTTCTCAGCCGCAGCCGCAGACGGTGGTCATTGACTACTCCGCGCCAAACGTCGCAAAAGAGATGCACGTCGGGCATCTGCGTTCCACCATCATCGGCGATGCCGCCGTGCGAACGCTGGAGTTTCTTGGCCATAACGTCATCCGTGCTAACCACGTGGGCGACTGGGGTACCCAGTTCGGCATGCTCATCGCCTACCTGGAAAAACAACAGCAGGAAAATGCCGGTGACATGGCGCTGGCGGATCTCGAAGGTTTCTATCGCGAAGCGAAAAAACACTACGATGAAGATGAAGCTTTCGCCGAGCGCGCACGCAGCTATGTAGTTAAGCTGCAGAGCGGTGACGACTATTTCCGCGACATGTGGCGCAAGCTGGTGGACATTACCATGTCGCAAAACCAGCTCACCTATAACCGTCTGAACGTCACTCTCACCCGTGACGATGTGATGGGTGAAAGCCTGTATAACCCGATGCTGCCGGAGATCGTTGCCGATCTGAAAGCCAAAGGTCTGGCCGTTGAAAGCGAAGGCGCAACCGTTGTTTTCCTTGATGAGTATAAAAACAAGGAAGGCGAACCGATGGGCGTCATCATCCAGAAAAAAGATGGCGGCTACCTCTACACCACCACCGATATCGCTTGTGCGAAATACCGTTACGAAAAACTGCATGCCGATCGGGTGCTGTACTATATCGACTCTCGCCAGCATCAGCACCTGATGCAGGCATGGACCATCGTCCGTAAAGCGGGTTACGTACCAGATTCCGTCCCGCTGGAACACCATATGTTCGGTATGATGCTCGGCAAAGACGGCAAACCGTTTAAAACCCGCGCGGGCGGTACCGTGAAGCTTGCCGATCTGCTGGACGAAGCGCTGGAACGCGCCCGTCGCCTGGTTGCCGAGAAAAACCCGGATATGCCTGCCGACGAGCTGGAAAAACTGGCTAACGCCGTCGGGATTGGCGCAGTAAAATACGCTGACTTGTCCAAAAACCGCACCACCGACTACATCTTCGACTGGGATAATATGCTGGCATTTGAGGGCAACACCGCGCCTTATATGCAATATGCCTATACCCGGGTGCTTTCCGTATTCCGCAAAGCGGAAATCGATGAAAGCGCGCTGGCGGCTGCGCCGGTCCTCATTACCGAAGATCGTGAAGCCCAGTTGGCTGCGCGCCTGCTGCAATTTGAAGAAACCCTGTCAGTTGTCGCGCGTGAAGGAACGCCGCACGTCATGTGTTCTTATCTGTACGATCTGGCGGGCCTGTTCTCCGGCTTCTACGAGCACTGCCCGATCCTGAGCGCTGAAAGCGAAGAGACGCGCAACAGCCGCCTGAAGCTGGCTCTGCTGACCGCGAAAACCCTCAAACTGGGGCTCGATACGCTGGGTATTGAAACCGTAGAACGGATGTAATTCTCGACAAAATAGCGCTAAATGCCGATGATTTAACCCGATCATCGGCATTTTTATCGTCTCGTGTTTGCCGGTTAGTCTCCTCTTGCATCCGTCCCTGATTCCGGATGCGCACCAGGAACGCCGTTAAAAACAAAATCGTTATCCCGCCATACGTTTCCCCCCTATTTTCAGTCGCGAATACCCCTTGCGAAAACAGAGTAATCGGAGTAAAGACAATAAAAAGGGTTATTTGCGTATCTCAGGGAGGTTCAATGCCCTACTCACATCTGCTGGTCGCCGTTGCCCCAACCCCGGAAAGCCGGATGCTTCTTCAGAAAGCGGTTTCCATCGCTCGTCCCGTCAATGCAAAAGTCAGCCTGATTACGCTGGCGACGGACCCGGAACTGTATAATCAATTCGCGGCGCCAATGATGGAAAACTTACGCGAATTGATGCAGGAGGAAACGCGCGGATTTCTGGCGGAGCTCGCCCGCCACGCTGATTATCCAATTGCGAATATGACCATCGCCAGCGGCGAACTTGGCCATCATGTGAAAGATTTCTGCCAGCAGTATCACGTTGATCTGGTTATTTGCGGTAACCACAACCAGAGTCTGTTTTCTCGTGCGACCTGCTCGGCGAAGAGTATTGTCGGCTGTAGTGGCGTTGATGTGCTGCTGGTTTGTCTCGAAAAACGTTAGCGCCAGCGCGGCGCTAACGTTTTCGTCTCAGGCAAGTTTAGGGAAAGTCGCGACCTTACGTTCTAAATGGCTTTTCTCACTCCCCGGCTCAACCGCCTTTAGATCGGTAATAAACCTCTCCTGCCAGCGCTGAATATCATTATCCTTGATGACCGCCAGCATTGCCGAATGGCGAGCAATACGCTCAGCCAGCGGCATGGTTAGCGCCCGATCCAGCGCCGCCGCCACCTCATCACGATCGTAAGGGTTGACGATCAATGCCGTTGGTAGCTCATTCGCCGCGCCGGCAAACTGCGACAGAACCAGCACGCCCGGATTTTGCGGATCCTGCGCGGCAACATACTCTTTTGCCACCAGATTCATCCCATCGCGCAGCGGTGTGACCAGGCCGACATCCGAGTAGCGGAAGATTTTCATCAGCAGCTTGCGTTCAAAATGTTGGTTCAGGTAGTAAAGCGGCGTCCAGCCCAGTTGGCCGTATCGACCATTGATGCGGCCGGCCGCGTTTTCCAGCTGGTGACGAATATCCTGATACGCCTGAACATCGCCACGCGAGGTCGGCGCAATCTGGGTATAGCGGATCTTACCGTGATGCTGCGGATAGTTTTCCAGCAGCGCTTCATAGGCGAGAAAACGTTCAGGCAAACCTTTTGAGTAATCCAGTCGTTCAACGGAAAAAATATTCTGTACGCTCTTAAGTTCGCTTTTCAACTGCGCCAGTTTTGGCGGTAACGGCCCTTTTGCGTTACGCGCGATTTCGTCGGGATCGATACCTATCGGGTAAACTTCGCTGCGGAAGGGTTTACCCCAGGCAACGTGATTTTTCCCGCTGCGCGTGGTCACCCGGGTCTGCGTTGATACGCAGTCGAGAAACGCCAGCCGGTCGTTCTCGGTCTGAAACCCCAACAGATCGTAATCACAGAGCTGTTCAAGCAGTTCCGCATTTGGGGGTAAGGCATTGAAAATTTCCGGCGTCGGGAACGGGATATGCAAAAAGAAGCCGATGCGATTGTTCACGCCGCGTTGACGCAACTCAGCAGCCAGCGGCAGCAGGTGGTAATCGTGGACCCATACGATGTCATCAGGTTCAATCAGCGGCAGCAGCTTGTCTGCCAGGCTGGCATTCACGCGTTGGTATCCTTCCCAGGCATCACGCTGAAAATCCACCAGATCGAGGCGGTAATGGAATGCGGGCCACAACACGGCGTTAGAAAAGCGATTGTAGTATTCATCATGGTCTTGCTCGCTGAGGTTGAATGACGCCCAGGTAATATTCCCCCGCGTCACTTTTTTCAACGGCTGCTGGTCATCGCCAATTTCCCCGCTCCAGCCAAACCATAATCCTCCGGCTGCTTTTAACGCCCCCATAATCCCTACCGCCAGACCTCCGGCGCTGGCCTTTTTATCATCTGGAGGGGCAATACGATTAGATACTACGACTAAGCGACCCATGATCATTTCTCCTGTCGGTTAGCGCATCTGGTTGTTGCCCATGATTCGCGATATCACTTATCCAAAGATGTACTGCGGTCACATCCGGCAAGCGCCAACGCGCCTGCGTTTCGCCGCTGCCGACTTTGACCGATACACCACCCAATCGATTGACGACGGCAAAGCCTGCTTCATCGGTTAAGTCATCACCGACAAAAACCGGCTTGCGCCCTTTGAAGGGCGTTTCCTGCATAAACGCGGCGATCGCCTCCCCTTTATCCACGCCATGCGGTTTGATCTCTATCACGCATTTACCTGGCTGTAACGCCAGAATCGGATAGCGTTGCACCACCTCTTGCGCCAACGCCAGCACCGCCTGCTGCTGCTGTGGCGCCTGCCGGTAATGCACCGCAAAAGCCATTCCTTTGCATTCCAGTTCGCAGCCGGGCAGCGCCGCCACTGCCGCGGTCAGCTGCGCAGAGAGCCTGTCGAGAAGCGCATCAGGTAAGGCGACAATATGCGTTTTACCATTGATATCACGGCGCTCAGCCCCGTGGACACCGGCAAGCGGCAGCCGGTAAGGACGGGTAAGTGCATCCAGCTCAACCATTGAGCGCCCTGAAATCAATGCCACCGCGCCGTTGTGCTGCTGCGTAAGCCGTTGCAGCGTCTGAAGAACGTCAGCAGGAATAACGACCTGATCGGGATGGGGTTTGATACCGGCAAGGGTACCGTCGAGGTCAAAGAAATACGCGTAGTTTCCGGTTAACGCAGGCGGTACAGAAATCTGGTCATCCACCCTGTTTCCTCCTTATCATGGTCAGCGACATGCTGAGTAGTAACGAAAGTTAGCCATGTAAGTATAGACAGTGTGACGAGCCTCGCCATTTTTGCTTATCATCGCCGGCGCAGCGGGCGCCAGCGATGATTCAGGATTACACTAAAAGATTGGGAATAATCAAGCGATACGCTTCGCTTTCTGTTTGTAGCGGTCGAAGATGACTGCCGCCAGCAAAATCAACCCGCGTACCACATACTGCGAGAATGGCGAAATATTCAGCAAATTCATCGCATTCTCTACCGTGCCCAGGATCAGAATCCCGGCAACCACATAGGAGATTTTACCGATCCCGCCTTTCAGCGATACGCCCCCCAGCACGCAGGCCGAAATCACAATCATCTCATAGCCAATCGACGTCATCGGCTGACCGCTGGTCATGCGCGATGCCAGAATGATGCCCGCAGCAGCCGAAACCAGCCCAGAGAGGACAAAAATAATAATCTTGGTGCGAACAACCGGGACTCCCGCCAGGCGCGCCGCTTCTTCGTTACCGCCAATCGCCAGCGTATTGCGGCCGAAGGTGGTTTTATTCAGCAGCAGGCCAAAAATAATCAGGCAGGCAACGGTCAGCCAGATAGGCGCAGGCAAACCAAACCAGTTGGCATAACCAAGGGCAAAGAAGCGCTCGTCTTCAATCCCAACGGCTTTACCGTCAGAAATAATATAGGCCAGACCGCGAACGATCTGCATCGTGGCCAGAGTGGTGATCAGCGCGTTAATCTTTAAACGGGCAATAACAAAACCATTTATCAGACCGCACAACGCGCCCAGCAGCAGGCCGGCGGCAATACCAATCCACATGCTTTCGGTGAGGTTAATCACCACCGCCGTGGTCACCCCGGCACAGGCGATAACCGAGGCTATCGACAGGTCAAAATCACCGGATGACAGGCAAAACAGCATTCCACAGGCCACCATCCCGGACATAGAAATGGCCAGTCCCAGGCCTTTCATATTAATAAATGAGGCAAAATTAGGCACAAAAATCACGCAGGCGATAAACAGCACCGCAAAAACGACCAGCATGCCGAACTGATCCCAGACGCGGGAAAAACTGAAAGCCGTGCGGCCGGAACCTGAAGTGGTAATTGATGACATCATAAACTCCTTACTCAGGCGACGGCCTGGCTCACTTTTGGCATTGCAAGGCTTAATGCCTGCTGTTCGTTGGCATGTTCATGCAGCAGCTCTCCGGCGATTTCACCTTCGCGCATCACGACGATACGGTCTGCCACGCCAAGGACTTCAGGTAAGTCGCTGGACGCAAATACCACCGCGACGCCAGAGTCTGCTAATGAATAGATGACGTTGTAAATCTCATGCTTAGCGCCCACATCAATACCCCGGGTCGGCTCATCAAGCAGGATGACTTTCATCTCCTCCGATAACCAACGTCCGAGAATCGCCTTCTGCTGGTTGCCGCCGGAGAGGTTCATAATCAGTTGTTCCGGACCTGGCGTTTTAATATTGAGCGACTTGATATGCTGATCGGCGTTTTCCGCTTCCCAGGCCGTATTGATGATGCAGCCCGCGAGAATATGCTTACGCCTGGCGCTGATATTGATATTCTCGCGTACCGAGTGGACCGGAATAATCCCTTCCGCTTTGCGGTCTTCCGGGCACAGCATCATACCGGCCTGAATCGCCTGCGCAGGTTTGCGAATATCAATGGCCTGGCCGTCGATATACACCTGACCGCCGGTAATTCTGCTGCCACCAAATATGCCTTTCATCAGCTCACTGCGCCCGGCCCCCACCAGACCAAACAGGCCGACGATTTCGCCGCTGCGGACCGACAGACTGACTGGCTGTCGTACTCCCGGCGCTTTCACCTGCTCCAGACGCAAACGCTCTTGACCATATTCACGCGGCCGCCAACCGTAAATATCCCCCAAATCACGCCCGACCATCGCCTGAACCAGAGCGTCGTGGTTAACTTCCTGCATATTGTCGAAGGTGCGCACGTAGCGGCCATCTTTGAATACCGTAATGGCATCGCTTAGCGCGAAAATCTCAGCTATACGGTGGGAGACGTAAATAATAACCCGCCCTTCCTGACGCAGTTCGCGAATCACCCGGAACAGGTTTTCGATTTCCCGGGCTGAAAGCGAACTCGTCGGTTCGTCAAAGGCGATGATTTTGGCGTTACGCGCCAGCGCCTTGGCAATCTCCACCATTTGCCACTGGCCAATGGAGAGATATTTCAGCGGCGTTTCCGGGTCGATATCGAGTCCCAGATGCTCAAGTTGCAAACGCGCCTCATAGTTGAGCAGCGAACGGTTGACGATCCCGCCTTTGTGCGGAAGCTGTCCGAGGTAGATATTTTCCGCCACGGTCATTTCCGGGATCAGATGCAGTTCCTGATAGATAATCGCCACGCCGGCGTTCAATGCCTCGGTGGTATTATTAAATACCATCTGCTGGCCTCTGATTTGCAGACTGCCAGCAGTCGGTATGTAGTTACCGCTGAGAATTTTCAGCAGCGTGGATTTCCCGGCGCCGTTTTCTCCCATCAAAGCGTGAATCTGTCCGGCATAGCAGTCAAAGCTAATATCGGACAGCGCTTTAACGCCCGGGAAGGTCATGGTAATGCCGTGAAATGAGAGATAAGGGGTTGACTGTTGCATAACGACTCCGCTTTTCTGGACTGGGCCTCCCGTTGATGACGAGAGGCCCGATCAATCAGGCCTTATAGCCCCTTTTTCGCCAGCTCTTCTTTATAGTTGTCGCGGGTAATCAACACCACGTCGGTCACGGCTGTGAATTTCGGCGGTTCAACGCCTTTCGTCACCCAGTTGTAAAGCATCTCGCTGGTTTTATAGCCGTGGATATCCGGGCTCGGCAACAGAGAGCCATAGAAACCGGTTGCCTGCGCCTTAGACAACTCATTCACCGCATCCACCCCGTTAATGCCGATACCAATGACGTCAGATGCTTTAAAACCCTGGCCTTCGGTGGCGCGCACGCCGCCCAGCACGGTATTGTCATTCATGCCGACAATCAGCCAGTGTTTTACTTCAGGATGTTGAACCAGCATGGAGTTACCGGCATCAAAAGCGCCGGGGATATCGTTAGATTTGGTTGGCACACGATAGATCTGCTTTTCCGGGAAACCGGCGGCTTTCAGCGCATCCATTGAGCCGGTGGTACGACGGCGGGCGGTATCGAGTTCATCAGCCGTGATCGCCATCACCGCCGTATCCTTCACATCCCAACCCCGTTTCTGCATCTCTTTATACAGCTCCTGTCCCTGACGTGCGCCAATTTCGCTGGCGGCCATCATTACCAGTGGCACGCTGTCCATCGGTTTACCCTTAGCATTGACAAACTGGTCATCGACGGTAATGACTTTCATATCATAGCCGCGTGCCTTAGCGACAATCGCAGGCCCAAGTTTCGGGTCCGGCGTACAGATCACGAAACCTTTCGCTCCGCTGGCCGCCAGACTATCAATGGCGTTCAGGGTTTTCTCGCCGTCGGGTACGGCAATCTTAATCACATCGAAACCTAAATCTTTACCGGCCTTATCGGCAAATTTCCACTCGGTTTGAAACCATGGCTCTTCGGGTTGTTTCACCAGAAAACCCAGCTTAAGCGTCTCAGCCATAGCTGATTGTGACATAACTGCGGCGAGACCAATCGCCGCCAGGGCTTTAGTAAATATGTGCATGGTAAACTCCAGCTTTTATTCGCTCTTATGTAGGGAAAAATCGGAATTAATTTTTAAATCAGACGAAAAACAAGGCATTAGAAAAATCTCGATCATGACTGCCATTGTTAAAACAGTATTAACCGGAAATTATTTCTCCATACGAGAGCGCAATCACATCGCGGAATTACAGTAATTGCGTACATAAAAACAGCGAAAAAAGCCATAAAAAAAGCGCCAATTATCATACAATTGACGCTCATAATAGCAGTATCATCTATATCACCAGCAGGCTTATCCTTGTGGGTACATTGAGTATGCCTCGTATGACTGAGTATGCGAGGCACCTTCCCCAGCAAACAGACTGCACGGTACGCACAAATTCAGACGGAAGGCGAATCAATTTAGTTCTCTGAATACCGCGCGCAGCCAGTGCCGCACCTGCATATTCTGTGTCGACGCTTTAGCGTAAAACAGACGCATTATCACCATCACTATCGTTACTCATCGCCATCGTTTTAAAAACATTTTTCGCTAATAACCCGCTTTTAAATTCAAAAAATGAATTAAAAATTTTTAAACAGATCACATTAATGCGCAACAGACAGGTTATGAAAACTATTGGTGATCTCGATCACATTTAAAACCATAATCTAATAATATAAAAACAGCGTTTCAAAAATTAAAAACTTGGAGTTTATTTTAATGGCAAGATACACGGCTTCAGCCTCTGAAGGGCTGCAGGGAAGACCGATTTTGTTACGCCATCAGTTAGCCTACGGCGGCGGAAATTTACTGGGAAGCGGCGCACTGGCGATCAGCGGCGCGTGGCTACTCTATTTTTATACAACATTTTGTGGGCTGACGCTGATCGAAGCCTCTTTTATTTTCTCCGTCGCCAGCATTATCGACGCAATCAGTAACCCGCTAATGGGGTATCTCACCGATAACTTTGGCAAAACGCGCCTCGGTAAACGCTTTGGCCGTCGTCGTTTCTTTTTATTAATCGGTATCCCGCTGATGATGTTTTATCCACTGTTATGGATAGACGGACTCGGCTTTTGGTACTACCTGTGCACCTACGTGGCCTTTGAAATTATATACACGTCAATTATGGTCCCATACGAAACGCTGGCGACCGAGATGACCGACGATTTCTCGTTGCGGTCGAAACTCACAGGTTACAAAGCGATTTTCGGTAAACTGGCTAACTTTCTGGCGGCATTTATTCCCGGTCAGTACATCCTGCTTTACGGCAAAGAATCCGCTACGCCGTTCTTCCTGACCGGCCTGACCTACGGCGTCATTCTCATTATCGCGATCTCCTGCTTATGGTATTGCAGTTGGGAGCGACCGCGCGAAGAGGAAAACCGCCGCGAAGAGAGAAAAGGATTACTCAATACTCTTCTTATGCTGGCGAAAGATATGCGCTCGACATTTTATCTGCGCGTATTCCGTAAACACCTCGGTATGTATCTGTGTGGGTTTGGCGCCGAATGGCTGTTTGCCTCTATCTTTACCTACTTTGTTATTTTCGTTCTGCAACACGATCCGGCGATGGTCGCCGGTCTTAACAGCCTGAACTCTATTCTGCAATTGATCTCTACCGCGCTGTTTATCGGCCTGTGCGTGAAAAAAGGGTTCAGTAAACCCTACATTCTGGCATTGGGCGTGGTTATCTTTTCCGTGATGCTTTATACGTCGTTATGGTTCTTCCATTTGCCTGCTCACCTGGCCACCATCCTGATGTTTGGTATCACCGTACTGTTCGGCCTGGGTACCGGTGGCGTGTATTACATTCCGTGGACCGTATACACTTTTTTAGCCGATGTTGATGAGATCTATACCGGCCGCCGTCGTGAAGGTATTTATGCAGGGGCAATGACCTTTTCTGGCAAAATTTTACGCTCAATTATCGTCTTCACCATGGGCGCTATACTCAGCTTTTATGGCTTCCAGTCAAAAGCGCATACGCAACCGGAAAGCGCAGTAACCGCTATTGCGGTGGTGTTCTGTGTGGGAGTGATTCTGCTGGCTCTGGCGGCAATTGTCTTTAGTAAGCAGATGAAGCTCGATCGTAAAGCACATATGTTGGTTCTGCAGGAGGTTGCGCGCATTAAAGCGGGGGGAAAAATTGCTGATATCGCACCGGATGTTCGCCTTGTTGTTGAAGATTTAGTTGGCCATCGCTATGAAGAGTGCTGGGGTAACAACAAACTGTTCAGAAATACCGGGGAGACGCCGACCCGCGCCGCGGTTTCCCACTAACCCAATGATATTGCTCCCGCTATCCTGACGATAGCGGGACGACAGACGTTTAGTGCGCGTCTTCCTGCGGGGTAAACTTCAGTTCAATCAGGGCAATGGCTTTTTGCACTGCCCGCAGCGTCACCGGATCGGCAGAGGCGGGATGACTGGCAAAATCGATAGCTTTTAACTGGGTGGTCATTTTTTCACGCACCTCAACAGGGGCAATAATATCAATGACATCAAGAATTTGTTTGATAACTAACTGGCAGGCGACCACGTCGGAAACCAGTTCGTCATGTTCGGTGAGCGGTTGAGACATTTTTTACTCCTTTTTTCAGGAGCATAATAGTAACCTAAATCTTGAGAGATAAAAAAACCTGCCGCAGCAGGTTTTTTATCAGAACATACCGCCAGGAGGTACGTCTTTGAAGGTATTGCAGTAGTTTCTGAAAATGTTTTTCAGGATTTTGCGCAGTTTCATGAGTGACTCCACTTTTTGTTATGCCGATGTTAATCTCTATGTGGTTATAATATGATCTGCATCACATTAAATCAATAGAAATGTGCGCTAAATCACACTTTACCATCAAAATAAATTTAAGAATTAAAAAAAACAAACAAAATCGGATAGTTATAGCAACCATGCCCTGTCGTGGTTCACCCCTTTCTCTTGCAGTGACACAACAATGAGCGCAGATATTTCCTCCAGCGACGACCGTTCCTTTTCCGCCCCGGCATTATTGGTGGCTGGCGCATTTTTTATGGAATACCTGGACGGTACGGTTATCGCTACCGCCCTGCCTGACATGGCGAAAGATTTTGGTGTTGCTGCGGTCGACCTGAACATCGGCATCAGCGCGTATCTTATCACTCTCGCCGTCCTGATACCCGCCAGCGGCTGGATAGCGGACCGCTTTGGCGCGCGCAAAGTCTTTACCCTTGCGCTGGCAATCTTCACCCTGTCGTCCGTTTTTTGCGGGTTGTCAACCAATGTCGATACCTTCGTGGCAATGCGAATTCTTCAGGGAACAGGCGGTGCGCTGATGGTCCCTGTTGGCCGACTGGCCGTTCTGCGTAGCACGCCCAAGCATCAGCTGATTAAAGCCATTGCCACCCTGACCTGGCCCGCGCTGGTCGCCCCCATTATTGGCCCGGCACTGGGCGGATTCATCACGAATTACACCAGTTGGCACTGGATCTTCTTTATTAATGTGCCGATCGGACTCATCGCTATCGCCCTGTCGTTACGCATCATCCCAAATATTCGCGATGAGGAAAGGCGCCCCTTCGATCTTCCAGGCTTCGTTGCTACTGCCGTCGCTATGGTGTGCCTGGTCGCCGCGATGGAGGTTCTCGGCGATCGCCAGCCATTGAGCTGGCAACTGCTGGCGCTGTTGCTACCAGGGTTTGGCTGTATGCTCTTCTCCTTGCGGCATTTTCGCCGGGCAGAGTGCCCAATGGTGCGCCTTGATGCGCTGCAAATTCCCACCTTCCGGGTCACCATGTACGGCGGCTCCCTGTTCAGGGCCTCAATTAGCGCGGTCCCCTTTCTGTTACCCCTGCTGTTTCAGGTCGGATTTGGCATGGACCCGTTCCACTCCGGGCTGCTGGTGCTGGCAGTATTCGTCGGCAACTTAACCATCAAACCGGCGACGACACCACTGATTCGCAGGCTCGGTTTTCGGCGCCTGCTGCTAATCAATGGTGCATTAAACGTACTCTCGTTACTTGCGTGCGCCTTTTTAACCCCACAAACGCCGGTTTGGCTGATCTTTATGATTCTCTATCTCGGGGGCGTCTTTCGCTCAATCCAGTTTACCGGTGTCAGCACGCTCGCTTTTGCCGATGTGCCGTCAGCCCAGATGAGCTATGCCAATACCCTGTTCAGCACGGCTTCACAGCTGGCTGCCGGGCTCGGAATTACCCTCGGAGCAATCGGTATTCGTATTGGGGAAAAATTCAGTGAATGGTTCAGTCTTGCAAATCAGCCGGGGATCAGCTTTCGCCTGTCATTTATCTTTATTGCGCTGATTTGCCTGTTGGGAATGATCGATAGTTTGCATTTGACAAGAGAGGCGGGCAGCAGTGTGTCGAACAAAAAAAAATGAACGGGCCAGCCACGCTGGCCCATGTTAAGTTGACTGAAGATCAGCCGACAATCTGACGAACAAACGCTTCGATCTCTTTATCCTGGCAGTTTTCAAAGAAGCACTGCTGGAAGCGCGGACCGGAAACAGCGGTTTTCACCAGTTCGGGATCGATCGCACGCAGTGTATCCAGATAGTTATCTTTCACAACAGCGGCTTTAACGGTGTTCAGTATTCCGGCATTGCGAACCTGCGGTTCTTTACGTTCAGGCGGATAACCTTCACCTTTACGGCCAGTAAACGCTTTCTCAAAGATAAAGCGAACGTTCAATTCGGCTCCCCAGCCAAAACCTTTTGCAAACGGCAGAGAAAGCGCATTCCCGTTGTTGATCTGCGCAAAAAGGAAAGCGTCAGCCGGATCGATACAGTAGCCGCAAACCACTCCCGGATGAATATTCAACGACATCATGGCCCCCTGGCCGGTACCACAGCCGGTAACTACAAAATCTACCGCTTTCGAGTTCAGCAAAATGCTGGCCATAATACCCAAATGAATATAAGTCAGGTGGTGGTCGTTTTCATCGCTCATACCGACGTTGTAAACCGGGAAGCCTTTTTCCTCAGCAACGGCGTTTAACTCATTGAGGATAATGGCGTTTTTGTTCGCCTGGCTATTTTCCATCATCAGTGCGATTTTCATGCTTTACTCTCCTGAATGCTGTGCGGGTTCGCCCGCGATAGTTCGTTAGCGTTGCCCTTAACGATAGCACCACATAAACATACTTTCAAATTTTATGAAAAGTTGTTTTATAAATTGCATATCCCCTCACACTTTTCATTCTCCCCCCTGCACAGCCTGACTCTCCCCGTTGCTGCTCAAACCATTTCCGACGTGTTGTCTGCGGGTGCCCGTTTTTAGCACGAGATCTGCGGTGATAATGAATAACGTGAAATATTAAATTAAAACCATTCTCATTATTCATTAAAGTGCCAATGCGTGTTATTCCCATTTGCATTATTAATAAATCATTTTATTAATTTACTTTTTGCAAATAAATTAATAACAAATTATAGTGACGACAAAATATGCTTTTATTTTATTTGCGGAGAAAACCTGATGCTAAAAACAGAAATGATCGACAAGCTCAATGCACAGATGAACCTTGAACTTTACTCCTCTCTGCTTTATCAGCAAATGAGTGCATGGTGCAGCTACCACAGTTTTGAAGGCGCCGCGGCATTTCTGCGTCGCCACGCGCAGGAAGAGATGACCCATATGCAGCGCCTGTTCGATTATCTGACGGATACCGGTAGCCTGCCCTGCATCGCAGCTATCGAATCACCGGCGGCGGAATATGCTTCACTGGACGAACTCTTCCGCGCCACCTATAAACACGAACAGTTAATTACGCAGAAAATTAACGAACTGGCGCATGCGGCGATGACCGGTCAGGATTATCCGACCTTTAATTTCCTGCAATGGTACGTTGCAGAGCAACATGAAGAAGAGAAACTGTTTAAATCTGTTATTGATAAACTGACCCTCGCAGGAAAAAGCGGCGAAGGTCTGTACTTTATTGATAAAGAACTGGCAACGCTCGATACGCAGAATTAAGCAAAATAATGGCGACGTGTAACAAACGTCGCCGTATTAATGATGGCAAATTTTACTTTCATGGGTATTAAACCCATTTTCTCTGGCAATAAACTTACCCTTTTTCTGCAAAAACGCCACCAGTTCCGCCGCACTCAGCCCCTCAGCCGAACAGGTATGGAATCGCGCCTCCGTGCCGAAACGCGCGGTAATCGCCGCCTCCAGGCTGGCGGCAGTATAAGGCTCACCTGACGCGAGCATCATTTGTAAAACTTCGTGGCCATGAATTGATTGCATAATGTCTCCCGTAAAACACAAAGCATAAACTCGTCGGGATAAGCGATTCTTGCGCCAGCGCAGCTTTAACGCAAAATCGCGACATCCGTAAACCAATCATTACACCCCCTGTACCACTGGTTTGACGAACACGCGGATTTCACATACCCTGCGCGGCATAATCAATTGTGTATTCCGTTATGGATAGATGAAAGCGTGAAGAATCGCACTCTTGGTAGTATTTTAATCGTCGCCGGGACCACTATCGGCGCCGGAATGTTAGCGATGCCATTAGCATCGGCAGGCGTCGGTTTCGCCGTTACGTTAGGTTTGCTCATCACGCTTTGGGCGTTGATGTGCTACACCGCGTTATTGTTGCTGGAGGTTTACCAGCATGTACCGGCTGACATGGGGCTGGGCTCTCTTGCGGCCCGCTATCTGGGGTGTTATGGGCAATGGGTAACCGGTTTTTGCATGCTGTTCTTATTGTACGCCCTGACCGCCGCCTATATAAGCGGGGCTGGCGAACTACTGGCCGCGAGTCTCAATCAGTGGCTGAACTGGACCCTGTCGCCTGCTGTCGGCGTTGCGCTGTTTACCGGCATCGGCGGGACGGTGGTGTGTATCGGAACATCGCTGGTCGACCTTTTTAACCGTTTTTTATTCAGCGCCAAAATTATCTTCCTTGCGGTTATGCTGGCGCTTCTCCTGCCGCACATTCATCAGATGAACCTGTTGACTCTGCCCTTACAACAAGGGCTGGCGCTATCGGCAATACCGGTGATGTTCACTTCTTTTGGCTTTCACGGCAGCATACCCAGTATCGTCAGCTACCTTAACGGGGATGTTCGAAAGCTGCGTCGGGTATTTATTATCGGTAGCTTTATTCCGCTGGTCGCCTATATTTTCTGGCAACTGGCGACCCTTGGCAGTATTGATTCGACCACCTTTACCCACCTGCTGGCAAAAAATGCCGGGCTTAACGGACTGTTAGAAACAATCCGCGAAGTGGTGGTTTCATCGCACGTTGAAGTGGCCGTCCATCTGTTTGCCGATCTGGCGCTGGCTACCTCATTCCTCGGCGTAGCGCTTGGGTTATTCGACTACCTGGCCGATCTGTTTCAACGTAACAACAGCGTCAGCGGACGTATACAGAGCGGTGCAATCACCTTTCTGCCGCCTCTGGCCTTCGCCCTGTTCTACCCGCGCGGGTTCGTAATGGCTTTAGGTTATGCCGGTGTCGCGCTGGCGGTACTGGCGCTCATGCTCCCTGCATTGCTGGCCATCAAGAGCCGTAGACAGCATCCTGATGCCGCGTGGCGAGTGGCCGGAGGGACCCCGGCTCTGTGGCTGGTTCTGCTGTGCGGGATCGGTATCGTGGGCATTCAGTTCGCTATTGCCACGGGGTTGCTGCCTGCGGTGGGGTAATCTTCAGGGGCCTGTGCGGCCCCTGATTTTATTTCGCTAAGCAGCACTGTTTGTATTTCTTGTTGCTGCCGCAGGAACAAGGATCGTTGCGCCCGATCTTCGCCTCATTTCTGACCGGCTGTTGACCCGCTATGGGCTGAGCATGCTCGGTCCAGTAGTTATAGAGCGCCAGAGCCGCCGGACGAATTCGCTCTACGCTGGCGACAAACTCGTCAGCAGATAAGTTATCAAGCGCCTCAAAGTGCGCCTCGGAGCCATGCAAAGCGATAGCATCCAGTTCGGCCTGCAACGGTGCCGGTAAGGCGGACCAGTCGCTCAGGCCCACACCGCGCATATAGCCGAAGCACCACTCTTCGACGATAGTCAGTTCCTGCCCTTGCTCTTCACGGCTGCCAAACATCGGCTCAAACTGATCGGGGTAATCGCTTAGACGCTCCGCAATATCGCTCATCTGCCGCAGCGTCAGATCCACAAATCGGTTCCGTTCCCGGTCGTTAGCCCAGCGCGGTACGTTATCCGCCCCTCCCCAGATAGCCAGCAGGCACTGCGCGGGTTCGATCTCCGTCGGCCCGGAGAGAATCGCCGTCAGCAATCCATCAAGTTCGGCAACATCAAGGATGGTGCCTTCTTCAGCATATTTCGACAGGATCTCGTCCAGCCATTCAATTTCGCTTTCATTCAGGGGTCCGCTGTTCATAACCAGGCTCATGCTCGTAGAAAAATGGCGCTTACAGTAGCGGAAATAGCGCGAGAAAACTACCTGACATGGCGCATTCGGCGGCAGTGCCTCTTTTCCGGCAAACGGACTGAAAGGGAAAAAGGCCTCAGTCTGACGATAAGGAAGGAAAAATTCCTCCCCGCAATACAGCCTGCGGGGAGAATGCGGGATTACATGGCATCCAACGCTTTCTGTAATTTCCAGATATAACGCGGGGCCTGTGGTGCCGGATGTTTTTTCACAACGTGCTCAAAGAAGTCATCCGCATCCATCTCATTAATTTCGTCAATCGCATCCTGCCGACTCGACGAGAATGTCCGCAGCAGCGCCCCCGCGCCATTGGCATAGGCGACCACCAGCGCATAGCGCATCACCTGCGGATCTTTAATCCCCGCCAGCGGACCGGTTTCAAGAATGCTCAGATACGCGGCCCCCATGGAGATATTGCGCTCAGGATTTTTCAGCTCGCTCACTGAAGGAACGCCGCTCCAGCCCATCCGCCGGTACACATCACGACCTGATGTCGATGGTTTCAGTTGCATCAGGCCAACCGCGCCAGATTGACTGATAACCGTCGGGTTACCGCCGGACTCAATGGCGATAATCGCGGTGATCAACTGCGGATCCACTCCCCACGCCGCACCGGCTTTTTCACTGACGGGCATCCACTGCATGGCTCGCTTAACCGGGATTTCCGGGTTCCACGGCGGATTACGATAATCTTGTTTTGAGCTACAACCGGCCAGCAAGACCAGTAAAAACATACACCATCTCAATTTCACACATCGATCCTTATTGGCTGAAGTTTGCCGCGCGGTGATGACAATAAACGCGCCAGGCGGCATGATAACCCTTTCATTCTTAGCAAGGAATTGTCATGTCCCAGTTTTACCTCATCGCCCCCTCCGGTTATTGCAGCAACCAGCAGGCGGCTAACCGCGGCGTACAACGTCTGCAGGAGGCTGGACATCAGGTCATGCATCTGGAGGTAATCCCCCGCCGGGAACGGCGTTTCGCCGGAACGGAACATCAACGACTCGCCGATATCAACCATCTTGCAACGCTGGACGGTAAAAACCGTATTGTGCTGGCGGTTCGCGGCGGCTATGGCGCGACTCGCCTGCTGCCGCACATTGACTGGCAGGCGCTGATCGCCCGCCAGCAGCGGGATCCGCTGCTCATTTGCGGCCACAGCGATTTTACCGCCATTCAGATGGGCCTACTGGCAAAAGGAGACGTCATCACTTTTAGCGGACCGATGCTGGCTGGCAATTTTGGCGCGGAGACGCTAAACGAATTTACCCGGCACCATTTCTGGCAGGCGTTGCGTAGCCCGGCGTTTACCCTGGAATGGCACGGTGATGGGCCAGACTGCCGCGCCGAAGGCACCCTGTGGGGCGGCAACCTGGCCATGCTGACATCGCTTATTGGTACGCCGTGGATGCCGCAGATTAGCGACGGAATTCTGGTGGTCGAAGATATTAACGAACATCCCTTCCGGGTCGAAAGAATGCTATTGCAGTTGCTTAATAGCGGTATTCTGGCGCGCCAGCGGGCGATTATTTTAGGCAGCTTCAGTCAGGGGAATGCTAACGACTATGATGCCGGATATGACCTGCCGGTGGTATACGATTACCTTCGCGCACAGCTTAACATTCCCGTTATTTCGGGGCTGGAATTTGGTCATGAGCAGCGCACCGTCACGTTGCCGCTGGGCGCCAGAGGACAACTGGTCAACAACACATCCATCACAACATTGCGCATCAGCGGCCACCCGGTTCTGACGGAATAAAAATTCCTCTAACGCATATCCTGATTAGCGTGAGATTGTTAAAATGGTGTAGTTTTTAATTCATATTCATGCCGGTAAGGAGTACGTCAACATTGGACGCCGCTGCGGTCATCAATTTGTTTATCCTGGGTTCTGTTTTAGTAACCAGTAGCATCTTATTAAGTTCTTTTTCCTCACGCCTCGGCATCCCCATTCTGGTTATCTTTTTGGCCATCGGGATGCTGGCGGGCGTTGATGGTATCGGCGGTATTCCTTTTGACAACTATCCATTCGCTTATATGGTGAGCAACCTGGCGCTGGCGATCATTCTGCTGGATGGCGGGATGAGAACCCAGGCCAGCTCCTTTCGCGTTGCTCTGTGGCCTGCGCTTTCACTCGCCACGGTGGGCGTTCTGATTACTTCCATTCTCACCGGTGCGATGGCGGCCTGGTTATTTCATCTCAATCTTATTGAAGGCATGCTGATCGGCGCAATCGTTGGCTCCACCGATGCGGCTGCGGTGTTTTCATTGCTCGGCGGTAAGGGCCTGAACGAACGCGTCGGCTCCACGCTGGAAATTGAATCCGGCAGCAACGATCCGATGGCGGTGTTCCTGACCATTACGCTTATTGAGATGATCGAACAGCATCAGACTGGCCTGAGCTGGCTGTTCGTGGTCCATCTCGTGCAGCAGTTTGGATTAGGTATCGCCATTGGTCTGGCAGGCGGTTATCTGCTGCTGCAGATGATCAACCGCATCGTACTGCCAACTGGTCTTTATCCCTTGCTGGCGCTGAGCGGCGGGATCATGATTTTTGCCGCAACCACATCGCTGAATGGCAGCGGCATCCTTGCGGTTTATCTGTGCGGCTTCCTGCTTGGTAACAGGCCGATTCGCAACCGCCACGGCATCCTGCAGAACTTTGACGGTCTGGCATGGCTGGCGCAGATTGCCATGTTCCTGGTACTCGGTCTGCTGGTGACGCCATCCGATTTATGGCCCATCGCTATCCCGGCGCTCATTCTGTCGATGTGGATGATATTCATCGCCCGCCCGCTATCGGTATTTGCCGGTCTGTTACCCTTTCGCGGCTTTAATCTCCGCGAACGGATGTTTATCAGTTGGGTCGGTCTGCGTGGCGCGGTGCCAATTATTCTCGCCGTCTTTCCGATGATGGCCGGTCTGGAAAACGCGCGGTTATTCTTTAATGTGGCCTTCTTCGTTGTCCTGGTCTCGCTGCTTTTGCAGGGCACGTCGCTATCGTGGGCGGCAAAAAAAGCCAAAGTCGTCGTGCCGCTGGTGGGGTATCCCATTTCCCGGGTGGGGCTGGATATTCATCCGAAGAACCCGTGGGAGCAGTTTGTTTACCAGCTTAGCGCCGAGAAATGGTGCGTCGGCGCGGCGCTACGCGACCTGCATATGCCACCTGAAACGCGTATTGCCGCGCTGTTTCGCGATAATGTTCTGCTGCACCCGACGGGCAGCACGCGGCTGCTGGAAGGGGATATTCTCTGCGTTATTGGCCGCGAACGCGATTTGCCGGCGCTGGGGAAATTGTTCAGTCAGTCGCCGCCCGTGTCGCTTGATCAGCGCTTCTTCGGTGATTTCATCCTTGATGCGGATGCAAAATTCGCCGATGTGGCACAAATTTACGGTATCGACGGCGGCGAAGAGTTCCGCGAGCATCAGCATTCACTCGGGGATGTCATTCAGCAGTTGTTAGGCGCCGCCCCGGTTGTCGGTGACCAGGTGGAGTTTGCCGGAATGGTGTGGACGGTGGCAGAAAAAGAAGAAGATCACGTACTCAGAGTCGGTGTCCGTATGGCGGAAGGTGAGACGGAGTGATCCGTCTCACCTTCCGTTACGCTGTCACAACCGGAACGCGCGGCGCCAGAGCGCACATTAATTCATAGCCGACGGTGCCGCAGGCGGCGGCAACGTCGTCAATTTTAATCTCTTTGCCCCACAGCTCAACCGGCGCGCCAATCCCCGCCTGTGGGCAAGGGGTTAAATCAACCACCAGCATATCCATTGAGATGCGCCCTACCGTGGTGGTACGCACACCGTCAACCAGTACCGGCGTGCCGGTCGGCGCCAGGCGAGGATAGCCATCCGCATAGCCACAGGCGACGATTCCGATTCTCTGTTCTTGCGTCGCTTTCCAGATCCCGCCATAGCCTACCGCGTCTCCGGCCTTCAGATTCTGCACGGCAATAATCTCGCTGCTTAGGGTCATCACGGGTTTCAACCCGGTATTGGCCACATCCTGCCACAGGCCGGAAGGTGAAGCGCCATACAACACGATACCCGGTCTTACCCAATTATAATGGGTTTCCGGGTGCCATAACGTGGCGGCGGAATTTGCCAGCGAGCGCGGGCAATCGAGACCTTCCGCCGCCTGTTCGATACGGCGCATCGGTTCCACAATGCCTTCCGCTTTTTCCGCTTCAGCAAAGTGCGACATTAACGTCATGTCACTGACGTTATCGAGTGCCCGCAGTTGCTGCCAGACAATCGGCAGACGTTCCGGCATAAAGCCCAGCCGATTCATCCCGCTGTTCACCTTAACGTAGATATCAAGCGGCGCATGCAGTTTCGCCTGCTGAAGCGCCTTGATTTGCCAGTTGCTGTGTACGCTGGTTGTCAGACGATATTTATCAAACAACACCAGTTCATCGGCATGGAAGAAGCCTTCCAGCATCAGTATCGGCCCTTTCCAGCCCAGCTCGCGCAGCAGGATCGCCTCTTCCAGATTCAGCATCGCAAACCCCTCAGCGGCGCTCAGCGCGCCCCAGACTCTCGCCAGACCGTGGCCATAAGCATTTGCTTTGACCACCGCCCACAGGCGCGAGCCGGGCGCGGCGCGGCGAACAATTTGCAGATTTTGCCGCAAAGCTGAGAGATCAATACTGGCCTTTACAGGACGGGACATAAAAACTCCTTGTTAATTATGAACACCGTGCAAATGTCGGGCACGAGCCGGGGAAAACCCACGCTGATAGCGAGTGACCGCAAGATCGTCATACGGAATCGCCGGGGTTCGTCCGGAGATCAAATCGCTAAGCAGTTGCCCTGAGCCACAAGCCATGGTCCACCCTAACGTGCCATGCCCGGTGTTGAGCCACAGATTTTTATACGCCGTACGGCCTACCACCGGCGTACCATCCGGCGTCATCGGCCGCAATCCGGTCCAGAAGGTCGCTTGCTCAATATGACCGCCACGGGGGAACAGATCGCGTACCACCATCTCCAGAGTCTCACGCCGCGACGGCAGCAGTGTTTTATTAAAACCGACAATCTCCGCCATGCCCCCGACGCGAATACGCTTATCGAAGCGGGTTATGGCGATTTTGTAAGTTTCATCCAGAATAGTCGATACTGGCGCGCCGTCTTCTTCCGCCAGCGGAATCGTGAGTGAATAGCCCTTCAGCGGATAAACCGGAATATCCACCCGCCCTTTCAGCATAGCCGTTGAATATGAACCTAATGCCATAACGTATGCATCAGCTTTGATGATTTCAGACCCGCATTTCACACCGGAGATCTGCTCCCCTTCATATAACAACGCATCCGCTGCCGTATTAAATCTGAAGGTCACCCCCGCCTGCTCCGCCATCGCCGCCAGACGCGTGGTAAACAGCTGGCAGTCGCCGGTTTCATCGTTGGGTAAACGTAAACCGCCGGTCAGCTTATGACTGACCTCGGCGAGCCCGGGTTCAACCTCCCGCAGATGCTGCGCTTCCATCAGTTGATAAGGCACACCCGCCTCTTGCAGCACGGCAATATCACGGGTGGCGTTTTCAAACTGTTTAGCCGTGCGAAAAAGCTGCAGAGTCCCGCCCTGGCGGCCTTCATACTGGATACCGGTACTTTCACGCAGCGCTTTCAGGCAATCGCGGCTGTATTCGGCCAGACGCACCATGCGTCCTTTATTCTCCATGTAGTGACGGGTATCGCAGTTGCGCAGCATCTGCCACATCCATCTCAACTGGAACTGCGTCCCGTCAAAACCAATCGCCAGCGGCGCATGACGCTGGAATAGCCATTTGATTGCTTTCAGCGGCACGCCAGGCGCTGCCCACGGCGCAGCATAGCCCGGAGATATCTGTCCGGCATTTGCAGCGCTTGTCTCCTCAGCGGCTCCCGGCTGACGGTCAATTACCGTCACCTGATGTCCTGCCTGGCTTAAATACCAGGCGCTTGCGACCCCAACGACCCCACTTCCCAGTATAACGACGCGCATATCGGCTCCGTAATCGTTAAAGAACAATCATCTAATTACAAATTGATAACCCAGATGAAAATATTATTCAACATACGCTTTATTTATGATGACCCGCTTCACAGGATTCACCGCCAGTAGTGGCCCCACTGATTTACAATCTCCTGCTACGCTCCCTTTTTCTTCAGAATAAAATTCTGATTAAAGCGCAAAATAACGCCTTTAAGATTGTGAAATCGCGAAGAAAAGAAATTGCTCATCAACGCAGTTTACGGCACCGTGTTCTATGCTTGTTTAGAGGTTTTCCGTACAGAGAGAACCACCAACAATGAGGGCGCGCTAATGGCTACGATTGATTCCATGAACAAGGACGCAACCCGTTTAAGCGATGGACCCGACTGGACTTTTGAACTGCTGGAGACTTATCTGGCAGAAGTCGACCGGGTGGCGAAACTGTACCGTCTTGATACCTATCCGCACCAAATTGAAGTGATTACTTCCGAGCAGATGATGGATGCGTACTCCAGCGTCGGGATGCCTATCAACTACCCGCACTGGTCATTTGGTAAAAAATTCATTGAAACCGAACAAGCTTATAAGCACGGTCAACAGGGCCTGGCCTATGAGATTGTGATTAATTCCAACCCCTGCATCGCCTATTTAATGGAAGAGAACACCATTACCATGCAGGCGCTGGTGATGGCTCATGCCTGCTACGGGCATAACTCCTTCTTCAAAAACAACTATCTGTTCCGCAGCTGGACAGATGCCAGCTCAATCATTGATTATCTGATCTTCGCACGTAAATACATCACCGAATGTGAAGAGCGCTACGGCGTTGATGAAGTCGAGAAACTGCTCGACTCCTGCCATGCCTTAATGAACTATGGTGTCGACCGTTACAAACGCCCACAAAAAATTTCCTTACAAGAGGAGAAAGCACGGCAAAAAAGTCGCGAAGAGTATCTGCAAAGCCAGGTGAATATGCTGTGGCGTACTTTACCGAAGCGCGAAGAGGAAAAAATCGTAGAAGCCAAACGCCGGTATCCTTCGGAACCGCAGGAAAATTTGCTCTACTTTATGGAGAAAAACGCGCCGTTACTGGAGCCCTGGCAGCGTGAAATCCTGCGCATCGTGCGTAAGGTCAGTCAGTACTTTTATCCGCAGAAGCAGACTCAGGTCATGAACGAAGGCTGGGCAACTTTCTGGCACTACACCATCCTCAATCATCTTTACGATGAAGGAAAAGTGACGGAGCGCTTTATGCTTGAGTTCCTCCACAGCCATACCAATGTCGTGTTCCAGCCGCCCTACAATAGCCAGTGGTATAGCGGCATTAACCCGTACGCACTGGGCTTCGCCATGTTCCAGGATATTAAACGTATTTGCCAGTCGCCGACGGAAGAGGACAGATACTGGTTCCCGGATATTGCCGGTTCTGACTGGCTTGAAACGCTGCATTTCGCCATGCGGGATTTTAAGGATGAGAGCTTTATCAGCCAGTTCCTGTCGCCGAAAGTCATGCGCGATTTCCGCTTCTTTACCGTGCTCGATGACGATCACAACAACTATCTGGAGATATCCGCTATTCATAACGAAGAGGGATACCGTGAGATCCGCTCGAAACTTTCAGCACAGTACAATCTGAGCAATCTTGAGCCCAATATTCAGGTCTGGAATGTTGACCTGCGCGGTGACCGCTCCTTAACCCTGCGCTACGTGCCGCATAACCGCGTACCGTTAGATAAAGGCCGCCGTGAAGTTCTTAAGCATGTTCACCGCCTGTGGGGATTTGATGTTCTTCTGGAGCAGCAAAACGCCGATGGCAGCGTTGAACTGCTGGATCGCGTTCCTCCGCGGCAAAATGCGCTGTAATGATTGAAAGCAAAACGCCCGGCAGTCACGCCGGGCATTTTTTATCATTCACCGGGTTTAGCGCATATTGATAGCTAAATCGCCTGGCAGGCTTTTTTGCATACGGTGCCAAATCTCACCGCTGTCGCGCCCATAGCGGCGCACAATCTCATAAACCTGCTCGTAAAGGCCCTCTTCACAAACTTTCGCCAGTTGATGATAGAAGCCCAACGCCAGACTACGCGCTTCCGGACTGGAGAAATAGTGGCGACCAATGCGTGTATACAACCCTTTCATACCATTGAGGATCAGGCCGTAGATCGGGTTACCGGACGCAAAAGCCAGACCGCGGAAAATGTTGTAATCCAGCTCAGCAAAGGCATCCGCATGATCTTCCACCTCATGCGCGCTCGCCAGCACGTCCAGCGCCTTGTCCGGATGCTGGCGGAATGCGGTGCGAATAAATATAGTCGAAATATTCGTCCTCACCGACAGCAGGTTATCAATGAGCTGCGGTACGCTGTCATGATCGAGACGCGCCAGGGTTTCGAGAATATTCAGGCCCGATGTTTCCCAGAAATTATTCACCTTCGTGGGTTTCCCGTGCTGAATAGTTAACCAGCCATCGCGGGCCAGGCGTTGCAACACTTCACGTAAGGTTGTACGGGTCACACCAATCAGTTCAGAAAGCTCACGTTCAGCGGGAAGAATTGAACCAGGAGGAAAGCGGTTATTCCAGATACTCTCAATGATGTACTCTTCAGCGAAACCCGCAGGGCTTTGCGCCTTAATGACCATAATAATATTTCCATTACACAGCGTTGCAATTTTACTCATCATACCAGAGCACCCTTGAGGCAGATAGCGCCAGAGAGCAATTAAAAAGGGATCGCTGTTTCATTTTAGACTTTTCATTTCACGCTTTTTCTTGTTGAAGAAGGTGATATAAAGCGGATTACAAGTTTTTTACCCAACTGGCAATCTTGCGCATAGTCACGTATAAAAGTGTGTTGAATTTTTGACGGAGAAAGAATGGCTGTCATGGAAATGTCTTATGGCCGCGCCCTTTGGCGCAATTTTCTGGGCCAGTCTCCGGACTGGTATAAGCTCGCGCTTATTATTTTCTTAATTATTAATCCCTTAGTCTTTCACCTCAACCCGTTTATCGCCGGATGGCTGCTGGTGGTTGAATTCATCTTTACCCTGGCAATGGCGCTTAAGTGTTATCCGCTGCTGCCGGGGGGACTGCTGGCGATTGAAGCTGTCTTTATTGGTATGACAACCCCCGGCCATATCCGGGAAGAAGTTGCCGCTAACCTGGAAGTCCTGTTGCTGCTGATGTTCATGGTGGCGGGGATTTACTTCATGAAACAGCTGCTGTTGTTCATCTTCACCCGCCTGCTGTTGGGTATACGCAGTAAAATGTTGCTGTCGTTGGCATTCTGTATTGCGTCCGCCTTCCTCTCCGCCTTTCTGGACGCGCTGACCGTCGTGGCGGTGGTCATTAGCGTCGCCGTCGGTTTTTATGGTATCTATCACCAGGTTGCTTCAGCGCGCCCGGATGATCACGATCTCCTTGATGATAACCACATCGAACAGCACTACCGCGATGTGCTGGAACAGTTTCGCGGTTTCTTACGCAGCCTGATGATGCATGCGGGAGTCGGTACGGCGCTCGGCGGCGTGATGACGATGGTCGGTGAGCCGCAAAACCTGATTATCGCTAAAGCCGCTGGCTGGCACTTTAGTGAATTTTTCTTACGCATGTTACCCGTCACGCTGCCTGTGCTGGCCTGCGGCCTGGCAACCTGTCTGCTGCTGGAAAAATTCCACCTTTTTGGCTATGGCGAACCGCTGCCGCCAACCGTGCGCAAAGTGCTGCAGGATTTTGACGATCGTAGCCGTCATAGCCGTAGCCGCCAGGATCGCCTGCGGCTTATCGCGCAGGGCATTATCGGCGTCTGGCTGATCGTCGCGCTGGCGCTGCACCTTGCGGAAGTCGGTCTGATTGGCCTGTCGGTGATTATTCTGGCCACCACTTTCTCCGGGATCACGGATGAACATGCGATCGGCAAAGCGTTTACCGAAGCTCTGCCATTTACCGCTCTGCTTACCGTCTTTTTTGCCGTGGTCGCGGTGATTATCGATCAACATCTGTTCGCCCCGGTGATTGAATTTGTCCTGCAAGCGTCGCCGCATGCTCAGCTTTCGCTGTTTTATCTGTTTAACGGCCTGCTGTCATCGATTTCCGACAACGTTTTTGTCGGCACGGTCTACATCAATGAGGTGAAGGCGGCTCTGGCACAGGGCACCATTGGCCTACCGCAGTTTGAGATGCTGGCGGTGGCGATCAACACCGGCACCAACCTGCCATCGGTGGCGACACCGAACGGCCAGGCGGCGTTCTTGTTCCTGCTCACATCCGCCCTGGCACCATTGATACGTCTCTCATACGGCCGGATGGTATGGATGGCGCTGCCGTACACCCTTGTCCTGACGCTGGTTGGTCTGGCGTGCGTCGAGTTTACCTTAATGCCGGCCACGCAGTGGATGCTCGACCACGGCTGGCTGGTTACGCCCCAGTTATAAAAATAGCGCGGCGCGTACCCGGCGCACTCACCGGGTACGCAGGATTTGTTTACGGAATATTTTCAGACGAGTTGATGGCGTCGGTGCGGTTTTCGTTTACACTGCCATGATTTAGCATGTTCCAGGGAAATGATTATGTTGCGATATCTAAACCAGTGCTCAAGGGGACGCGGTGCCTGGCTCCTGATGGCGCTAACCGCGTTTATTCTTGAATTGGTTGCATTGTGGTTCCAGCACGTGATGTTGCTGCAGCCATGCGTGCTGTGCATTTACGAACGCTGCGCGCTTTTCGGCGTGATGGGAGCCGGTATTGTCGGCGCGATCGCCCCGAAATCCCCGCTGCGCTATGTAGCAATCGTTATCTGGCTTTACAGCGCCTTCCGTGGGCTGCAGTTGTCGTGGGAGCACACCATGATTCAGCTCCACCCTTCCCCTTTCCAGACCTGCGATTTTGCCGCACGCTTTCCCGGATGGTTACCGCTGGATAAATGGCTGCCTCAGATTTTCGTTGCAACCGGTGACTGCGCCGTACGCCAATGGGAGTTCCTGACCCTGGAGATGCCGCAATGGCTGGTCGGGATTTTCGCCGCCTATCTGATTGTTGGCGTGCTGGTGCTTATTGCTCAGCCGTTTAAACCGAAAAGACGCGATCTTTTTGGACGCTAAGAGTGATTGCGGGTAAAGCGCTCCTTCGGGAGCGTTTTTTTGCGTGTTGACGTCGGCCCCTAAAAGTTGCATGTTAAATACAACTTATTTATCTTCACTCAGGAGCACATGATGTCTCATCTGCGAATTCCCGCTGACTGGAAAATAAAACGTTCCACGCCGTTTTTCACCAAACGGAATGTTCCCGCTGCCCTGTTGACTCACCACAACACCGCCGCCGGTGTTTTTGGCCAGCTTTGTGTGATGGAAGGCACTGTCATCTACTACGGTTTTGCTGATGAACAGGCGACTGAACCGGAAGTGAAAGTGGTGATAAACGCCGGTCAGTTTGCCACCAGTCCACCGCAGTACTGGCACCGTATCGAGCTAAGCGACGATGCGCAGTTCAATATTAACTTTTGGGTCGCAGACGATGCCGATGGCGAAAGCGGGCTGTTCCACGGGAAGAAAGAGTAATTCGCGCCTTACTGCGGCCGATTTCACATTCTCTGTTTTAGTGCGCGATATCTGTGGTGCTTTTATTTTCCATCCATGCCCACCGCCTTTCCCATATCCTGTCGTTTCAGTTTGAAGACTGGAGGTGATCATGTGCGCACATTTTGCCCAGTCACAGGCACGCAACGCATACCTGGCTTATCTGGCTGAAGAGGGCGAGTGCGATATTGCTTATGATCCTGACCCCATTGGCCGGTATAACGTCTCACCCGGTACCAAAGTTTTGTTGCTGAGCGAACGTGATAAGCAACTTCACCTCGATTCGGTTCACTGAGGATATGCGCTGACGTAGTGGGATAAGCCTCCACTCATTAATGCTCGCCTGGAAACCGCAGCGACAAGCAGGATGTTTATCCCTCTCTGGCAGCACGGCCGGGCTATTTGCTTTGCCGATGGTTGGTTTGAGTGGAAACGTGAAAGCAGAAAGCACGAAATTCCAATTTCTCACTTGAGGAATTCTCTTGCGATAAGGTTTGAGCAAATACACTTAAGGCCATAAGGGCCATTGCCTTTCAATCCCATAGCATCAGCAGACCACGCGACCACCATTGTTTGACAGGACGACCACCGGCCGCCCTTGCAAATCTGGCCGGAATGCCAATATCCCGTACTCCACTTTGCGCGCGCTATCGACACCCGTCACCTGTCCCGACCTCAACCATGTTATCTGTCGTTAGCGATTGCTCGCTCAGTCGTTCTTGCCACGGCTACCAGCCGGGAAGCTGACGATTCCATAAATTATCCATTTTGTTACCGGATTGTTGGATTATGATTTACATACCTCACACCCTTGAGGATCGTGGTTAACCACGGAATGATGATGTGTTGCATATCTCTTGTCAGATTTGACGCCGCCATATTCCTGGCGGTTTTTTTTCCTCATCATCAAACAGGCAGCCGTTGATAACATGTATTGCTGTCAACAACGGATAAAAAGCGGGCCTTCCGCGAATCAGGCGGAAGAAAATTATGCCTTCCGTTTTATGAGTCTGATGTGTGAAGCCATCACCTGCAACTGCGTAATCGTGTTGTCAAGGAGCATGTTAACCGTCTGAAAATGCGAAAGCCCATTTTCGATCCGTTAGTGACAGTGGCCCCCTCCGACATGTTGAATTACAAATTCAAACACATTTACAACAGCCCGTGCATGATAGTTATCCTGTACAGTCAACTGAGGGTGACAGCGATGGGTAAAGTTAAATTTGTTTTGTTGTTGGCTACGCTGTCCTCTGTATCGTTCTCCTCGGCAGCGTCATATTGCGAATCTAATAATATAGGCGGGCAGTTGTGCTTTCATGATGATGGAACGACATCCAGCAGTATTCCAAATGGGGTCAACGGGTTCGATACTTACTCAAGCGACGGAAAATGGTCAAGCACTATGCCAGATCTGGCGGGTACGAAAGAAGATATTGAAGGCTCGACGCTACCAAACGATGACGATGTAACCCACTCTTCGTCCAGTGAATCCGACAGCACGCTTATGGGCAAGGACTGGAATTCTGCAGCAAACATCCAGTCAGATGGCGCCGCGACATCCAGTGCGGCCATAGTAAATGCGCCATAACCGACTGCAGGTGTCATAATCCATCTTCGTCCGTTCATACACCCGGCGCCCTCGACGCGGCTAAACCAGCGGGATGATCATTGTTTGAGGATAAAACCAATAGGCTACCCCACACCATTTCTGTGCAGGAAAAATAGCGTATAAATCATGACATCAACTGGCCCAATCCGGCTTATTGAGGATATGATCCTGCCAGTCAACCACGCTGGACTCTTTTACCGCGATATGGCGAACGGAAATCCGCTCACCGTGCATAGCGGCCTTCGAACCCGTCAATAGCGGATGCCAGGAGGGTAACGGCTTTCCTTCCGCCAGCAGACGATACGCGCAGGTCATCGGCAGCCATTCAAACGTTGGCAAATTGTCGCGCGTTAACTTAATGCAATCCGGCTCATATTCGAAACGGCGCGCATAGTTACGACACTGGCAGGTTTTAATATTGAGCTGACGGCAAGCGACGTTAGTGAAATAAATCTCGTCGGTATCCTCATCCATCAGCTTATGCAGGCAGCACTGTCCACAGCCATCGCAGAGTGATTCCCACTCCGCATCGCTCATTTCATCCAGTGTTTTTTGTTGCCAGAAAGGTTGGTCGCTCATTAGGATGTCCGTCATTGCAATTCAGGGTGCACCTTATAACCACTCTGGCACGCCGTTGCAAGTTTTGCCGCCCTGAAAAGGCGGCAAACGGACGTTACAACACACGAGTGGTCAACGATAATCCATTAAAACCAATCTCCAGTTCGTCGCCGCCGTTCAGCGGGCCAACACCTTCCGGCGTGCCAGTCAGCACCACGTCACCGGCTTTCAGCGTGAAGAAACGCGACATATACGCAATCAACGGCGCGATTTTGTGGATCATATCAGCCGTTGTGCCGTGCTGACGCACTTCACCATTTACCTTCAGGCTCAGCGGCGTATTCTGCACATCGCCATGAAATTCCGCCACCGGAATAAACCCGGAAATTGGACAGGCGTTATCAAAGCCTTTCGCTTTTTCCCAGGGCTGACCAGCCTTTTTCATTTTTCCCTGCAAATCGCGAAGGGTCAAATCAAGGGCCACGCCATAGCCTGCGATAGCCTTCAACACGTGCTCTTCCGTCGCCTGCCGTAAGGTGCCGCCAATCAGCACCGCCAGCTCGACTTCATGATGCACCGACCCCAGACCTTCTGGAAGCACTAACGGCTGGCGAATGTCGCACAGCGCCGTCTCAGGTTTAATAAACAGCACCGGCTCTTCCGGCGTCGCACTGCCCATCTCTTTGATATGTTTAGCATAGTTGCTACCTACGCAAACCACTTTGCTTACCGGATAATCCAGTAACGCGCCCTGCCAGTTATGATGTTGGTACATTATTTATTTGCCCTCAGTGGGTTAATCAGATTTATTCCCCTGTTCCGCCAGGTGTTTCTTGAGTAAATTTTCAGGTGGAGGAGGAAGTTGCAGGTAATAGCCCTGATCGGTCAGCGCCTGCTTCACGTTCTCTAAATCGGCTTGAATCAGTTTTTTCCGTCCATCGAGCGGCAGAATCATTGCCAGTTTAGGCATACCGAAGCTACGCATTAATTCGTCGGGAACGCGGGAAAAATCGTCCTTTTTTTCGACATATAAATAGGTTTGCTCACGTTTAGTACTTCGATAGATCACACAAAACATAGTTTTACTCGGAATTAGACCTATGGTCACTTGCCTCAATATATGAGTGACTATAACATGCCTTTTAGTCTTCGGAATATCACCGCACTTCGCCGGTTGATAAACAGCAAATTGAGTAAGGCCAGGATGTCAAATACGCCAATCGAACTTAAGGGAAGTAGCTTCACCTTATCCGTTGTTCATTTGCACGATGCAAGTCCCGAGGTTATTCGTCAGGCGTTAGAAGAAAAAATCGCCCAGGCCCCCGCCTTTTTACGTCATGCTCCGGTGGTTGTGAATATTAGCGGCATTGAAGAGGCCGTCGACTGGCGCGCGCTGCATGAAGCTATTGCGAGCACGGGTTTGCGTATCATGGGCGTAAGCGGATGTAAGCTCCCTCGCCTGAAAGCAGACATTGACCGTGCGGGCATTCCTTTATTAACTGAAGGGAAAGAACATATTCCCCGTCAGGCGGTTGCTGAACCGCCAGCGCCGCCGCCAGTTGTTAATCAGATCACAAAAACGCGTTTGATAGATCAGCCGGTACGTTCCGGACAGCGTATTTATGCACCACACTGTGATCTCATTGTGACAAACCATGTGAGTGCCGGCGCGGAACTTATCGCTGATGGTAATATCCATGTATATGGCATGATGCGGGGACGCGCGCTTGCTGGCGCGGGCGGCGACAGAGACGTCCAGATATTTTGTACCCACCTCTCGGCGGAACTGGTGTCCATCGCGGGGGAATACTGGCTGAGTGATAACATTCCGGCCGAATTTTATGGCAAAGCGGCGCGCCTGCGTTTAGGCGATAGCGCTTTGACAATTCAATCGTTGAATTAATCCCTTTTAACAAGGAATTTCTATGGCACGCATTATTGTTGTGACTTCGGGTAAAGGAGGCGTTGGCAAGACCACCTCCAGCGCGGCCATCGCTACTGGTTTGGCCCAGAAGGGAAAAAAAACGGTCGTCATCGACTTCGATATCGGTCTGCGTAACCTTGACCTGATCATGGGCTGTGAGCGTCGCGTCGTTTATGACTTCGTCAACGTCATCCAGGGAGACGCCACCTTAAATCAGGCGCTTATCAAAGACAAGCGTACGGAGAACCTCTATATCCTTCCAGCCTCGCAGACCCGTGATAAAGAGGCTCTGACCCGCGAAGGCGTAGACAAGGTTCTCGAAGAACTGAAAAAGATGGGTTTTGATTTTATCATCTGCGACTCTCCGGCTGGTATCGAAACCGGCGCGCTGATGGCGCTGTATTTCGCGGATGAAGCCGTTATCACCACCAACCCGGAAGTCTCCTCCGTCCGCGACTCCGACCGTATCCTTGGCATTCTTGCATCGAAATCCCGCCGGGCGGAAAAAGGTGAAGATCCGATCAAAGAGCATCTGCTGCTGACCCGCTATAATCCGGGTCGAGTGAACAAGGGCGATATGCTCAGCATGGAGGACGTGCTGGAAATTCTGCGCATCAACCTGGTGGGCGTCATTCCTGAAGATCAGTCCGTATTGCGCGCATCCAACCAGGGTGAACCGGTGATTCTGGATGAGACTTCGGACGCGGGTAAAGCCTACGCCGATACCGTTGAACGTCTGCTCGGAGAAGAACGTCCTTTCCGCTTCGTAGAAGAAGAGAAGAAAGGTTTCCTCAAACGCCTGTTCGGAGGATAAATTATGGCATTACTCGACTTTTTTCTCTCGCGGAAAAAGAACACGGCCAACATTGCGAAAGAACGCCTGCAAATCATTGTCGCGGAACGTCGTCGCAGCGATGCGGAACCGCATTATCTGCCGCAGTTGCGCAAAGACATTCTGGAAGTGATTTGTAAGTATGTGCAGATCGACCCGGAAATGGTCAGCGTACAGTTGGAGCAGAAAGACGGCGATATCTCGATTCTGGAGTTGAACGTCACCCTGCCGGAAACCGAAGAGTCGAAATCCTGACCCTGCGAGGTGGTAAAAAACCGGCAACGCTATGCGATGCCGGTTATTTCCCTCCCTGTGCGCTCACCCGCGTTAAATCTCTGAACGCGGATACTCGCTTAATAGCGCCTTCAGGCGATCGGCCATCAATTCACCACGCCAGCCGGAAATCAGTTCTGGCTCCCCGTTGCCGTTTTTTAACCCCCAGTGCCCGTTCAACAACTGATTAATCTGCCTTCTCGATGCCAGCAGTTCCGCACTTATGCCCTTCTCCACGCTCACCGTCTGTACCAGCGCTTTAATCGCTTTAAACACCTTGCGATACCCCGGCATATCAACCAGGTTCTGTAGCGGCTCTGGCAACGCCTCTTCCGGCTGCGCCTGCGCTTTTTCGACGAGGCTTATCAACGTCTTACCGTGGAAGCGAATTTCGCTGCCCGATAACCCCAGGCTATCAAGCTCCCCCAGGCTGCCAGGCATATAGCGCGCGACGTTCCACAGATGTTCCTCTCGAATGACAAAGTTGACCGCCAGGTCACGCTCGCGCGCTTTACGTAAACGCCAGTCGGCCAGCAGTTGCAGACACCCCAACTGGCGAGTGCGCAGTTGCCAGGCATTGCCGATATCGCGCCACGCCTGCGCCGGATCCTGAACCTCCTGACGACGCTGCTGCATTAACTGGCATTCATCCAACGCGGCGGATAGCCAGCCGGCGCCTTCAGTTTCAGCCATTAACTTGTTGGCGATAGGTAGCAGGTACCAGACATCCGCAGCAGCATAAATGCACTGGCGTTCCGTTAACGGACGGGCCAGCCAGTCGGTCCGTGATTCGCTTTTGTCCAGCGCCACGCCGCTATACTCTTCGACCATCGATGCAAATCCCCATGACATCGGACGTCCGCAAAACGCGGCCAGAATTTGCGTGTCGATTAGCGGTTGCGGCATCAAATGAAAAGCATTAAGAAACACTTCCAGATCTTCACTGCCGGCATGCAGATATTTAGTCACGTTTTTATTCAGCAGCAGTTCACGCATCGGCGCCCAGTCTGTAATGACCAGTGGGTCAATCAAGGAAACCTGTTCGCCATCAAACAGCTGAAGCAGACCGAGTTGGGGATAATAGGTACGAGTACGGACAAATTCCGTATCCAGCGCAATGGCCGAAACCGCGCTTGCCGCTTCACAGATGGCGCGAAGGCCATCATCGGTGGTGATCATCTGATAGTTCAAATCGTACTCTCTTAACTTGCGCCCATAAAAAACGCCGGCTTAGCCGGCGTCTGGCGATTCACTCTTAGCTCAGGCTTTATTGTCTACTTTAGCGCGGGCTTCGTCACGCAGTTCTCGCCGTAAAATTTTACCGACATTGGATTTTGGCAGTTCATCGCGAAACTCGACCAGCTTCGGAACCTTGTAGCCGGTCAACTGACGACGGCAAAAGGTAATAAGCATCTCTTCCGTCAGCGCCGGGGCTTTCTTAACCACGAAAATTTTGACGGTTTCACCGCTGCTACCTGACGGCACGCCCACCGCAGCGACTTCCTGCACGCCGGGGTGTTGCATGACCACATCTTCAATTTCATTAGGATAGACGTTGAACCCGGATACGAGGATCATATCTTTCTTACGATCGACGATGCGCAGAAACCCCTCTTCATCCATTATCGCGATATCGCCGGTATGCAGCCAGCCATCCTTAATGATTTCAGCCGTCTCATCCGGGCGTTGCCAGTAGCCCAACATCACCTGCGGCCCTTTCACACACAGCTCGCCCGGCTCGCCCGGCGGCACGTCATTATCGTCGTCATCCACCAGTTTCGCTTCAGTGGAGGGCACCGGCAGACCAATACTGCCGCTGTGATAATCAATATCGTGCGGGTTAACGCTCACCAGCGGCGCGCACTCCGTCAGGCCATAGCCTTCCAGAAGATATTGCCCGGTCAGCTTCACCCAGCGCTCAGCAACCACCTGCTGTACCGGCATCCCGCCACCGGCGGAAAGATGCAGAGAGGAGAAGTCGAGTTCCTGAAACGCTTTGTTATTAAGCAGAGCGTTAAACAGGGTATTTACCCCGGTCATGGCGGTGAAGGGGTATTTCGCCAGCTCTTTGACCATACCTGGAATATCGCGCGGATTAGTAATCAGCAGATTCTGCCCACCCCGTTCAATAAACAGCAGACAGTTCATGGTCAGCGCAAAGATGTGATACAGCGGCAACGCGGTGACCACCAGCTCTTTCCCGCGATGCAGCAGCGGCCCGTAGGTGGCATTCACCTGCTCAAGGTTCGCCAGCATATTGCGGTGAGTCAGCATTGCCCCTTTCGCCACGCCGGTTGTCCCGCCGGTATACTGGAGGAAAGCGAGATCCTGTGAAACAATTTCCGGTTTGATGTACTGCATTCGGTAGCCGTGCTGCAACGCACGACGAAATGAGATCGCGTCCGGCAGATGGTATTTGGGCACCAGCCGCTTAATGTACTTCACCACAAAGTTCACCAGCGTCCCTTTTGCCGTAGAGAGCTGATCGCCCATACGCGTTAAAATTACGTGCTTCACCTGGGTTTTATCGACCACCTTCTCCAGGGTGTGTGCAAAGTTAGAGACAATCACAATGGCCGCCGCCCCGCTGTCATTAAGCTGGTGCTCCAGTTCACGCGGCGTGTATAGCGGGTTAACGTTTACCACGATCATCCCTGCGCGCAGGATACCAAACAGCGCCACCGGATATTGCAATAAGTTAGGCATCATCAGGGCAACACGGTCGCCTTTTTGTAAACCTAATCCCTCCTGAAGATAAGCGGCGAACGCCCGGCTGCGCTCCTCCAGCTTCCGGTAGGTCATCACCTCACCCATATTGATAAATGCCGGTTGGTCAGCATAACGGGTTACGGATTGTTCAAACAGTTCAACCAGGGATTGATAGCGGTCAGGGTTTATCTCCGCGGGAACATCTGCGGGATAACGGTTTAGCCAAACCTTTTTCACTGCATCACCTCTGAAATAGCTATTCGTCGTCATCACAGCCCCTGATTGAAAACATTCTGTTAACATTATATTAACTCAGCGTACCAGTTTATTAATCAGCCGTTTTACAGGTTGCGAAGCGCGTCACTATTTATTTTTCTTATTTGACTGAAAACGAAGAAACAGCGGACCAGCCGCTGTTTCTTTTAACTTATAAAAACTACAAAATCATTCAGTTACAACGTTTCTCACTTCTGCCGGGCCCGGATTATACCAGCCCCAGCCCCAACCACCGTATCCGTAACCCCAGGGTCGTGGGCCGAACAGCCACGGGTCAAATGGCTGCGGCGGCATCACCACCTGCTGCACGACGTTCCAGCGCTTATAGCCGGTCGCATTCATCAGCATGAATTTATATGGCGTACTGCCCACTTTGCCATTCACGACACCGGTGATCGGGCCAACGACGGTCACCAGTTGACCACGAAAATCTACCGGATCGAGAAACCCGTTCACATCGGCAAAAATGCGCCCGCGCGAAGGTTCCCCCAGTTCCGGACGCGCAGCGTTGTCCAGCTTGACAGTCGCGATCTCTAAACGGGTTTTACCCTGCTGATTCTGCACGCTGACAACTTTACCGCCAAAACGCGCTTCCTGGCCAACATACAGCTGCGGCGCGTTCATCACCCGAATTAAATCCTGCTGTGGCGTCGGGCTGGTGCCTTTAATGGCATCCGGTACCGAAGCGCACCCACTCAGCGCGGCGACAACCACTGCCGCCACTAACCAACGCACTGCGGTTTTTTGATCCGCCATGATGCAACTCCTTCTTCTCAGGCCTGGTGTTACTGAGATTCATTCGCGGCCTGGAAGTTTCTTCCAGGCCACTTCATTACGCAAATAAACTGGTTCCGCGTGTTCAACCGCCACGGTTTTACCCGCCGTAAACAGGTAACAAGCCAGCGGCAGCATATCCTGAGCTTCAGGAAGCTGAATCTCCCCGTCAACCAGCGTCAAACCGGAGCCCTTAGCCATCTCCGGCCACGCCTGCCAGCCAGTTCCGACTGTCGCCCACTCACCTTCCAGCCGCTGTAGCCGCTCGCTCACCGCTTCAGGCTTGAGCACCGACTCACTCGCTTCGCCGTGCCAGACGCCCTGCGCGTCGCGCTGATATTCTGCCCAGTAGACTTCCCCCATTCTGGCGTCAATCGCCGCCAGAACGCGCGTTGCGCCGGTTTTGCGCCATGCCCCCTGGGCCATAGTCGCCAGCGAAGAGACGCCAATCATCGGCAACTCAGCGCCCAGCGCCAGCCCCTGCGCGATACCGATACCGATACGCACGCCGGTAAAACTGCCCGGCCCGCGGCCAAAGGCCAGCGCATTAAGCCCGGTCAGTAGGATGCCGCTTTCAGTGAGGAGATCCTGCACCAGCGGCAGGATTCGTTGCGTATGTTCACGGGGACAGATTTCAAAATGAGCACTAAGGGTGCCATCATTCCACAGCGCCGCGGAGCAAGCTTCCGTGGCGGTATCGATAGCCAGAATTCGCATGGATCGTCACGCTCTCGTTATATACCCTTCGTATTTCCAGCAACATTTTGCCAGGGCTATGTGCATTCATCCCCGTCACATCGTTATCTATGTTCCGGGGAACCACACCCTTGCCGCCGCAAAGCCACTCGAAATGCATTGGGTATAGCAGATTCACAAAATGGCGCGCAGCTTACCACATATTGCGCCAGATTACCTCGCTGGCGGCAGCGCAAGAAAACGTATCGCCCGACGGATATCGCGAGTCCGCGGCGCGGGCGGTAAGCTGGCGAGAAACACCGCGCCATAGGGGCGCATCACCAGACGGTTATCGCAGATCACCAGCACCCCGCGATCGTCAATGTCGCGAATCAGGCGCCCCACCCCCTGTTTTAGCGTAATCACCGCATCCGGTAGCTGGACCTCATCGAAAGGATCGCCGCCGCGCAGACGACAATCTTCCATGCGCGCTTTGAGGAGCGGATCGTCCGGCGAGGTGAACGGCAGTTTGTCGATAATCACCAGCGAGAGGGTATCGCCGCGCACGTCCACCCCTTCCCAGAAGCTGCTGGTCGCCACCAGCAACGCATTCCCGGCGCTCACGAACTGCTGCAAAAGCTGGCCCTTACTGGTTTCCCCTTGTAACAGCACCGGCAGGGTCATGGTCGCGCGGAACTGTTCCGCCAGATCGCGCATCATGGCGTGCGAGGTACACAGCATAAAACAGCGCCCGTCATTGGCTTCAATCAGCGGTTTAAGCATTGCCGCCAGATGCCGCGCTGCGCCGGGCTTGTTCGGCAAAGGTAAATTACGCGGCACGCAGAGCAGCGCCTGATGGGCATAGTCAAAGGGGCTGGGCAGCAGCAGCGTTTGCGCTTCGCTAATCCCCAGACGATCGGTGAAATGGTGCAAATCGTCGTTTACCGACAGCGTCGCCGAGGTAAAGATCCAGCTCCCGGACTTTTGCGTCATAACGTCTTTAAATTTATCCGCCACCGTGAGCGGAGTCAGCGCCAGGGTGAAGTGACGGGAAGTGCATTCATACCAGTAGCTAAAGCCCGGCTGGTTGGTCTCTTTCAGCCGTTTGAGGCGGCCACGGTAAATCGTTGCCCGTTCGAAAGCGGCATCCAGCAACGCTGAGCGCCCCAGCGACAGCTTTGCCACGTCGTAGCACAGCTCCAGCGCATCATCGAGGAGCAGCAACGCGCGCTGAATATTGTTATCCGCCAGCAGATCGCGCAAATTGCCGCGATAGCCTGGCTCCCCGAGCTGCAGGCGAAAATCCTGCGTGCTCTGGGCAAGACGGTCAGCGCATTTCTGCAACTGCCGGGTATCTTTTAACTCGGTGCGATAAGCAATAGTGATATCTTTCGCCAGATCCAGCAACTGGCGGCTGGAGAGCGACTGGCCAAAGTACTGGCTGGCGATATCCGGCAACTGATGCGCTTCATCGAAGATCATCACTTCCGCCTCCGGAATAAGCTCGGCAAAGCCGCTCTCTTTCACCACCATATCGGCAAGAAACAGATGGTGGTTAACGACCACCACGTCGGCATCCATCGCCTTTTTACGCGCTTTCACCACAAAGCACTCTTTATATAGCGGGCAGTCGCTACCGAGGCAATTATCGTTGGTGCTGGTCACCAGCGGCCAGGCCAGCGAGTCTTCGGCAACGCTCACGCAGGTGCTGATATCGCCATCCACGGTTTGATTCGACCACGAGCGCAGCAGAATCACATCGCTGAGGGTTTGTACCGGCAGATCCCCTCCGGCAAGCGCCTGTTGCTCAAGACGCTCAAGGCAGAGGTAGTTGGAACGCCCTTTCAGCAAGGCCAGTTTGCCGGTGAACTTCAGCGCGTTGGCGACGGTGGGCAAATCCCGGCTGTAGAGCTGATCCTGCAATGCTTTCGAGCCGGTGGAGATAATGACTTTCTTGTTGGCCCGTAGCGCAGGCGCCAGATAAGCGTAGGTTTTGCCGGTCCCGGTGCCCGCCTCAACCACCAGCGGGCGGGTTTCTTCAATCGCGCTGGCGACGGCGAAAGCCATCTGGCGCTGCGGTTCGCGTGGTTTAAATCCCGCAATCGCGCTGGCCAGCTGGCCGTCTGCTGCAAAATCGTCGATCACATTACCCCCTGGTTATTTGGACAGTGATTATGTCAGGGTGGCGTGGTTTTCGCCAGCACGGGTAGTGACGCAGGAGAAACATTGTGGCAGTCTTGCCGCAGCTTAATGAACCGGAACAACGAGGAAATGAACATGACTATTACGCGTATCGATGCCGAAGCCCGCTGGTCTGATGTTGTTATTCACAACCACACGCTGTACTACACCGGCGTACCATCAAACCTTGACGCCGACGCCTGCGCGCAAACCGCCGACACACTGGCGCAGATTGACGCGGTGCTGGAAAAACAGGGCAGCGACAAGTCGCGTATACTTGATGCCACCATTTTTCTCACCGACGGCGACGATTTTGCGGCCATGAACCAGGCCTGGGATGCTTGGGTCGTCGCAGGGCATGCGCCAGTTCGCTGTACGGTACAGGCGAAGCTGATGAACCCGCGTTATAAAGTCGAGATTAAGATTATCGCGGCGGTGTAAGCGGCAATCATGTCCGCCGGATAAGGCAACGCCGCCATCCGGCATCTTACCGCACCGAGCCTGATGGCGCTGCGCTTATCAGGCCTGGAATTTAGTTTCTATCAACCCGCGCACCACATCAGCTGTTCCCTTAACTGTAGCGTCTCCTGCGGCAAACACTTCAGCGCTTCGCGGTAACTGGCCGATTGCTTTGCATAGCCCCGTACTGACTGCAGCAGCACCCGCAGCGCGCTATCCCAGACAATCCCCTGCAAATCGCTATACGGCCAGAGATCCGGTTCGCGGATAAACGGCACCAGATAATCAATCCCCTGCTTCACTCCACGCCCGTCGCGGATAGCATTCCAGCGATCGAACTCAACATGCTCGGCGTAGCGGTTAAGCAACAGATGCGCCTCCAGATTAAACAGCGAGTAGTGGAACGGAATAGTGCGCTCCAGCTCCATCGTCTGCTTGCCGTCCTGGTCAATCTGCGCCGCCATACGCTGGGTGATCCCCTGCTCAATGATCCGCGCAGCTAACCCTTTATCGCCGTAGAACAGCGCATTAACCGTGCGCTGAGCGTCATACCAGGTGCCGTGGTTGTTGTGCCAGACGTACTCGGAGTGGCCGATTTCGCTGTAATACATCCAGTGATTAAAATCACGGAACCACTGATGCAGGCCGATAATATCATCGGTATTCAGCACGCTCGCCGTATTAATCAGCCCGATAGTATCCACCACCATCCACAGCAAGCGAGTGTCGATAAGCCCGGTACCGCGCCCGGAGACAATCCCCGGGATTGCCTGGCCGTAGTTAAGATGCGGATTCATGCGCGTATCGGTATCAAGAAACCAGCAGCGGATCTGCTGCGCGGCCGCCTGCGCATACTGACGCTGACCGGTGAAATACCACGCCAGCCCCAGCGTCAGGCACCGCTCGCACATGCGGATAATGCGCGAGGTATCGGTGTCGTTATTTTCACATTGCGGGTTGACATGCCCATCGCGGCGAATATAGGGCAGCCCGTTTGGCCGCCGTGGGTTCGGCCACCAGTAGGTGCCCAGACTGTAATAATCGTGCGCATCGCCGCTCACCGGACGCAGTTTTTTATGCACCACACTCTCCGGCGCTTCACGCCGCAGAATATCAGCCTCCGCCACCAGCTTACTGAGCGCCAGTTGCAGCGGCGAGAACGGCTGCTTTAAGCCCGCGCGCGCGTTTTCCAGGCAGGTTTCATCAAGAGTATACAGCTTCATCGCCACCTTAATTTCCCTCCTGGCACGCGATGCGCTGGCCGCTTTGCGCATCGAAAATATGCACGCCGGAGAGCCTGGGCTGCAACCAGATACTGTCGCCCTCTTTCACTGCCAGCCTCTGTTTGAATACCGAGGTGAACGCGCCGCCGCCGGTATCGCAGAACAGTTGCATATCCGAACCGGTATTTTCCACCGCCGTGACCTTCGCCGCCAGAGCGTCATCCCGGGCCTCATGGACCACATTGACCTGCTCAGGGCGGATCGCATACACCACCTGCTGGCCATGCCGCACCTGTAACCCGGCAGGCAAAGCCAGCAGCGAACCATCTTTCAGACGCAGACTGGTCGCGTCGCCACTCAGAACCACCTCACCCGGGAGCTGATTAATCTCCGGCGAGCCAATAAACCCGGCGACGAACAGATTCGCGGGCTGGTCATACAGTTCCAGCGGCGTGCCCGCCTGCTCAATGCGCCCATCGCGCAACACGACGATCATCTGTCCCATTGTCATGGCTTCAATCTGATCGTGGGTGACATACACGGAGGTAGTTTTCAGCCGACGATGCAGCTCGCGAATTTCGCCTCGCACCTGAGTACGCAGCTTGGCATCAAGATTCGAGAGCGGTTCATCAAATAAAAACACCTGCGGCTTACGTACGATGGCCCGCCCCATCGCCACACGCTGGCGCTGGCCTCCTGAGAGATCTTTCGGCAAACGCTCCAGCAGCGGTTCCAGTCCCAGCAGCGCAGCGGCTTCATTAACCTTCTGGTTGATATCCGCTTTCGGCAGACGCGCCATCTTCAGGGCAAAGCCCATATTTTCACGCACCGTCATCTGCGGGTAGAGCGCGTAGCTCTGGAACACCATCGCAATATCGCGCAGCTTCGGTTCCACATCGGTGACGTTGCGTTCGTTGATATGCACCTCGCCGCCGGAAATCTCCTCAAGGCCGGCGATCATGCGCAGCAGCGTAGATTTCCCGCAGCCGCTGGGCCCGACAAGGACGCAAAACTCGCCGTCCGGGATAGTCAGCGACACGTCTTTAATGACCTGCGCATCGCCATACGATTTACGCACGCTATTCAGTACAACAGATCCCATCGGTAACTCCTTATCCTTTGACCGCGCCGGACATGATCCCGCGATTGAAATGTTTTTGCAGACCCAGGTAGACGATGATGCTGGGCAGCATCGCCAGTAGCGTAATGGCGATAAAGATATTCGGTGTGATGCTCTCATCGGTACGCAGCGTGCCAAGGATCACCGGAATGGTATTCAGGCTGTCCTGGTTGACCACAATCAGCGGCAACAGGTACTGATCCCAAATCATAATGAAGCCAAAGGTGACCACCGTGCCGAGCGCCGGTTTGACCAGCGGCAGGATCACGTGGAAGAAGATTTGCCATTCGTTGGCGCCGTCTATTCGTGCCGCCTCTTCCAGCTCTTTCGGAATCGCCGACATAAATTCGGTCAATACGAAGATCGAGAACGCCCAGCCCACCACCGGCAAAATCATCCCGAGGTAGCTGTTATAAAGCGAGGCATCGATCAACGGCAGTCGCCAGTTGATGATCATATACAGCGGAATGGCAATCACTTCTTCCGGCAACATCATGGTGGACAAAATCACCAGGCTAACCAGCGCCACGCCGCGAAACTTCTTACGCGCCAGCGCATAAGCCGCCAGCGCACTTACCGACACCTGCATAATGGTACCGAAGAACACCACCAGAATTGAGTTCAGCAGATACTGCCAGACGCCGATATCCATCCACGCAAAGATGAAGTTTTCAAACGAGAACTGATGCGGCCAGGCCAGCAGCTCACCCGGTTTAACCGGTGCGCCACTGAATGCGGTGGCGACGATGCCCCAGAACGGCCCGACAAAGACAATCAGCAGCAGCGTGTAGATACACCAGCGTCCTGCGGTATCCCAACGTTTACTTAACATCACGGCTCCTTAATAACGTGCGATACGTTTTTTCAGCGTCAGATGACAGATGGTTAAGATCACTGTAAAGGTGAACAGCAGGAACGACACCGCTGAGGCGTAGCCATAGTCAAACTGCTCAAAACCAAGTTTATAGATGTGGGTCATGATCATTTCCGTGGCGTTAGATGGCCCCCCGCCAGTGGTGGCGTACACTTCCGCAAACACGCGGAAACCACGAATAAAAGAGAGCATCAGTACCACCGAGAGCGCCGGGATCATGCCGGGCAGCGTGACGTAGCGCAGGCGGTTCCACCAATTGGCGCCGTCAACATTCGCCGCGTCGTACAGGTCGCGGCTGATCCCCGCCAGACCGGCAATAAAGATCACCATGTTGTAGGGCACCGCTTTCCAGATATGCAGCAGCATGATGACCCCCAGCGCCTGATCGGAGCTGGCGAGGAAGCCCTGATCGGCCACGCCGAACCAGCTGAGAATATGGTTAACCACGCCGTTTGGCGTCGGGTTAAACAGAATGCGCCACATTTCGGCGACAATCGCCGCGCTGGTGACGGCCGGTAAAAAGATGGCGGTTCGAATAAAACGCAAATGGCGCGCAGGACCTTCCAGCAGCATAGCAAGGAAAAACGCCAGGATAGCGGCAGCGAACATCGTCACTACCACGTACAGCAACGTGTTCACCACAGCCGCATGCAATTCTGCGTCAGCAAAGGCGCGGGTGAAGTTATCGAATCCGACCCATTCATTGGGCTGGTTAAAGTTAACCTTATAAAAGCTCATCACCAGACCTTGAATCATCGGGATGAACTTAAACCAGCTAAAAATAATCAGCGCAGGCGCTAAAAACAGCCAGGGGATCAGCGCCCGTTTACGTTTTTCATTCAGCCAGCCGCTCGCGTCGGGCGCAGCGGCTTGCTTTTGCGACGCGGACTTCGTCTCATGCAGCGTCATAACGTCGATCCTCAGTTAGCCAGCACATTTTGTTTTTCCAGCTCGGCGTTAACCTTGCCGTCGATGGTCTTCAGCTCGGCGGCAATCTCGCTGTTACAGTCGGCAAAAATACGATTAAAGCCGTCAGCAGTGACCTGACGCACCGGCGTCCAGTTTGGAATTTGCGGCACGTAGCGCCCCTGCTGGTTGTACAGGTTAGCGAAGGTTTCCCAGCGAGTGTCCTGATAAACGGCTTTGACGTCGACATTCTTATTAACCGGCAAACGCACCACCGGAATGTGCTTACTCCCTTTGCCCATGCCGATTTCCTGACCCTCCGGCGAGATCATAAATTCGATGAATTTACGCGCCGCCTCTTTTTGTTTACTGCTCTTCATCATAAAGACCGTGGTGCCCTCAGCAAGCGTGGCTTCGCCTTTTGGCCCGATTACCGGCACGACTTCGTAGTTATCTTTGCCCGGATCTTTATCAAACAGCGCGATATGGTATGGGCCACTGAAGAACATGCCGCTTTGCCCGGAACGAAAAGATGGGATGACATCAGCTGTGGTGGCGTTAATCGCGCCCGGCTGGGTCACTTTTTCACACATCATTGTGCGCATAAAGCTCATCGCCTGAGTCACTTCCGGGGTATTCAGCGAGGCGCTAAATTTGCCGTTACTCTCTTTGACAAAATCGCCACCCGCCTGCCAGATAAAGCTGCTCATAAACCAACTGGCATAACCGCGGGTGGTGGAGGCGGGAACAATAAAGCCATAGGTATCATTTTTGCCGTTGCCATCAGGATCCTGAGTGGTAAAGGCTTTCGCCAGGGTCTGGATATCGTCCCAGTTTTTAGGCTGCGGCAGCCCCAGTTTTTCACGCCAGTCTTTGCGCACGAACAGGGCGAAGGTCTGCGCCGAGGTTGGTACACCATAGTATTTACCATCGATATAGCGCGTACTATCCCAGGCGGTCTCGAACAGCTGGTCGCTACCGGTAATCTTTTTCGGCTCAATTTCATCGGCAATCCCGAGCTGGATAAACTGCCCCAGCGACGCCGCATCGTTAAAAATCAGGTCAGGTAAGGCATTGCCCGCCGTAGCGCGCGCCAGACGCTGTTCAAAATCGGTGGTCGCATTGAAGTACTCAATCTTGATACCGGTTTTTTCTTCAAACTTCTCCGCCTCTTGTTTGTAGATATTTTTGGAATCGTTGCTGGCGCGAATCCAGACGTTCAGGGTAGCGGCATAGCTCTGACCTGCGCCGAGTCCGAGTGCGGTAAGAAGTAATAATGAACGTAATTTATTCGCAGACATAATTGCATATCCTTTATTGTAGGGCACAAAGGTAATTCAATTCTCAATTAATACACATCAAGGAATTTGAATAGCATTCAGAAGTTAATACAACAGATGTAAAAAATATTTCCATTCATTAAATAGAAATACATTCCCCAATACAACCACACAAAAAAGAAATTGCGTTTCAAAAATCAAAAAGTTGAGTCAGATCACATCAAAAAGTGACAAAAAAAGTGACAAATAATTAATAACCATTAAATTCAATTAATTATAAATTTGCTGATTTTATTTAACCATTAAAAAATTTTAGAAAAACGCGAAATTCCGTGATACACGTTGCATTAAAAAAGTCATTTTTTATCCATCCCGATAACCTTGATGGATATCACAAAAAAAATCACTTTGTCTTTTACACTGCACGCCATCGTATATTCAAATAGATTATTTTTTAATTAAACCACTGGCTTTACATGTCGTTTAAATACGTGACGAGTATAATTCTGTCATTATCTTTCCCCATATTTGCAGAAGGGTCATTACTATGAACTCAATACCTCGCCGAGGTTTGTTATGCGTTGTGCTGTTCTGTTCCGGCATGAGCGCCTCTCTGTATGCCGCCGAGCCATACACGCTTGACGGAAAAGATTTAGCCTTTAGCCGTCAGCGGATCGCCGCCAACGATCCGCTATTTATCCAGGCGCAAGCGGCGCTGCTGAAAAAAGCCGATCTGGCGCTCAGGCACCCACTGTTCTCAGTGATGGACAAAACGCTGGTCGCCGCCAGCGGCAATAAGCACGACTATTACAGCTTCCCGCCATACTGGTGGCCGAACCCGGAGACCAAAGACGGGCTGCCGTATATCCGCAAAGACGGGCAAACCAATCCGGACGCCAATAGCGACGCCACCGACAAAAACCGGCTGGTGAAGATGAGCAACGATGTGTCAACCCTGGCGCTGGCGTGGTACTTCTCCCGGGACGATCGCTACGCGCAAAAGGCGGCGGCTCAGTTAAAGACCTGGTTCCTCGATCCGAAGACGCGTATGACCCCCAACCTGCAATACGCACAGGCCATTCCCGGCATTAACACCGGACGCGGCATCGGTATTATTGATAGCCGCGCGCTGGTCGAGGTGGTTGACGCTATCGCCCTGCTGCAATCATCAGATGCCCTCAGCGGAAAGGACGTTACAGAGTTAAAACAGTGGTTCGGTGAATTTTACCACTGGATGACCACCAGCCAGAATGGCTTTGAAGAGGAAAACTGGCACAACAACCACGGCAGTTATTTTGATATGCAGGCCGCCACCTTCGCTCTGTTCAGCGGTAAAACCGAAGCGGCGAAAAAGCGCCTGTACATCACTCAGCTGCGGCGCATTGCCGGGCAGTTTGATGTCGAAGGCCGCCAGATAGCCGAGCTGGAGCGCACCCGCCCGTGGCACTACAGCAACTTCAACCTTGAGGCCTATAACCGCCTGGGCCGTCTGGGCGAGAAAGTGGGCGTCGATATCTGGAATTTCACCCTCGACGACCATAGCCTGCGCAAAGGCTATCAGTACATCGCCGGGTTTATTAACAGCAACACGCCGTGGCCCTGGAAAGATCTCGATAAAATGGACGACAAAAAAGCGCTGCGCAATATCGCCACCGCCGCGCACGCCTGGCCTGACGACCCGCTGTTTCGCGACAAAGCGCAGTGGCTGCGGGCGAAATACCCCGACGATATCACCACCCTTATTGCCCCACTCCCCGTGCCGGCAGAGGTCAAGGATAACCACTGATGAAACAATTTTCTGGGCTCTGGCCCGACATTGCCATACGTGCAGTCGGCGATAACGGTCTACTTGAACGGCTCGTGAAAGATTCACAACCGCTTCTCGACGCGGCAATACGCATCCCGCAGACCGGGATAGCCACCTGGAACCTTTACTACTTTTGTCCGCATCACGGCGTGCGGTTGACATGGCAGGCGGATACCCCCCACCAGCACATCTGCCCGGTCGACAATGCGGTTTTTAGCGGTGAGCCGTGGGACGGCGCCTGGTGGCGCGAGATGAATGGCCGCAACGCCGGCGCATGCCAGCAGCTTGGACTGATGTGGCGTCTGACCGAACAGCAGCAGTACCGCGACAAAGTACGCGCGTTACTGATGGGCTATGCGGACGTTTATCCCGGCTATGAAGTCCACGGAAATATTCCCCACAACGGCCCAGGCAAGATGAACGCGCAGACGCTGTGCGAAGCCAACTGCATTCTGGAGATGGCGTTGGGTTATGACTTTATTGCCGACAGTTTAACGCCTGCCGAACAGCAACACATTAGCGATAATCTGCTGCGCTGCGCGGCAGAGTTTCTGCGTGAACATCGCAGCCCGCAGATCCATAATCATGAAGTCAAAATCAGCGCAGCACTGGGGGTGCTGGGCTTCATCCTCGAAGATGAGAGTCTGCTGGAGTTTGCCGTTAACCAGCCATACGGTCTGCGCTGGCAACTGGAAAACGGCCTGCTGGCGGAAGGGCTGTGGTTTGAAGGTTCCATTCACTACCACTATTACGCGCTACAGGGCTTTTTTGCCTTTGAGAAGCTGGCGCGCGGCACTCGCTGGAGCCTGCTTGATGGTCCCTGGTATCAACCTATGCTGCGCTTCCCGCTCTCGTTACTACTGCCGGACGGCACCTTCCCGCGGTTAAATGATTGCCTTGCCGGACAAGAGAAACTGTATCATCGGGATCTCTACGAATTTGCCTGGTTTATCTGGCGAGATCCGCTCTACGCCGCCGTACTGCAGTTCATCAACACTGAACCTGATGAGCGTGAAACCTTGCTGTGGCGCGACCAGCCGCTGCCTGAAGAGCCTATAACGCTTATCCCCCAGCAATCGCTGTTTGCGCCAGGCGCGGGCCTGACACTGTGGCGACGCCCTCAGCAACGTCAGGCAGTGCTGATTAAACACAGTCCGTGGGGAGGGGAGCACGACCATTACGATCGCCTGAGCCTGATGCTGTGGCAGCGCGACGGCTGGCTGCTGCCGGATCCCGGCACCACCGGTTACGGGGCGAAAATGCACTATGACTATTACAAAAACAGCGCAACCCACAACACGCTGACGGTCAACCAGAGCAATCAACCGCCCGCCAACCCAGTGGTATTGGCCTGGCAGATGAACGATGATTTTTTCTGGTTGGATAGCGAAACCGACTGGGGCAAGCCGCCGCCGGAATTAAACAGCCATAGCCACGTCGAGTGGGACACGGCGGCCTGGCGAGACATCCGCTTTCGCCGTCGCCTGCTGTGGCTTGAAGATGTGCTGATCGATCTGTCGACGGTGGAAAACCCGCATCACCAGCAGCTCGACTGGACGTTACATCTGGCAGCGCAGGCGCTGGATCAGAGCGGCAAGCCGCAGCCCTTCTCGCTCAGCGGGCCGCTACGGCATATGACCGGTTCGACCATGACGCCGCTGCACGGCTGTCAGCCGCGCCACTTTGCGCGCGGCGGCGATACCGTTGCGCTCTGGCTGGCTGGCGATGGCGAACTGTGGCAGGGACTAGCGCCCGATAACCCGGCGATAAGCAATCTCAGCTATCTGGTGATGCGTAATCATCTCCCGCAGGCGCGTTTTGTGTGTCTGTGGGATCTGGCGAACAACGCGCCGTTGACGGAAGTTAACGTGCATCATACGCCAGGCGGTACGCAAATTACCTTCTGGCGCGGTGACCGTGTGGCGCACGTGACGCTGCACGACGATCCCGGGCGAATACCTGATGTGATCCTTCCGCTCACGGAAGGCGGCATTTAAGAACAATACCGATTACTTACTCGTCTTCATCCTCAAAGCGCGCCACAATCCGATCGCCGGTATGCGAGGCGCGCAGTTCGTCTGCCACTAAAGCGATAGCCTGGCCGCTGCTCATCCCCTGCGACATCAACTCCTGAATTCGTTCGACTGCTTTCTGCTGTTGCTCATGGCTCAGCGAAGGTAAACCTGCAAACATCACACACTCCTGCTACATTGTGGGGCGTAATTATTTCACGCCGTCCTGCTGGATACCAGCGGGCGGTAACGATCAGGATAGAAGAAGACGATGTTGTCCCCCGCGATTATCTCCCTGCCCTGGCGTCCGGATGCCGCTGAACACTATTTTGCCCCATTAAGTTCGCAGCCCTGGGCAATGCTGCTGCACTCCGGTTTTGCCGAACATGCGCATAGCCGGTTCGACATTATCGTCGCCCAACCGCGCGCAACGCTGGTTACTCACGGCCAAACTACCGCGATAGTCGAGGGGGAAGCCGTCTCGACGTCAATGGCCGATCCGCTGGCATTGCTGAATCAGCAACTGACGCATTATCACCTGCAACCGTCGGCTCACCCGCATCTGCCGTTTCTCGGCGGCGCGCTGGGGCTGTTCGGCTACGATCTTGGCCGCCGCTTTGAAACCCTGCCGTCTCAAGCGGAGGCGGATATCTCCCTGCCCGATATGGCGGTCGGGATCTATGACTGGGCGCTGATTGTCGATCATCAGCGCCAGGAAGTCTCGCTGTTCAGTTATGACGACCCGCAAACCCGTCTGGCGTGGCTGGAAGCTCAAACCGCCGTCACCGCCGCACCTTTTGAACTGACATCTGAATGGTGCTCAAATATGAGCCGCGAAGAATACGGCGAAAAGTTTCGCCAGATTCAGGCTTATCTGCACAGCGGCGACTGCTATCAGGTTAACCTGGCGCAGCGGTTTACCGCGCACTATCGCGGAGATGAGTGGCAGGCTTTCTGTCAGCTTAACCACGCCAATCGCGCCCCCTTCAGCGCCTTTATCCGTCTGCATGAAGGCGCCATATTAAGCCTGTCGCCAGAGCGTTTTATACAACTGCAACAAGGTGAAATACAGACCCGGCCAATTAAGGGCACCCTGCCAAGGCTTAGCGACCCTGAGCAGGACGAACAACAGGCGCGAAAGCTGGCGAATTCGCCAAAAGACCGCGCGGAAAATTTGATGATCGTCGATTTAATGCGTAACGATATTGGCCGGGTTGCCGTACCCGGCAGCGTTCACGTCCCTGAGCTGTTTGTGGTTGAGCCATTCCCGGCCGTACATCATCTGGTCAGCACCATTACCGCCAGACTCCCTTCCCATCTGCACGCCGCTGATTTACTACGCGCGGCCTTTCCCGGCGGTTCCATAACCGGCGCACCGAAGGTCAGAGCGATGGCGATCATTGATGAGCTGGAGCCGCAACGGCGTAACGCCTGGTGCGGGAGCATCGGATACCTCAGCTTCTGCGGCAATATGGATACCAGTATTACCATCCGTACGCTGACGGCCTGCCACGGACAGATCCACTGCTCCGCAGGCGGCGGTATTGTCGCCGATAGCGAAGAAGCGGCAGAATATCAGGAAACGTTTGATAAAGTTAACCGTATCCTGCATCAACTGGAGAGCTAGAACATGGCGGACAGCGCCCTCGAACTTGACGACTTTCTTTCCCGTTTCCAGCTTCTGCGGCCGCACCCTTCGCGTCACGCGCTCAATCCGCGTCAGGCGGCGGTGCTGGTGCCGATTGTCCGTCGTCCACAGCCGGGGTTACTGCTGACCCAGCGTTCACCATGGTTGCGTAAACATGCCGGTCAGGTGGCCTTCCCCGGCGGCGCGGTGGATAACAGCGATGCTACGCTGATTGCCGCCGCGCTGCGCGAGGCGCAGGAAGAGGTGGCGATCCCGCCAGAGTCGGTTGACGTTATCGGCGTTCTGCCGCCGGTCGATAGCGTGACGGGTTTTCAGGTCACACCGGTGGTGGGTATTATTCCGTCCAATCTGCACTACCACGCCAGCCAGGATGAAGTGGCGGCGGTTTTCGAAATGCCGCTTGCGGAGGCGCTGCGTCTGGGCCGCTACCATCCGCTGGATATCTATCGTCGCGGCAATGCCCATCGTGTCTGGTTATCGTGGTATCAGCACTATTTTGTCTGGGGAATGACCGCCGGTATCATTCGCGAGCTGGCGCTACAGATAGGTTCCCGACCTTAGCTATACTTAAATGCAAACGGGGCGGTCAGCATTAGTAAATCCGCAGTTATCCATTAGTTTAATTCATGTGAATACTTCAGCTGATAGCACGGTTCCCTCTTACACTATGCGCAATTATTACATCGTTACCGTACCTGCGGTAACCCTGTCAGGAGTGTTAGCGTGATTAGTCTATTCGACATGTTCAAGGTGGGGATCGGTCCCTCATCTTCCCATACTGTAGGCCCGATGAAAGCCGGGAAACAGTTCGTCGATGACCTGGTCGAAAAAGGATTGCTTAATGCGGTGACGCGCGTAGCGGTTGATGTCTACGGCTCACTGTCATTAACCGGCAAAGGCCACCATACGGATGTCGCCATTATCATGGGACTGGCGGGCAATCAGCCCGATACGGTCGATATTGACGCGATTCCGGCATTTATCCGTGACGTTGAAGCGCGCGGTCGCCTGCTGCTGGCGCAAGGGCAGCATGAAGTCGACTTTCCCCATGATGACGGCATGCGCTTTCGTAGCGACAACCTGCCGCTACATGAAAACGGCATGACCATCCACGCCTGGGCTGGCGACCGGGAAATCTACAGTAAAACCTATTATTCCATCGGCGGTGGTTTTATCGTTGATGAGGAACATTTCGGCAAAGAGAACGTTAATGAGCTCGCCGTTCCATATCCGTTTAAATCCGCGCAGGAGATGCTGGGCTTCTGTAAAGAGACCGGGATGTCGCTCTCCGGCATGGTGATGCAAAACGAGCTGGCGCTGCACAGCAAAAAAGAGATTGAAGACTATTTTGCGCATATCTGGCAGACCATGCGCGCCTGTATCGATCGCGGGATGAATACCGAAGGCGTCCTGCCTGGCCCGCTGCGGGTCCCGCGCCGTGCTTCGGCGCTGCGCCGGATGCTGGTGGCCAGCGATAAACTCTCCAGCGATCCAATGAACGTGGTGGATTGGGTAAATATGTTCGCACTGGCGGTCAATGAAGAGAACGCCGCTGGCGGAAGGGTGGTGACAGCGCCAACCAACGGCGCCTGCGGTATCGTTCCGGCGGTGCTGGCCTACTATGATCACTTTATCGAGTCCGTAAGCCCGGATATCTATATTCGCTACTTTCTGGCCGCGGGCGCAATTGGCGCGCTGTACAAGATGAACGCCTCCATTTCCGGCGCGGAGGTCGGTTGCCAGGGCGAGGTCGGCGTTGCCTGTTCAATGGCGGCGGCGGGCCTGGCAGAGATTCTTGGCGCCAGTCCGGAGCAGGTTTGCATCGCGGCGGAAATTGGTATGGAGCACAATCTTGGTCTGACCTGTGACCCGGTAGCCGGACAGGTTCAGGTACCCTGCATCGAACGCAACGCGATTGCCTCCGTCAAAGCGATCAATGCCAGCCGAATGGCAATGCGCCGAACCAGCGAACCCCGCGTCTCACTCGATAAAGTTATTGAGACCATGTATGAGACCGGTAAAGATATGAACGCCAAATATCGGGAAACGTCGCGCGGCGGCCTGGCGATTAAAGTTCAGTGCGATTAATCATTGCGCCATCGAGTGCGCCAGCCGGCGCATTCTTCTTTTTTCCCTCTATATTCTTCTTTTTCCTCTCTATATTACCTGCGCCCGGCTACACTTGCTCTATAACGACTGTTACTCTGATCAATATTTTTCGTCGACAGGGCGTCATGCATGCAGACTGCACAAAAGTTTATAACAGCCTATCGCAGAAGACGCATCCTGGTTTGCTTACTGGTCGCGCTATTCTCACTGACAACAACGTTAGTGATACGATTTATTTCGCAGCGTAGCTTAAATCAGCAAGAAGTCCAGACCGCTACCGACAAAATGGTAGTGGCGATGGACAACATTTTACGCCCTCTTGAGGCACAGCACACGACGCTACTGCAATTGATAAACACGCCCTGTCAGGGTGCGAAACTGACGCTACGCAAACTGGCAGCTGCGCTGCAAACGGTGCGATCCATCGCGCTGGTCCAGTCGAAAATACTCTACTGTTCAAGTATTTTCGGCCAACGTCATATCCCGATAAATCAACTACAGCCAGCGTTGCCAACCGCGCACCCTTTACTCACCTTCAGTAACGACGCCTCGCTGCTTAAAGGTTCTCCGGTTCTTATCCAGTGGTATCCCGACTCGCGCAACGGTACCGATGGCGTAATGCTGGTGATCAATATTGAGCTATTGGGTAAGTTAATTTTCAACGTGAAATCGCCGCTGATCAGCGGTATTGGCCTTAAAGTCGGTGAAAAAAGCTTAATTAGCGGCACAGGGCTAATTAATCAGGATGCATTATCGGGAGAGCGCATCATCTACCGTCAACGATCAACAGCATTTCCTTTTACGATTAATGTCAGCGGTCCCGGCGCCTCGGCGGTTGCCCTTCATGAACTGCCCGGCGAGCTCCCCCTGGCGCTGATCATCAGCCTGCTAATGACCGGTATTGCCTGGCTGGCTACCGCGGGAAGAATGAGCTTTTCTCGTGAAATTAATCTCGGTATTACTGCGCAAGAGTTTGCGCTCTGGTGCCAACCCCTGCAGGACCTGCGTACCCGTCAGTGCTGTGGCGTTGAAATACTGCTGAGATGGAATAATCCGCGCAAAGGCGCTATCTCACCGGATGTATTTATTCCGATCGCTGAAGCCCATAACCTGATTGTTCCGCTTACGCGTTATGTCATCGCCCACACGGCGAACAATCTGGCCCTTTTCCCTCAGGACAAACATTTTCACATCGGCATTAACGTCGCCGCCCGCCATTTCGCCAACGGTGAGCTGCTGCGCGATTTACAGCATTACTGGTTTAGCATCCATCCACCGCAGCAACTGGTGGTGGAGCTCACCGAACGTGACATGCTGCAGGAAGGCGATCAGCACATGGCCGAGCACCTGCACAATGCGGGCGCGCTCCTGGCTGTTGATGACTTCGGTACCGGGAACAGTTCCCTCTCATGGCTGGAAAAGCTGCGCCCTGATGTGTTGAAAATTGATAAATCATTCACTAGCGCGATTGGTATTGATAGCGTCAACGCGACGGTAACCGACATGATCATCGCCCTGGCCCATCGACTCAATATCGTGACGGTTGCGGAAGGCGTAGAGACCCGCGAGCAGGAAGCGTATCTGCGGGATAATGGTGTCAATTTACTGCAGGGATTTTATTACGCCCGCCCGATGCCGATAGATGAATTTCCACAATGGCTGGCGAGCGCAAAACGTCGCGACATATCGTCGTAGAGCGCATCTGTCGGCCTCACGATGAGACCGACAGATAAGGGTTACTCTTCTTCGTCGCTGTACTGATGCACTTTGACAACACGCACCAGATCGACCCGATAGTCATTAGCCTCCACAATCGTGAACTGTAAAGGCGGCAGTTCAAGCTCATCGCCGGGACGAGGAATATGCCCATTAACGGCAATCACCAGGCCGGCAACCGTCGCGATATCTTCGTCCTCATCGACCAAATCATCTACGCCAAGAGCCTGTTGTAGCGCATGCAGATCAGTTGACCCTTTCACCAGCCAGCCGTCACCATCAAGGATAATTTCTGGCGTTTCGTCAGCATCCGGAAACTCGCCGGCAATCGCCTCCAGCACGTCCAGCGGCGTCACCAACCCCTGCACAACGCCAAATTCATTGGTCACGATCACAAAGCTACCGCGGGCACGGCGCAGAACCCCCAATAGATTGATCGGGTCAAGCGTTTCCGGAACCACAATCGCCGGAGAGGCCGAAGCCAGAGCGGCAACGTTTTCACCGGCTTCCAGCGCCACCAGCATCTCTTTCGCCCGCACAATACCAATGATTTCATCCAGTTCGCCACGGCACACCGGGAACAGGCTGTGTGGTGACGAGAGCAACTGGCGACGAATTTCGTCTTCGCTTTGCTCGGCGTTCACCCAGCTAATTTCACCGCGGGGCGTCATAATGCTGCGCAACGAACGCTGCGCCAGCGTCAACACGCCATTAATCATATAGCGCTCTTCTTCAGCAAATGCCCCTTCCGGTACCGGCACCACGGCGGCACTATCGCTATCGTGTACCGCGGCATGCTGTTTACGCCCGCCCATCAGACGCAGGATCGCGTCTGCAGTACGGGCGCGCAATGGCAACGTTGACTGATGGCGGATAAAGTTACGCCGCGCGATCTGATTAAAGAACTCAATGGTTATCGAGAAACCAATCGCGGCGTACAGATACCCTTTTGGTATGTGGAAACCAAAACCTTCCGCCACCAGGCTCAGGCCAATCATCAGCAGGAAACTCAGACAGAGCACGACCACCGTCGGATGCTGATTGACAAAATTCGTCAACGGCTTCGACGCCAACAGCATCATCGCCATTGCAATGACCACCGCCGCCATCATTACCGGTAGATGGTTTACCATCCCGACGGCAGTGATCACCGCATCAAGCGAGAACACAGCATCGAGGACGACAATTTGCAATACAACCACCCAAAAACTGGCATACCCTTTACCATGCCCCCCATCATGCTGGCGGTTTTCCAGCCGTTCATGCAGTTCGGTGGTAGCCTTAAACAACAAGAATATCCCGCCGAGCAACATGATCAGATCGCGCCCGGAAAACGAGAAATCGGCAACGCTGAACAGCGGTTTGGTCAGCGTCACCATCCATGAAATGACGGACAGCAGACCCAGGCGCATAAACAACGCCAGCGTAAGGCCAATCAGGCGTGCTTTATCACGCTGCTTAGGCGGCAGCTTGTCAGCAAGGATGGCGATAAATACCAGGTTGTCGATACCTAACACGATTTCGAGGACGACCAGCGTCAGTAAGCCGGCCCAGATAGAGGGATCCATTAAGAATTCCATGAGCAACTCCAGTTAAAGACAGGCGTAGTCATCCCTGTTTCATATTCAGACGGGATAGTTGTTGCTGGTAAAGAAATGTAGCAGGTGGAAGAGGCAGCCAGGTGCCTGAAGGTGAAAAGGCGTCGGTGACGGTCCATATAGCGGGCTATGCCCTATACTCCTGAGTAGTTAAACGAAAGATAAACATAGCAAAACAACGTGGCTGATTGGCAAAAATTTACCTGAATTTGCAATAGTCAGGCCATTTTTTTGCGCCAAAAAATAATTGTCGGTAGATGCATAATTAACGGAGCTTCATCACATTATTTATTTTTTCACTATCTAAAATAATTCGCTGTAGTAATTACTTTATATCTCACACCCTTACTGAATCGATTTTGTCCGCAAGAGTGATTCAGGATGTATCACTACAGATGATGCATTCACGATTATAAAGGAGGTAGCAAGTGACGATTGCTATTGTAATAGGCACACATGGTTGGGCTGCAGAACAGCTGTTGAAAACAGCAGAAATGCTGCTGGGCGAACAGGAAAACGTTGGCTGGATCGATTTCGTTCCCGGGGAGAACGCAGAAACGTTAATCGAAAAGTACAACGCTCAACTGGCAACGCTGAATACGGCAGAAGGCGTGTTATTTCTCGTCGATACATGGGGAGGCAGCCCGTTTAACGCCGCCAGCCGCATTGTCGTCGATAAAGAACATTATGAGGTCATCGCGGGTGTCAACATCCCGATGCTGGTAGAAACGCTGATGGCGCGTGACGATAACCCGTCGTTTGATGAACTGGTCGCCCTGGCGGTGGAAACCGGTCGCGAAGGTGTAAAAGCGCTGAAGGCCAAGCCGGCAGAGAAGGCCGCGCCGGCGCAGGCCGCAGCGCCAAAAGCGGCCGCACCGGTGAAACCAATGGGTCCGGACGACTATATGGTGATTGGGCTTGCGCGTATTGATGACCGTTTAATTCACGGTCAGGTCGCCACGCGCTGGACCAAAGAAACGAATGTGACCCGCATTATCGTCGTCAGCGATGAAGTTGCGGCGGACACCGTGCGTAAGACGTTGCTGACTCAAGTTGCACCTCCGGGCGTGACCGCCCACGTTGTAGACGTTGCGAAGATGATTCGCGTCTATAACAACCCGAAATACGCAGGCGAGCGCATTATGCTGCTATTTACCAACCCAACGGATGTTGAGCGCGTTGTTGAAGGCGGCGTGAAAATCACCAGCGTTAATATTGGCGGTATGGCTTTCCGCCAGGGCAAAACGCAGGTGAACAACGCCATTTCGGTCGATGAGAAAGATATTGAAGCATTCAAAAAGCTGAATGCGCGCGGTATCGAACTGGAAGCCCGCAAAGTTTCCACCGACCAGAAACTGAAAATGATGGATCTAATCAGCAAGGTGAAATAAGCCATCTTGCGGACAACAGCCCAATTTTCAACTTAACACTTAATCAACAGGAGAAGTACAATGGAGATTACCTTTCTTCAGATTGTGCTGGTGTTCATCGTCGCGTGTATTGCGGGTATGGAGTCGGTACTTGATGAATTTCAGTTTCACCGTCCTCTGGTGGCCTGTACGCTGATTGGCGCCGTTCTCGGAGATATGAAAACCGGTATCATTATCGGGGGTACCCTGGAAATGATCGCCCTGGGCTGGATGAATATCGGTGCCGCCGTTGCGCCGGATGCTGCCCTCGCCTCCATCATCTCTACCGTGCTGGTTATCGCTGGCCATCAAAGTATTGGCGCCGGTATCGCGCTGGCTATCCCGCTGGCCGCGGCAGGCCAGGTTCTGACAATTATCGTTCGTACCATCACCGTTGCCTTCCAGCACGCTGCGGATAAAGCCGCAGAAAACGGCAACCTGACAGCGATTTCCTGGATTCACGTGTCATCCCTGTTCCTGCAGGCCATGCGTATCGCCATTCCCGCCGTTATTGTGGCGATATCCGTCGGTACCAGCGAAGTACAGGGCATGTTGAACGCGATTCCGGAAGTGGTTACCGGGGGGCTGAACATTGCGGGTGGCATGATCGTGGTAGTTGGTTACGCGATGGTCATCAATATGATGCGTGCGGGCTACCTGATGCCGTTCTTCTATCTGGGCTTTGTTACCGCTGCCTTCACCAATTTCAACCTCGTTGCTCTGGGTGTGATCGGTACGGTGATGGCTATCCTCTACATCCAGCTGAGCCCGAAATATAACCGCGTCGCGGGTGCGCCAGCGCAGGCGGCTGGTACTACCGATCTCGATAACGAACTGGACTAACAGGTGAGCGAAATGGTTGATATGACTAAAACTACCAGCGAGAAAAAACTCACTCATAGTGATATTCGTGGCGTGTTCATTCGTTCTAACCTGTTTCAGGGTTCATGGAACTTCGAACGTATGCAGGCCCTGGGCTTCTGCTTCTCTATGGTGCCGGCGATTCGTCGTCTGTACCCGGAGAACAACGATGCGCGTAAACAGGCGATTAAACGTCACCTTGAGTTCTTCAATACCCACCCATACGTTGCGGCGCCGGTTCTCGGCGTAACGCTGGCAATGGAAGAGCAGCGAGCTAACGGCGCGGAAATCGACGATGCCGCCATCAACGGTATCAAAGTCGGTCTGATGGGGCCGCTGGCCGGCGTCGGCGACCCTATCTTCTGGGGGACCGTCCGCCCGGTATTCGCCGCGCTCGGCGCAGGTATCGCGATGAGCGGCAGCCTGCTCGGCCCTCTGCTGTTCTTCATCCTGTTTAACGCAGTGCGTCTGCTGACGCGTTACTACGGCGTAGCCTATGGTTACCGTAAAGGTATCAATATCGTTAAAGACATGGGCGGCGGCTTCCTGCAAAAACTGACCGAAGGCGCGTCCATTCTCGGCCTGTTTGTTATGGGGGCGCTGGTTAACAAGTGGACACACGTGAATATTCCACTGGTGGTGTCCACCATCACCGGACAAGATGGTCAGACGCGCGTGACCACTGTGCAGACTATCCTTGACCAGTTGATGCCCGGACTGGTGCCGCTGCTGTTGACTTTCGCCTGTATGTGGCTGTTGAGGAAGAAAGTGAACGCCCTGTGGATCATCGTTGGCTTCTTCGTCATTGGTATCGTGGGTTACGCTATCGGCCTGCTGGGTCAGTAATCATCGTGTTGTGCGCCGGGGGCTTGCCCCCGGTTTTTTATTTGGAGGATCGATGACAATCACGGATTGGGTGCTAATCCTGTTTATTCTCGCCTTGCTCGTCTTTGCGGTTTACGACCAGTTCATTACGCCGCATCGTCATGGCCCGGTTCTGCTGACTATCCCCCTGCTCCGTCGCAATCGCGTTGATGGCATTATTTTTGTCGGCCTCATCGCCATACTGATTTATAACAATATTGCCAACCAGGGAGCGCTTATCACCACCTGGCTATTATCTGCCCTGGCATTAATGGGGGTATATCTTTTCGCGATCCGCATACCCAAAATCATCTTCAAAAAAGAGGGTTTTTTCTTCGCCAATATCTGGATTGAATATAAGCGAATTAAAGCGATGAATTTATCGGAAGATGGTGTACTGGTCGTGCAATTAGAGCAACGGCGCTTGCTTATTCGTGTACGAAATATCGACGATCTGGAAATGATATACAAGCTTCTTATTTCAATTCAATAAGTTAAAATATAGCCATCGCTATGTTTTTTGCCTTTTTTAACGAATGAAATATAGCCACTGCTATATTTCATTCAGTTTCTTTAACGATATTCATTAACGAATTATTCACTTTAAAAAAGAAATGAAAATCGTTATCATTTGGTTAGCAAAATAACCTGCTTCTGTTATTGTTTTATATTCTAAAATTATGTTAAGGTTGCGCCCGTCGTTGGGGAGTAGCCAGTTTCCTGCCCGTCAGGAAATGTACGTGTCAACATACTCGTTGCAAAACGTGGCACGTGCGGGTTGAAGAAGATATTCAACCAGGCGAGACCATAGACGCATCACTGCTGTATGTGGCGTTTCATCATCAGGAAACGCGACATATATTTACTGGGGGCGGCGATGTGTCATATGGATTATCCCCGGTCAGGACGCTCTTATGAATGTATCCGCTACAATTCTTCTTGCCTTCGGCATGTCGATGGACGCCTTCGCGGCTTCTATCGGTAAAGGTGCGACCCTCCATAAACCTAAATTTTCCGAAGCCCTGCGTACGGGACTTATCTTTGGCGCTATCGAAACGCTTACCCCTCTGGTTGGCTGGGGACTGGGAATGATCGCCAGCCAGTTCATTCTGGAATGGAATCACTGGATTGCCTTTGTATTGCTGGTGTTTCTTGGCGGACGCATGCTTATCGAAGGATTCCGCAGCAGCGATATCCCGGAGTGTGACGTTCCCCGCCGCCATAGTTTCTGGCTGCTGGTCACCACCGCCTTCGCTACCAGTCTGGACGCAATGGCCGTCGGCGTAGGTCTGGCGTTTCTGCAAGTCAACATTATCGCTACCGCACTGGCCATCGGCTGCGCCACGCTGATAATGTCAACACTCGGTATTATGGTAGGACGTTTTATCGGCCCGCTGCTCGGCAAACGGGCTGAAATACTCGGCGGTATCGTACTGATTGGTATTGGCGTTCAAATACTTTGGGGACATTTCATCGGCTGATGACTCAGACGTCGCGCTGCCAGCAGTGAATAGCAAAATCGGTCTGGCAGTCAAATGATACCTGCTGGCGCAGCATTTCACGAACCTCTGGCTTCGCCCTCCACGCGAACGGCGTCATCTGTAGTAACGCTTCCGCCTCATGGCCGCTCAGCTGCATCGGATAGGCCAGCCGCTGCTGATGACGTAACGTGAACCCTGGCATCGCTTCAGAATTCTGCTCATGCAAGCGCACATCGTCGTATATCACGCCTTTCAGCTCCAGCAAATGGCGAGGCCCTGGCGTGGCGGTAATCACCCAGCCTCCGGGCCTGACCACACGCGCCAGCTCCAGGGCATTACAGGGCGCATAAATTCGCACAATCGCATCAAGGCTTTCATTCTCAAATGGCAGACGCTGGCTGGAGGCAACGCAAAAATTAGCCTGCGGATAATAACGCTTTGCCGCCGCGCGGACCGCAGGTTTTGATACATCCAGCCCCCAGCAATGACTGGCGATAGCCGCAAAAGCGTGTGTGTAGTACCCTTCACCGCAGCCGATATCCAGTAAATCTGTCGGCGCGAACGTCTGCAAATAAGCGCAGATAGCCTCGCGCAGCGGCTGATAATGCCCGGCATCAAGAAAGGCTCGCCGGGCCTGCATCATCTCAGCGCTGTCGCCCGGATCGCGGGAGCGCTTAAACTGCACCGGCAGCAAATTAACGTATCCCTCCTTCGCCAGATCAAACTGATGCCGCTGCGGGCAGATATAGCTACTATCGCGGCGAGTAAGCGCCGCGTGGCAAAGCGGGCAACTGTAAGACATAACAACTCCGGTGTTGCAGAAAGGGCGAAAGTGTAGCGCTATTCTTCCCCACAGACCACCGTTACAACGCAGGCGACTGCACCTTATCATTATGCATCACGATGAGATTCGCTGAGCCCTGCGGCATCCCGTCCGGGATGACGTTTTCCAGACGCAGAACATCGCCCATAATCTGGCTGAATACCGGCGCCGAAACCGCCCCGCCGTAATACGATCCATTGCTTGGGTTATTCATCACCACCACCAGCGCAAATTTCGGGTTACTGGCAGGAGCAACGCCCGCAGTGTAGGCAATATACTTATCGATATATTTCCCATCCGGGCCGATTTTTTTTGCGGTTCCGGTTTTTACCGCAACCCGGTAGTCGCGTACCGCGGCTTTGACGCCACCACCGCCCGGTAAAGCGACACTTTCCATCATGTGTTCGACCTCGTGTACGATTTTCTCAGGCATCACCCTGGTCCCCATTACCGGCGGGTCGATGCGGGTAATCGATAGCGGCCGCTTGATACCGAAACTGCCGATCGTGGCGTAAACATGTGCCAACTGTAGAGGTGTCACCATCAGACCATACCCAAAGGCGAAGGTTGCCCGGTCCAGTTGCCCCCAATAGCGGCGATTAGGCATCAGCCCCGCACTTTCGCCGGTCAGCCCTAATCCGGTCGATTCACCGAAGCCAAATGCCTTATATGTATCAATAAGATGCTGTACCGGCATAGCCAGAGATAAATGCGAAACGCCGGTATCGCTGGATTTTTGCAGAATACCGGTGAGGCTCAGTTCAGGATAGTAACCTACGTCACGAATACGGTGACCATCAATAACAAAGGGGTGGGTATCCACGACGCTATCCGGTTGAACGATCCCCTGCTGCAGAGCGGTCATCACCACCAGCGGTTTCACCGTTGAGCCGGGCTCAAACGTGTCGCTGATGGCACGATTGCGGAAATCATCCAGTTTCGCGTCATCGCGATTATTGGGATTGAAATCCGGGTAGCTGGCCATCGACAGGATCTCGCCGGTATCGATTTTAATCAACACCGCCGCGCCGGATTCCGCTTTGTTCCAGCGTACGGCATTATCCAGGGCATCTTCGGTTACCGTTTGCAGACGCTCATCAATACTTAACTGCAAATTGTGGGCAGGAACAGCAGGCACTTCCGTAATATTTTCGATAACGTTGCCGTGGCGATCCTTACGTACCAGCCGACGCCCAGGCTGACCGGTTAACTGGGCATTAAAACTCTTCTCAACCCCTTCAATTCCCTGATTATCAATATTGGTAAAGCCCAGCAGGTTAGCGGCGACATGGCCCGCCGGGTAGAAACGACGCGATTCATCGCGCAGGTTGATCCCCGGTAGGTGAAGTTTATCAATCCATTCCGCCTGTTCAGGATTTATCTGGCGCGCCAGATAGAGAAAGCGCGCATGAGGATGCGCGGCGATGCGACGGGCCAGTTCACTAAGGTTAAGATGTAAAGCTTCAGCCATCGCCTGCCAGCGCGGGCTATACCCTACGCCTCCTTTTTCAAGGGTCGTTTGCGGATCGATCCAGATAGCGCTCACCGGAACACTGACCGCCAGTGGCCGCCCCTCGCGGTCACTGATCATTCCACGTGGCACATCAATGGGCTCTTCACGCAAAGAACGCATATCTTCTTGTTTCACCAGATTGTCAGGGGAGACAATCTGCAGCCAGCCGACCCGGGCGAGCAGCAGCCCAAGACATGCGAGAATAGCTACGCACAACAACCCAAACCGAAGAGGGGTAAAATTGGCGGCTGATTTATTTTTGTTCTTTTGCACCTTAGCTCCAGCATTATTTTGCAACCACCTGATTTAACAGAAAATATACAAAACAGACTGCTAAACAGTGCTAATAAAGGTGTTGTTTTGCAACAAAGCGCAACGGAGGAGGCGAAAATGAAATGTTTTGCAATAAAAACTAAAAAGCCTCGCAAACGCAAGGCTTTCTCACAAGATTCATTGGTCTTAATCAGATAGCAGTTACGTTAACTGCAGCTGGACCTTTCTGGCCGTCCTGAATTTCGAACTCAACGTTCTGGCCTTCAGCCAGCGTTTTGAAACCGTTACCCTGGATAGCGGAGAAGTGTACGAACACATCTTTGCTGCCATCAGCCGGAGTAATGAAACCAAAACCTTTAGACTCGTTGAACCACTTAACTTGACCTTTAATCTTTGCCATTTGCAAAATTCCTTAGACTGTTTTCTTCGCCCTTAGGCACTTACATAGATAAAACTGACACATCACTGCATGAGGCACTAATATTAAGGTTCGGCAGAGAAGCGGTATTCAACGACAACGTGTTTACTCAGGACTTCTTTACTGAAAATGCCACACATAAACAGAACTGTACCTCGTTTGACCCGAAATGTGTTATCACATACTACGTAAATAATGGCAAGCCATTTTTAGACGGCTCACGATCGCTCGCACATAATATAAGGTAATCATTTGATCGCCTGCACATTTATGCGCCTTAGCTCGCCTCTCCATCGACTTCACGCCGCCCTGCCATCCGTCAGAAAACAGGGCCTGTATCGTTAACTTTTTTACTATAGCTCAACAACTTCACTCCGATCATCCTGCCGAGGACACCCACGATCAGGCTTAAAAAACAACCGGACAACTGCATAACGATGCACCAAATTGCTCATATCTATAGCTGGAAATTTGCGAAACACCCTGGTCATCCGTAATAATGAAATACGCTAACTAAAAGCACTGAAATAGTGTTGCGATATTAAATGTTAATAATGAAGTATTGATGACAAGGTTTTACTATCAGGCACAAGATGAGTCTGGTTATTCCTTTTATTTTTTTGCCGAAGCAACGTGCTGAAACATAAGGATGAAAAGAGAATGGCCGCCCCTTTACCGCACGGCAAGAGGGATAAAGAGAACAGATAAGAATAAGTTATAGGAAGGGGTGATATGCAGGCACACACCACGCTGATGCACGCCTGCTCAGCAAAACTACCTCTCAGCGACCAGGCGGATAAGGTCGTCGTCACCTTTGCGCGTCTCTGCGGAGGAAGATTCAGCCACGCTCTCTTTCTCCGGTTCATTGGCCTCGCAGAGACGGCGAAGCAACGCGGTCTGCCGTTTTTGCTGATCCAGCAACGCTTGCAGCAGCTCAATTTGCTCATTGGCGCGCGAACTGGCGCGATTAACAAAAAACCATAACAACAGGCCGACGAGTAACAGCACAATGGAAAGTACCATCGATGCCAGACTTACGACGCCAGAATTTAGTAATTCACTCATTTCACCACCTCAAAGAGAAGGCGTACATTCTACCACTCACATGGCAGAAGAAAATCAGTCAGATTAAAATTGTCTTACCAGGGGATAAACTTGTTGATAGTGCAGATGCCGTTGAAGAATTGCACATCCTGATCGCACATTACGTTAAGCATCTGAGTCCATAGCAGCAGACAGCCCGCTATGATGACTATCAGCAAAACCCACCGTAATTTTTTCACTCCACTCTCCGCGTCAGTATCAGATGTCGCCAGGATAACATGACCTTCTTAAACCGCGGCTAACTGTAAGACGAAAGGCACGTTTAGGAATCATGGACTTGTTTCAGCGCGTGTTCATGAGAGAATAAACGCCGGGATAATATAAATCTTGAGGCAATAATGCGATTGTTCATTCGTACCATTATGGTACTGGCTATCCTGTGGATTGCCGTGTTATTAAGCGGTTATGGTGTTTTAATGGGTAGCAGTAAAAATGTCGGCGGATTAGGGTTACAGTGCAAATATCTTACCGCCCGCGGCATCAGTACCGCACAATATGTTCATTCCAGCAGCGGTATTATCGGCATTACCGATTGCCCTATTCTGCGAAAAAGCGCCATAGTTGTTGACAACGGTTAGTCATGATCCGGGCTACACCGTAGCCCGAATGACAAGCGAGACGAGGTCAGAACGGATAATCGTTGTAGCCCATCTGTTCAGAAATCTTACGCGCCGCCGTATGCAGCATCGCCACATACTCGTTCAGGCGTTCTTCAGAAAAACGCAGCGTCGGGAAAGAGATACTCAGCCCGGCGATGACCACGCCGAAACGGTCGAAGACCGGTACGCCGATGCAGCGCAACCCTTCTTCCTGCTCTTCGTTATCTTCGCCATACCCCTGTTCACGAACTTTATCCAGAACCGCCAGTAACGCGTCGGTGCTGGCGATGGTTCGCTCCGTGCTGCGCTTGTACTCTACGCCCTGCAGAATCTGCTCGACTTCCGCGCGGTCGCGCCATGCCAGCAGCACTTTACCGATTGCCGTGCTGTACAACGGATTACGACGACCAATACGCGAGTACATGCGCAAATTGTACATTGAGTCGATTTTATGGATATAGACAATACTGTCTTCATCAAGCGCGCCCAGATGGATAGTCTCTTTCGTCAGACGAGAAAGCTCACGCATCTGAATGTCTGCGCTGCGCACCAGATCGACATTCTGCAATGCCCGCGCCCCCAGTTCAAAGAGCTTCAGGGTCAGAGAATATTTCTCCGATTCACCTTCCTGCGCCACATAACCCAACGATTTCATGGTCTGCAAAAAGCGATAAACGGTGCTTTTTGACATCATAACGCGCTGGGACAGTTCAGTAATGCCGATTTCACGCTCTTCACCAAGCGCCTGCAAAATGCCAAAAACCTTCAATACCGAAGAGACAGAATCTGGCTGTTTATCCAAATCCGCAACTGCCATTTATCACCTCATCGCAACTGTTTTATAAAAATCAGAACCAGTTTTTATTATAAATTCGCATCCCGATACCCGCAATCGTTCTTCTGCGTCTTGGTTACAAATCTGCGACATACCGCTGAATAATCAATGCTAAAATCATTATCCAGTAAATAGTTTCTATAAAGACATACATTTCGCATGAATAATAACATCCCAGATGGCCTGCCTTTACCACAGCGTTACGGCGCCATTCTGACCATCATATTAGGTTTAACCATGGCGGTGCTGGATGGCGCAATCGCCAACGTTGCACTTCCGACAATCGCCAGCGATTTGAATGCCTCGCCAGCGTCCTCAATCTGGATAGTTAACGCCTATCAAATCGCCATTGTAATCGCGTTACTGCCGCTGTCGTTCCTCGGCGATATGGTCGGCTACCGGCGTATCTATAAAATCGGACTGGTGGTTTTCACTTTTACCTCACTGACCTGCGCGCTCTCACGTAGTCTGGAGATGCTTACGCTGGCGCGTGTCGCGCAGGGCCTCGGCGGTGCTGCGTTAATGAGCGTCAATACCGCGCTGATACGTCTGATTTACCCTCAACGCTTCCTCGGTCGCGGAATGGGGATCAACTCTTTCGTTGTGGCGGTCTCTTCGGCGCTGGGGCCAACAATTGCGGCAGCCATTCTCGCAATAGCTTCATGGCAGTGGCTGTTTCTGATTAACGTACCTCTGGGTATTATTTCGCTGATTCTCGCACTGCGTTTTCTGCCAGCGAATGCCGGGCGAAGTAAAATAACCCGCTTCGACCTGCCAAGCGCGATCATGAATGCGCTCACTTTTGGCTTGCTGATCACCGCTCTCGGCGGATTCGCCCAGGGCCAGTCCACCCAACGAGTTTTGCTGGAACTCGCTGTAATGCTGGTCGTTGGCGTCTTTTTTGTCCGCCGTCAGCTACAGATGCCGGTTCCTCTGTTGCCCGTGGATCTGCTGCGGATCCCGCTATTCTCTCTCTCGATTTGTACCTCAATCTGCTCTTTCTGCGCGCAGATGCTGGCACTGGTTTCGCTGCCGTTCTTCTTACAATCAACGATGGGCCGCAGCGAAGTGGAGACGGGCCTGCTCCTGACACCGTGGCCACTGGCTACCATGGTCATGGCGCCGCTGGCGGGATATTTGATTGAAAAAGTTCATGCGGGTCTGCTGGGCGCGATCGGACTCCTCGTGATGTCCGGAGGTCTGTTCGGTCTTGCGTTACTGCCCTCTGCGCCTGCCGATCTGGATATCATCTGGCGAATGGCGCTCTGCGGCGCTGGCTTTGGTCTGTTTCAATCTCCCAATAATCACACCATCGTCTCATCAGCGCCCGCGCATCGTAGCGGTGGCGCAAGCGGCATGCTGGGTACCGCGCGTCTGCTTGGGCAAAGCATCGGCGCGGCGCTGGTGGCGCTTCTGTTTAATCTGCTGGACACAGACGGAACCCACACCGCGCTTGTGCTGGCTGGTTCACTTGCGGTTGTTGCCGCCGCCGTCAGCGGACTTCGCGTCACGCAGCCACGCACCGGGCTGTAGAAAAGGGATAGTCCGAAGGTTGTAATGCTGGTCAGTTAAGGGCTGTCAGTTGCGTTTATGGCTGGCTGAGCGGTTCTGTCAATCGGTGGTTTCAACGAAAATCTGATTCGGTTGATTCACTAACTGAGCTGATACGGGCTGAAATATAAAGGATATAACCTTTTTATAATTTTCAGCCTCTGAAAAGCCCCTGACGAATAACGGACTCACCGCATGGGGGTTGGGCGCATCAAGGAAACCTGGCGAGAACGCAGGCGCGCATCCAGGACTGGCCGCCAGGACGGCGGCCAGAGGGCGGGTCGAGACAGGGACGTCGAGTCCCGCCCGGTCCGCCAGATGAAGCCGGAGTGGAGCGGACCGCGCAGCGGCAGGTTTTCAGCGCAATGCCGGGGGTGCAGGGGGACGGGCGAAACGTCCCCCTGCCCGTTCACACGCTGTGGATATAACGAATATCCGCGAATTTATCGTGAACGGAACAGACCACGGAATCTGAATGGGTGAAAACGAAAAATGCGTCATGCTCGCCAGAACCACCGATAATGCAATTGCCACAGGCAAATAAAACAAAAGATAACACCGATGATTTGCTTAAGTGAACGGCATTAGGCCCGAAAGTTGCGGATTTTAGTGCCTGTTCCCGACGCGAAGCGTTATTTCAGATATTCTCCGCTACGCAGCGCTTCGATACGTTTATCCAGCGGCGGGTGCGTCATAAACAGCTCGCTCATAGATTTCGCTTTACCATTGATGCAAAACGCCATCATACTGCTGGCTTCCTGCGGCTCGTAGCTGGTTTTCAGTCGCTGCAACGCAGCGATCATCTTCTCACGCCCCACCAGTTTTGCTGAACCGGCATCCGCGTGGAACTCACGGTAGCGGGAGAACCACATAGTGATAATGCTGGCCAGAATACCAAATACCAGCTCCAGCACTGTGGCAACCGCGAAGTAGATCAGCGGGTTACCGTTGCTGCTTTCCCCTTCATCACGGTTGCCGCCGAGGAAACCGGCCGCAATCTGCGCGATAACACGCGAGATAAAGATAACGAAGGTGTTTACGATCCCCTGAATCAACGTCATGGTGACCATATCACCATTTGCTACGTGGCTGATTTCGTGGGCAATAACCGCTTCTGCTTCATCACGACTCATATTCTGCAACAGCCCGGTGCTCACGGCGACCAGAGACGCATCGCGACGTGCGCCAGTTGCAAAAGCGTTAATATCTGGCGCATGGTAGATAGCCACCTGCGGCATAGCGATTCCCACCTGCTGTGCCTGCTGTGCGACAGTATTCATTAACCAGCGTTCGGTTTCGTTACGCGGTTGCTCAATAACTTCTCCACCCACCGATTTTAGCGCCATCCATTTCGACATCAGCAGCGAAACGACAGAACCGCCAAAACCAAACAACAGCGCCATGATCAGCAGCCCGGTCATGCTGCTTGACTGAATTCCCGTCAGACTTAGCACCAGCCCGAATACCACCATCACTGCCAGGTTGGTCAGCAGGAAAAGCGCGATTCGCATCATAATTTTCTTTTAACCTCAATTTAACAAAACGCACTATGCGATTACCCACATGGTATGGGTAGAACACCAATTTTCAACTATCAGGGGCGGCTAAGTCACCAGAAAGACACAACTTTACATTTTGTAGCATCTTGCTGACGCCCGGAAGAGAGGTTGACATTTTGTTGAGATTAAGCAAAAAACATCCGGATCATGGTGCGAGCGAAACGCGCGATGCCGTTCACAGGCCACAGATCTACATGGGGAAAAATGCGCTATTTCGCCAAAGCACGGCAAGAAAAAGGATAATTACCCAGGCGAATAAACCGGCGTAAAATCCCGGAGAGCGACTGAACTGACCGACATTGTGCCCACAGGACGCGCAGCAGTGAGTGAAATGAAAACGGGCACAATCACTTGTGCCCGTTGTATGCTTATTTACCGGCTGGCGGTTCCTTTTCCAGATGAGCCAGGTCAAGCGCAATATCAACCGTTTCATCGAGATACGGATCCGGCTCCTGGTAATCCTTCGGTAAATCTTCCAGTTTCTTCAGTAACGGTTTGCCTTCCCGTTTCAAGCGATCGTTAATGCGCGCCAGACGAATCGCATCATCTTCCTCATTCTCCTTTTCACGCTTCGCGTAGTTCAGAGAAACGATGTTGCGGTTGTCTTTCATCGCGTTATAGCGCGCAATATCCTTGATGATGTACTGGAACTCTGGATCTTTCGCGATACGCTGATCGTGGAGCCTCCGCAGTTCCGGCTCAAACGGCGTCAGATCGCCATATTTCACATAGCTTGCGGCGTTGACGCTATCCCACGGCAGCGCGTTATCTTCATACTTCTCGCCGGTTTCGCGTTCTTCGGTACCGGTCGGCATCATAATATCCGGCGTGACGCCCTTACGCTGCGTACTGCCGCCATTGATACGATAGAATTTCTGAATGGTGTACTGTACAGAGCCCAGAGCCGGCCAGTCCGGACGCAGCATCTGATCGTAAATTCGGTTCAGAGAACGATACTGCTGGACGGTCCCCTTGCCGAAGGTCGGCTCACCGACGATCAGCGCGCGACCGTAGTCCTGCATCGCTGCGGCGAAAATTTCAGACGCCGAGGCGCTGAAGCGGTCAACCAGCACAACCAGCGGACCTTTGTAATACACCACACCGTCTGTATCGCTGTCTTCGCGTACCTTACCGTTGTTATCGCGTACCTGAACAATCGGACCGGATGGAATAAACAGGCCGGAAAGCGAAACCGCTTCGGTCAGCGCGCCACCGCCGTTACTGCGCAGGTCGATAACAATGCTGCTGACGTTCTGTTTCTCCAGCTTCTGCAGTTGCACCTTCACGTCATCCGTCAGGCCGACATAGAACCCCGGGATATCCAGCACGCCAACTTTTTCCTTGCCGACGGTTTTGACTGACATTTTCACCGCACGGTCTTCAAGGCGAATACGTTCGCGCGTCAAAGTGATAATACGCGTTTTCGCGCCTTTACCGGCAGGCAGAATTTCCAGACGGACCTTGCTTCCCTTCGGCCCCTTAATCAACGCGACGACATCATCAAGACGCCAGCCAATCACGTCAACGATGCTTTTACCCGGCTGTCCAACGCCAACAATGCGGTCCCCCACACTGAGCGCTTTGCTTTTCGCCGCAGGACCTCCAGCAACCAGAGAGTTGATCACCGTGTAGTCATCATCCATCTGCAACACTGCGCCGATACCTTCCAGAGACAGGCTCATTTCCGTGTTGAACTGCTCGGTATTACGCGGTGAAAGGTAGTTAGTGTGCGGATCGATCTCGCGGGCAAAAGCGGTCATTGCCAGCGAAAAAACGTCTTCGCTGTTGGTTTGCGCCAGACGACGAATGGCAAATTTGTAGCGACGGGTTAAGGTTTCACGAATCTCTTTATCGTTTTTGCCCGCCAGCTTCAGGCTAAGCTGGTCAAACTTCACTTTCGCATCCCACAGCGCGTTCAACTCAGCCTCGTTTTTCGGCCAGGGCGCCTTGCTGCGATCAAGATTGAAGGTGTCATTGCCGGTGAAGTCCATCGGACGCTCCAGCACCTTCAGCGCATACTGATAGCGCTCGAAACGCCGCTTCTGCGCCAGGTTATACAGATCGTAAAAGACATCCAGCTTGCCGCTGCGCAGTTCATCACCGATTTGGTCCTTCCTGGTGGCGAACTGCGCGACATCGCTGGCTAACAGCACATTGTGACTGTAATCAAGCAGATTCAGATAACGATCGAAAATTTTCGCCGAAAAGGCATTATCGAGATCAAACTGGCGGTAGTGAGAACGGGTAAAGCGCGATGTCACGCGCTCGCTCACCGTCGCATGCTGCGGCTCTTCTTTCAGCAAGGGGATTTGATCAATCCGGGTGATATCATCTATGGCGAACGCATGGCCTGCTATAACCAGCAGGCCCGCCAACGCGGTGAGCTTAAAGAATTTGTTCATGCCTGCCCCGGCCTCCGTTTCAGAACACCAGGTGTTCTGCGCGTACAATCATTGACATACCAGAAGTCAGCTGTACACGAACGCCATCTTTGGTGATTTCCAGGACGGTGGCGTCCATTGCATTATTACCGGCTTTCACCTTCAGCGCCTGACCTACGGTCAATACTGACACATCTGATACAGGGGTATGACGCTCTTCACGGGGTGCCCTGGCCACCGCCGGGCGCGGTTTACGCGATTGTTCAGCGCCTTCTTTGCGACGCATCTGAGGACGCGGTTTGCGTTGACGGCGAGCGCCCTCTTCCGACTGACCTGCGGCGGCGGCGGCTTCACGTTTTTTCGCCTGCTGGGCCTCACGCTGCGCCTGAACGCGAGCTTTTGCTTCTTCCAGTTGCTGGCGGGCATGAGCGACATGCTGCTCTTCCAGTTCGCCGCAAGGATTGCCGTCGAGATCGACGCGGACAGCGCCGGGTTTAACGCCGTAGAGATAACGCCAGCTCGAAGTATAGAGACGCAAAGCAGCGCGAAGTTGGGTTTTACTGAGATTCATCTCTCCGCCAACACGTTCGACGAGATCCTGAAAAATACCGACTTTCAGGGGGCGCGCTTCCCCTTCAGCGCTAAAACACTGAGGAAAACGTTCGGCCAGAAACGCAATGACTTCTTTACTGCTATTCAACTTAGGTTGATTTTCCATGAAATTTCCTGATTACAACGGACGTCGCCAACAAGCCGCAGGCATGAACAGGCGTCATTATAATGACGCCATCGCTAAATGCTACGTTATCCGTTGATTATCCTGCGGCGTGGGTAAATATTTTTTGATAATCAGTCGCAGAAATGCATTTTTCAAGCTGCGCAACCAGTTCGGTAAGCCCCTGTTCATCTTCAGCGGTGAAACGAGAGTAGTCCGTACTATCAATGTCCAGGACGCCGATCACCTGATTACGCACCCGCAGCGGAAAGACGATCTCAGAATTACTGGCGGCATCACAGGCAATGTGTCCGTCAAACGCGTGCACGTCCGCTACGCGCTGCACGCGATTCTGTGCAACCGCAGTACCGCAGACACCGCGGCCAACCGGAATACGCACGCAGGCCAGCTTGCCCTGGAACGGGCCAAGAACCAGCGTATTGCCTTCCAGCAGATAGAAACCCGCCCAGTTCACATTAGCCAGCCGCTCAAACAGCAGCGCGCTGGTATTGGCCATCATCGCCAAAAAACTGCTTTCACCTGCCATTAACGCCTGAAAATCGCGGTTCAGATCCGCGTAAAATTCTGATTTGTTCATTATTTATTCGCTTAGTTGCCTGACTACCTGACACGTACACTCTAATAAAATAAGCTTTAAATGCGTTCATGCTCAAGATGAATTCATTCCTGGGTTAAGATAGAGAGATACACTCATTCACGCACGTTATAAATGCCACTAAAAATATCCCGGATTACGCCAGCGAAAAAGATCGTCGTCCACGCGGTAAGCGAGCCCATTCTGCACGCCCATTACCAGCGCTGCGCGCAGTGCGATCTGCTCTTCCACTTACCGGTCCTTAAAAGGAATCAAAGCGCATGGTGCCCTCGCTGCAACGCTAAAATCCGTGATGGTCGTGACTGGTCGCTCTCCCGGCTGGGTAGCATGGCTATCACCATGCTACTGCTAATGCCTTTTGCCTGGACCGAGCCGCTTCTCCATTTGCACCTGCTTGGTGTCCGTATTGACGCTAACGTACTTCAGGGGATCTGGCAAATGACCAGCCAGGGCGATCCGCTGACGGCAGCGATGGTGCTGTTTTGCGCTATCGTCGCGCCGGTTCTGCTGGTCGTCTCCATCGCTTATCTGTGGCTAGGTAACGTGCTGGGAATGAATCTGCGCCCGGTTTTGCTGATGCTGGAGCGGCTCAAAGAGTGGGTCATGTTAGACATTTATCTGGTCGGCATCGGCGTCGCCGCCATCAAGGTGCAGGATTATGCGTTCCTGCAACCGGGAATCGGGCTTATCGCGTTTATCTCCCTGACGTTGCTCAGTATCCTGACGCTCATTCATCTGAATGTCGAGGAGCTATGGACGCGTTTTTACCCCACTCGCCCGGCGCAGCAGCCGGATAGTCGCTTACAAGTTTGCCCTGGCTGCCATTATACCGGCCATCGCGATAACCGTGGCCGCTGCCGCCGCTGCCATACGCCTCTGCACCACAGGAAACCGCAGAGCCTGCAAAAGAGTTGGGCGGCGCTGCTTGCCTCGATGGTTTTTTTGATTCCGGCGAACCTGCTGCCGATATCGATTATCTACATCAACGGTACCCGCCAGGATGACACTATCATTTCCGGCATTATGTCGCTGGCGAACAACAACATCGCCATCGCTGGCGTGGTTTTTATTGCCAGTATTCTGGTGCCGTTCACTAAAGTTATTGTGTTATTTACGCTACTGCTCAGCATACAATTTAAATGCGAACAGGGGCTACGTACCCGCATCCGGCTATTGCGGCTGATTACCTGGATTGGTCGCTGGTCAATGCTGGATCTTTTTGTCATTGCATTAACCATGTCGCTAATCAATCGCGATCAGCTCCTCGCGTTTACGATGGGGCCCGCCGCGGTCTATTTTGGCGCCGCAGTGATATTAACTATCCTCGCTGTAGAATGGCTGGACAGCCGCTTACTTTGGGACGCACATGAGTCAGGAAACGCCCGCTTCGACGACTGAAGCCAAAATCAAAACTAAACGCCGCATCTCGCCATTCTGGTTACTGCCGGTCATTGCGCTCCTGATTGCCGGTTGGCTCATCTGGACCAGCTACCAAAATCACGGCACGACGATCACCATCGACTTCCAGTCAGCTAATGGTATCGTGCCGGGGCGCACGCCCATCCGCTACCAGGGGGTGGAAGTCGGCACGGTAGAGAATATCTCTCTGAGCAGAGATCTGAGCAAGATCGAAGTTTCAGCCAGCATCAAAGGGGATATGAAAGATGCATTGCGCAAGGATACACAATTCTGGCTGGTGACGCCGAAAGCCTCTCTTGCCGGCGTCTCAGGCCTTGATGCGCTGGTCGGCGGGAACTATATCGGCATGATGCCCGGCCAGGGCGATCCGGAAGATCACTTTGTCGCCCTCGATACTCAGCCGCAATACCACATTAATAACGGCGAGCTGATGATTCACCTCAAGTCGGCGGATTTAGGCGCGTTAACCAGCGGCTCACTGGTCTATTTCCGCAAGATTCCCGTCGGCCGGGTTTATGACTTCGCCATTAATCCCAACAATCAGGGCGTGACGATTGATGTTCTGATTGAACGTCGGTTCACCAATCTGGTGAAAAAAGACAGCCGTTTCTGGAACGTTTCCGGGGTTAAGGCAGACATCAGCTTAAGCGGCGCGAAAGTCCAGTTGGAAAGTCTTTCCGCGCTGGTTAACGGCGCTATTGCCTTTGATTCACCGAATAATTCGCCACAGGCCCAACAAAATAGCGACTACCGGCTATATGACGATCTGGCCCACAGCCAGCGCGGCGTCGTAATTAAACTGGAACTTACCGATGGCGCGGGACTCAAAGCGGGCTCCACGCCGCTGATGTATCAGGGCCTGGAGGTTGGTCTGCTTAGCAAGCTGAATCTGAATGCCGACGGGAAAGTGACCGGTGAAATGACTGTCGACCCGAGCGTCGTCGGACTGCTGCGTGAGAAGACATTGATTCAGATGAAAAAACCGAAAATTTCTCTGGAGAATCCTGATATCAGCGCGCTGTTGACCGGACCGACCTTCGAACTGATTCCCGGTGAAGGCAAGCCGCGCGACCACTTTGTGGTTCTGCCGGCCGATAAATCGCTGCTCGAAGAGCCGAATGTCGCTACGGTGACGCTGAACGCGTCGGAAAGCTATGGTATCAATGTCGGACAGCCGTTGATCCTGCACGGCGTGCAAATCGGTCAGGTGCTGGAACGCGAACTGCACGCCGATGGCGTAACCTTCCAGGTGGCCGTGATGCCGGAATATCGTTCTCTGATTCATGGCGACAGCAAATTCGTGGTCAACAGCCGTATTGATGTCAAAGTTGGCCTCGACGGCGTACAGCTCCTTGGCGCCAGCGCCAGCGAGTGGCTCAACGGCGGCATTCGCATTATTCCGGGCAGTAAAGGGGAGATGCAACGCCACTATCCGCTGTACGCTAATCAGGAAAAAGCGCAGGAAAACAGCCTGAGCGACGTGCCCACCACCACCCTCAGCCTCTCCGCAGAGACGCTGCCGGACATACAGGCAGGCTCCGTGGTGCTGTATCGTAAATTTGCGGTAGGCGAAATCATCAGCGTCCGTCCACGGAAAAACGCCTTTGAGATCGATATCCATATCCAGCCGGAATACCGTCATTTGCTGACCAGCAACAGCGTATTCTGGGCCGAAGGCGGCGCCAAAGTTCAGCTTAACGGCAGCGGTCTGACGGTCCAGGCCTCCCCGCTTTCCCGCGCGCTGAAAGGAGCAATCAGTTTTGATAACCTCAGCGGCGCCAGTTCCGGCGCGCGTATCGATAATAAACGCATTCTGTATGCATCGGAAACCGCCGCCCGTGCGGTCGGCGGACAAATCACCCTGCATGCGTTCGACGCCGGAAAAATGAAGGAAGGTATGCCGATTCGCTATCTGGGGATTGATATCGGCCAGATCCAATCATTGAATTTAATTACCGCCAAAAACGAAGTACAGGCGAAGGCCGTTCTGTACCCGGAATACGTTAATACGTTTGCCCGCGCAGGGACCCGTTTCTCCGTGATTACGCCGCAAATTTCCGCAGCCGGTGTCGAGAATCTCGATACCCTGTTCCAGGCCTATATCAACGTCGAACCCGGCCGTGGCGCACCGAGTCGTGATTTCGAAATTCAGGAAACCACGATTAGCGATTCACGTTATATCGACGGTCTGAGCATTATCGTGGAAGCCCCGGAAGCGGGTTCACTGGGTATCGGTACGCCGGTGCTATTCCGTGGGCTTGAAGTCGGGACGGTGACCGGTCTGACGCTTGGCTCAATGTCGGATCGGGTGATGGTGAAACTGCGCATCAGTAAACGTTATCAGTATCTGGTACGCAACAACTCCGTATTCTGGCTGGCTTCCGGCTATAGCCTCGATTTTGGCCTGATTGGCGGAGTGGTAAAAACCGGAACCTTTAATCAGTTTATTCGCGGCGGTATCGCTTTTGCGACGCCGCCGGGTACGCCGCTGGCGCCGAAAGCACAGGATGGCAAACATTTCCTGCTGCTGGAGAGTGAACCAAAAGAGTGGCGCGAATGGGGTACCGCTCTGCCACGTTAACACCAAAGGCTCCGGTGTCCGATGCCGGAGCCTTTATGGTAAACTGCGTCCCCTTATTTTGTTGTGGTGCGCACCTCGTGGCTCAAAACCCTGTCTATCTCCCTGAAGAATTCCTCGCTCAAATGCGTGCGGCGATGCCAGCGCATCTCTCTTTCGCTGACTTTATCGACGCCTGCCAGCGTCCGCTGCGCCGAAGCATTCGTGTCAATACGCTGAAAATCACCGTCGCTGACTTTTTGCAACGGGTTGCACCCTACGGCTGGCAACTGACGCCAGTGCCCTGGTGCGAAGAAGGTTTCTGGATCGAACGCGAAGACACTGACGCCGTGCCGCTTGGCAGTACGGCGGAACATCTCAGCGGGCTGTTTTATATTCAGGAAGCCAGCTCCATGCTGCCGGTCGCCGCGCTGTTTGCGGACAATGAAATGCCGCAGCGGGTAATGGACGTCGCCGCCGCGCCGGGGTCCAAAACGACGCAAATTGCCGCACGGATGAACAATGAAGGCGGGATTCTGGCGAATGAATATTCCGCCAGTCGGGTCAAAGTGCTGCATGCCAATATCAGCCGCTGCGGTATCGGCAACGTGGCGCTAACGCATTTTGATGGCCGGGTATTCGGCGCCGCGCTGCCGGAGTGTTTTGACGCTATTCTGCTCGATGCGCCCTGCTCCGGCGAAGGCGTGGTGCGTAAAGATCCCGATGCGCTGAAAAACTGGTCGCCGGAAAGCAACGAGGAAATCGCACGAACCCAGCGTGAACTGATCGATAGCGCATTCCACGCGCTTCGCCCGGGCGGCACGCTGGTCTACTCCACCTGTACCCTGAACCGGCAGGAAAACGAAGATGTGGTCAACGGACTATTAGCCCGCTTCCCGCAGGCCGCGGAAGTGTTGCCGCTCGGTTCGCTGTTCCCGCAGGCTAACGAGGCGCTGACCGAAGAGGGATTCCTGCACGTCTTCCCGCAGATTTTTGACTGCGAAGGCTTCTTTGTCGCCCGACTGCGTAAAACCGCCGCCATCGAACCACTCCCCACGCCCGGCTATAAGGTTGGCAAATTTCCGTTCACCCCGCTGAAAAATCGTGAATCTGCCGCCGTTACCGCCGCTGCCGCCGCTATTGGCCTGCGGTGGGACGCCAGCCATACACTCTGGCAGCGTGATAAAGAAATCTGGCTGTTTCCCCGGGCGCTCGACGCATTATTTGGTAAAGTTCGTTTCTCCCGTATCGGGATTCGTCTTGCCGAAACGCACAATAAAGGCTACCGCTGGCAACATGAAGCGATTATTGCCTTTGCCGCGCCAGCTGCGCCTTTTGAACTGACCCAGGCCGAGGCGGAAGAGTGGTATCGCGGTCGCGACATCTACCCTGAAACGCTCCCGCTGCAGGACGATGTCATTGTCACTTTTCAGGGCGCGCCGCTGGGACTGGCGAAAAAAGTGGGATCGCGTTTAAAAAATAGCTATCCCCGCGAACTGGTCCGCGACGGGAAGCTGTTTAGCGGCAAGTCGTGATGCGGCGCATAAAAACCGCATTTTTTCACTGGCGGTTTTCGCACGTTTGTCTACGCTGAAAAATGTCGGCCCTTGACTGGTCGTACCACAATTCAGCAGATAAACGGGGTTAATTTATGACTAAAACCAGCGTACGTATCGGCGCGTTTGAAATCGATGACGCCGAACTGCATGGCGAACAGCAGGGAGAGCGAACGTTAAGCATTCCCTGTAAATCCGATCCGGATTTATGCATGCAACTTGATGCATGGGACGCAGACACCAGCATACCCGCCATACTTGATGGCGAACATTCCGTCCTCTACCGTAAGCACTATGACCGCCAGTCCGACGCCTGGGTCATGCGCCTTGCCTGACCCAATGAACCCGTCGCCTCAGACGGGTTATTTGTTCCCCCTTAACCTGACATCTCCTACACTTATTCATATGTTTTCTCAGAGATGAGGGCAGAATGTTTGCCTTAGTGCTGTTTATTTGCTACCTGGATGGCGGCTGCGAAGACATCGTCGTGGATGTTTACGATAACGAACGGCAGTGTATCAACGCGATGAACGATCAGCGGATACGCCACGGCGGCTGCTTTCCTGTAGAAGATTTTATTGATCGTTTCTGGCTTCCCGCCCGCGAATACAGCGACTTTTAACCTGCCTGCTGTAGCGCCACCAGGGTTAGCGCCCCGCCAAACACCACCCCGGTGTCAATATAGTGCTGGTTATCATAGTCATAGCGCCGTTTAAGCGGCGTATGACCGAACCAGAAATGGTCCGCGCCGGTCATCGCGTGGTGACGCCCGGCCAGATGGTTGTTAAGGCGTTGCCGATTCCACAATACCTGCAGCTCATCCACCGGCTGCTGCCAGCAATACACCGCTGCCGGATAATCAGCATGGGCAATCACATGCACCTGCTCGCCGCTGTGAAGTTCAATAATCAGCGGCAGACGGCGGCAACGGCCAATCATCTCCGCGAGCCGCCGCCGCTGGTTCGGCGAACTTTGCCTGTACCAGTTTCCGCCGTTCATCTCCCAGAGCATCATGTCGCTGCTCGCCAGCGCCTCCAGCGCCATCTGCTCATGGTTTCCGCGCACCGCGTAAAACCAGCGGCAGCCCAGTAAATTCAGACACTGCACACTTTGCGGCCCGCGATCGATCAGATCGCCTACCGAGAGAAGCAGATCCTGGTAAGGGTTAAACTTTCGCTCACGCAGCGCAGCAACAAGCGGCGTAAAGCAGCCATGCAGATCGCCGACCAGCCAGATATTACGCCACGCGGAACCGTCAATGCGCTGATACATATTTCATCCTCCTGGCATAATGACGGGGAAATTACTCCACTTCCCGCCGATAATCTTTACACCTCAATCAATTTTAAACGAAAACAAAATATAGTTCGCCAGGACATTAAGCTCATCACGCTATATCCATAGAATACAGGCCAAATAACAACGAGGTATTCACCGTGACGGATAACAGCCTGCATTCAGCTAATGTCGTTGAACGACATCAAAATCTTATTGCCGACCTGGTAATGGGCCGACTGACTCCCGCGCCGATCTGGCTCAAACGTCATTACCGGCTTAAGTTTTTGCTGCGCACGGCTTTATTTTATGCGCCAACGCGCGATATGCTGGATAATTTGTCAGCGCGCGCGGACTTCAACCAGCTCCTCTCCGCCCAGGGAACCTTGCCGGGAAAAGTCCATCGCCAGTATTTGATTCGCGGATTCAGCGCTCACCAGCGTGCGCAGGCAATCATTAGCCACTATCAGTTTATCGATTCACTCTCCGGTTCACGTCTTGCCTGCGCGATGACCGCGGCAAAAGAGATGCCGCTGCTTATACTCACAGGCAAAGATGATCACCGGTTTACCCTCTCCGCCTCCTCGGCGGGAAAAGCGGAGCGCGAGGGAGAGACGACCCTGTGGCTGCACGATAGCGATCAAACCCTGCTCGCCAGCGCCACCTTCAGCGTTATCCGCCAGCAGGCGCAATGGCAATTGATCATCGGCGGTCTACAGGGCCCGCGCAGTCATATCCCCCATGAGGTCATTAAACGGGCGACTCGCGCCTGCTATGGTCTGTTTCCGAAACGTTTACTGCTGGAGTTCATCTGGCTGCTGGCCGCGCATTGCAACATTCAGCGCATTTACGGGGTGAGCGATAACGGTCACGTTTTCCGGGCGCTACGCTACAGGCTGAGCAAAGGACGCCACTTTCACGCCAGTTACGACGAGTTCTGGCAATCTATTGAGGGTATTGCGGATGGGGATCTGTGCTGGCGTTTACCGCTCCGGCTGGAAAGAAAGAAACTGGAAAATATTGCCAGTAAGAAACGCGCAGAATATCGCCGTCGCTTCCAGTTGCTGGACGATATGGCTTCCCGGATGACGAGGCTCATGGATTAACATGACACGCCAGCGCGCTCCCGCCATCCTTAACAGTGCCTGTTCCACAGGATAAATGCCGTTTGGTGTCGCGGCGTTTGCATCCGTTACGAGGTTTTCGTTACTATCATGACTTCATTGCACGCTTCCCGAGCACCTATTGCCGTTATGAGCAAAACAGAAATCCTCCTTCTGGCTATCCTGTTGACTATTTTAGCCTCTGCGCTCTGGTTTATTCTTAGCAATGAAATCTGGATCCTGGTGAGTTATCTCGAAAGCTGGCTATATCCGACTTTTGTGGCGCCAGAATAAAGGCCCTGTGGCAATTTGTATGCCCGCCGTATCCTGTCGTACCGTTCGGGTAGTAAACACCCTGATGAAATAACCGCATGAAGTGTTAACGCATTTTCCTGTCCGCTGTTTTATTTGTCATACAAATGTGTATACTGAGCGACTTCCGATGTTGGCCCATAAACTTCACCTGCACTATGGGCCTGATTACGTGCAGGTGTTTTCTTTTCTTCTTAACTCTTTTTAGTCAGTTTTTTGTTGCAATGCTGTCCAGGGTCCACTTACAAATTCTCACCTTGCCTCTCCCCGCCGGTAAAACAAAAACCAACATGAGAAATCACGCCTTTTCGCAGCAAAACTGCGCGTTAATCCGCCAAATCGAAGACCATTAACAAACCACCGAAGGATGGTCTGCTCTCAAGAATTCCCCATGCTCACAGAATATCCGCACTCTCACGGCGCGGAGCAGAGTATGGTCAGACCGAATACGGATATTCGGGTAATATTGTTCAGTTCCAGAAAAGCATTAAAAACATACAGATAAAAAGAGACCGAACACGATTCCTGTATTCGGTCCAGGGAAATGGCTCTTGGGAGAGAGCCGTGCGCTAAAAGTTGGCATTAATGCAGGCTAAGTCGCCTTGCCTTATAAGCGTAGTTTACCGCGTCAGGTTTTCCAGTCCGCGACAAAAGTGGACGAATAATTCCTGACATATGCGCCAGGAGCAACAAAAAAACCGCCCCTCCCGAACAGGGATAATGGCGGTTTTTTGACTGCGAAGACTGCGAATATAGCCAGATGCAAATATCGATCAACAGAGTTTCTGCGCACGCGCAATAAATGGCGTGAGAGGCATTTTGTGTCCTGGTCGCTGCGGATCGTCAATCTGGATCACCGAAATCGGCTGCGCGTTGATCGTGCCCGCTTTCATCTGCTGCTCGGCCACTTCATTCAGCGGATACTGCACCAAAGTGCTGGGGTTAATCGCGAATAGCGCATTGCCCGGACGGCAGGTCAGCATCACCTCTTCCCGATTAAACGCCCAGTTCTCCTTACCCACTTCAAAGCGGCTCACGGTAATCACCTGCGGCGCGGCCAGCGCGGCGCCAGAACTTGCCAGTAACAACATTGTCAGAACGATTTTTTTCATGATTTAACCCGTTAATTCAGTAAGGCTCCCAGGTGGCAAACAGGCTGACGGCAAACAGCGCCAGCGCGCCCAGCGCGATTTCTATCTGCGTTGTACGCACAATGAGCCGCTGCGCCCGCGTTCCGTTTACCGACAAGCGGGGCACCAGAACATACCGGTTCACCAGCGCAATTGCCACCATTGCCGCCACCAGAACACATTTGAACAACAGCATTCGTCCCCAGGGCGACGCGCTGATAAGCCCGCCCTGAATAAACAACGCATTCACCATCCCGCTGACGATGGTACCGGCGACCGCCAGATGCCCATAGCGAGAAAAGCGCATCATGGTCGAAATGGCTAACTGCCGCCAGCGGCCATGTGCCAGGCGCAGACAGTAGAGAAACGGCAGTAAACCACCAAACCAACTGGCGACAAAAAACAGATGTGCCGCATGGTTTGTCCGCTGGGCGACTCCCCGGAGCCCCTCATTCATCGCCGCATGGCCGACAGCCGCCAACAACAGCAATTGCGCAGCAAGAAGTATCAGCAGCAAACGGGCCGGACGCCGGGGCTTCAGCCACACCACAACCAGCGCCACGAAAGCCAGCAAAATTTGCCACACCCACACGCCGCCGAACTGCGTCCCGGCAACCGCCTGCCAGATAGCAGGCTGCCAGACATCCTGCCAGCCATTGCCCATCAAACCGCCCTGCGCCATCAACATCAGCAACGCCGACAGAGCGTTGATCAGTAACAGATGGCGCATCAGCGGATAGAAACGCCGCATCAGCAAACGACGAAGTGCCGAAGGCGCCCACCACGCACCATAAAGCACACAGCCAAAAGTGACCATCAGCGAGAGGAAATGGATAAAGCGCAGGCAGACATAAATGCCGCTAAGCATGAGGCTATTTCACGCGAAAGGTATAGTGTCCTTTCGTTTTGTGGCCATCCACGGAGACCACGTGCCACTCAACGGTATACTCGCCCGAGGTTAATGTCTGTTCGACAGGCACCGTCAGTTGGGCTTTATTACTGTCGCTGCGGCGCAGTTTGCCAAGGGCGATGGACTTATGCTGCGGCCCGCTAAGGGTAACTCCGCTAAACTGTGTTTCGATCCCTTCTGAAAAGTTCAGCGTCAGCGCCTGCGGTGACGCCTCCACAACGGCCCCGGCCGCCGGAAGCGGTTGTTGCAGATGGGCATGAGCCAGTGCGCCAGCAGCGGTCAGGCCGCCGGCGAGAAATACGGACAGACGCAGCATGCGTCCAGCGATGGTTGGCATAGTCAACATTCCTTTTTGTTATGTATGTAGCACAGAGAATAACCCTGTATAATGATGCAGTCGAGCTAAGCGTATGAGACTTGCCTTTTTGCCGCGTGCTGAGTACTTTTTGCGGCATTATCAGAGGAGAAACCAATGGAAAAGAATCTGGCGAAGATTTCCCAGCATGAGATGGACAAAGTCAATGTCGATCTCGCCGCGGCAGGCGTCGCGTTTAAAGAACGCTACAATATGCCGGTGGTCGCCGATCTCGTCGAAAGAGAGCAGCCCGAAAATCTGCGCGACTGGTTTCGCGAACGTCTGACCGCTCATCGTCTGGCTTCGGTTTCGCTCTCTCGCCTGCCCTATGAACCGAAACAGAAATAATTCCCGTCACTTGCTGGTATCCCGGTTGGCAAGCCCCGCACATTCCATTACGCTGGTTCCTTTGGCCTGGAGCGAGCCATGCTACGCGTAATTGATACAGAAACCTGCGGATTGCAGGGAGGCATCGTTGAAATCGCCTCGGTAGATATTGTCGACGGGCAAATCACCAACCCCATGAGCCACCTGGTTCGCCCCGACCGCCCCATCACCCCGCAGGCAATGGCAATCCATCGTATAACTGAAGAGATGGTCGCGGATAAGCCGTGGATCGAAGAGATTGTGCCGTTATACAGGGGGAGTCAGTGGTATGTCGCGCATAACGCCAGCTTTGACCGCCGGGTATTACCGGAAATGCAGGGCGAGTGGATTTGCACGATGAAGCTGGCCCGCCGCCTGTGGCCAGGAATTAAGTACAGCAACATGGGGTTGTATAAATCGCGCAAGCTCAGCGTCGCCACCCCGCCAGGTCTGCACCACCACCGGGCGCTGTATGACTGCTATATTACCGCCGCTCTGCTGCTTGATATTATCAAAACGTCCGGCTGGTCACCGGACGAGATGGCGGCCATAACCGGCCGCCCGACGCTGCTCTCTACCTTTACCTTCGGTAAGTATCGCGGTAAGCCTGTCTCAGAAGTGGCGGAAAACGATCCCGGCTATTTACGCTGGTTATTCAATAACCTGGATCGAATGAGCCCCGAACTGCGCCTGACGCTTAAGCACTACCTCGGTGAGTAACCCGCCTTATACTTCCGCCATGCCTGGCAGTGTTCCCTGCGCCAGGCCAATGAGAAACGCAAACTCCAGCGCCACGCCTTCGTAACTTTTGAAACGCCCGGATTTACCGCCGTGTCCGGAATCCATATCCGTACACAGCAGCAGCAGATTGTCATCGGTTTTCAGCTCGCGCAATTTTGCCACCCATTTTGCCGGCTCCCAGTATTGAACCTGCGAGTCATGCAAGCCCGTGGTAACCAGCAGATGCGGATACGCCTGCGCCAGGATGCCGTCATAAGGGCTGTAGCTTTTTATATAGCGGTAATACACTTGATCCTGCGGATTACCCCACTCTTCAAACTCACCGGTCGTCAGTGGGATCGACTCATCAAGCATCGTTGTCAACACATCCACAAAGGGAACCTGAGCTACCACGCCATGAAACAGTTCCGGTCGCTGGTTAATCGCCACGCCCATCAACATGCCCCCCGCGCTGCCTCCCATCCCATAGCACAGACGCGGGTCGCCGTAGCCCTGCGCCAGCAGCGCATCGCAGACATCAAGGTAATCGTTGAAGGTATTTTTCTTACACAGAAATTTGCCGTCTTCATACCACTGCTGGCCCAGTTCGCCGCCGCCGCGAATATGGGCGATAGCAAACACAAAACCGCGATCGAGCAAACTTAGCCGACTGGTGCTGAAATCCGCATCCATACTGGCGCCGTAGGAACCATAGCCGTACACCAGCAGCGGACTGCCGCCTTTTCGGAAATGATCATGGCGATAAACCAACGATACCGGAACTTCAACGCCATCGCGGGCAGTGATCCACAGATGCTCGCTGCGATAATGGCTGGCCTCAAACCCTTTCACTTCCTGTTGTTTCAGCACTCGCCGCTCGCCGGTGTTCATATCCAGTTCAAACAGCGTATCCGGCGTCGTCATCGAAGAATATCCGTAGCGCAAACGGGAGGTTTCCGGCTCAGGGTTATAGGCAAGCCAGGTCACATAGGCCGGATCATCAAAAGCAATGCCCTGAGACGCGCTCGTTTTGCGGTTAATCTGTCGCAAGCTGGTAAGTCCACGCTGGCGCTCCTCAACGACCAGCCAGTCGGTAAACAGGGTAAAACCTTCAAGCATCACCTCAGGACGGGGAGGAATTAACGTCTCCCACTGTTGTTCATCGCGCAGCGTACTACGATAAAGGCCGAAGTTTTTACCTTCGCGATTCGATCGCAGATAAAAGGTATGCTGATAGTGATCGAGACTATATTCATGATCTTTACGTCGCGGCAGAAAGCAGATCGGCTCGGCGTCGGCCATTTCAGCATTCAGCAGCAGCACTTCGCTGGTCGTCGCGCTGGCCAGATAAATCACCACAAACTGCTGAGAGGTGGTTTTGTGAACGCTGACATAAAACGTATCGTCCTGTTCTTCATATACCAGAACATCTGAACTGGCAGCCGTTCCGAGGCGATGACGCCAGACCTGATACGGCAGCAGCGTGGTCGGGTGTTTGCGCACATACCACAACGTTTGCGAATCATTACTCCACGCAAAATCAGGGGAGACGTTTTCCAGCACCTCCTGATATTCATCACCGTTGTATAAAGGGTAAAAACGCAGACTATATTGCCGCCGGGAGAGATAATCTTCCGCCACGGCCATGATATTATTGTCGGGTGAAACCCCCAGACCACCCAGTGTGTAAAATTCGCTGCCCGCCGCACGCTGATTGCCGTCCAGCAACACATCCCATTGATCCCACTCTTCTTTCAGCACCGACTGGCGTTGATAAATCGCATACTCGCATCCTGGTTCATACACCTGACGGTAACGATAGCCATTTTTGCTGTAGGGCGCCGACACTTCGCGCTGCGGTATTCGGTCAATAATCTCCTTAAGTACCCTGTTCTGCAGGCTACTTTGCGAGGACATCACTTTTTTACCGTATTCATTTTCCTGCTTCAGATAATCAAGCACATCCGGCTGCGAGCGTTGATCATCACGCAGCCAGTAATAATTATCGATTCGGGTATCGCCATGTAAGGTCATGGCATGGGGGATCCGTTTGGCTTTTGGCGGCATCTACTTAGTCTTCTGCGGCTTATATTAGTTGCCCTTCAGCACGCAGCAAAACACGCTGAAGGATGACAGGTATAAGAGTGGCAAATGTCACCCGCGATGCAAGCAAAACCTGAGGATTTAGTCCTCTATAGCCTGTTTTTGCGCCTGAATGTCCTGCTCAATATCCTTACGGACATCCAGTGGCAGTTTAAGGGCTTCGCCGAGAGCATTCAGATAGCTGCGCTCCATAAAATGGTCAATATCAATGACCGCACAGCTGATGTAGTAAACCTCCAGCGCCTCTTGCTCGCTGTTAATGCTCTCTGCCAGCCGCCGGGGATCAAGTGGCTGAGCCAGCGCCTGGTCGATTAACACCCGTCCCTGAACATCAATATTTGCCGCGCGCAGTTGCTCTTCGATACTTGCCCGCTCACGCTCGTCAATGTGTCCATCGCTTTTGGCCGCAAAGATCAGCGCCATAATCAGCCGTTCACTGCGGGCATCGAGTTCAACGGAGTCTGCTGAGTGCGTCAGCCCGGCGGGCAAAGCGGAATCATCAGGTTCCTGCGGCGAACTGGCGCGCATTTTCTGTTGGTACTTGTTCCACAGCACGGTTCCCGCTACTGCGCCACCGCCAACCAGCAGTGCGCCGGTGCCATATTTCGCCAACAGCTTGCGCGATGATTTACTGGCGACCAGCAAGCCTGCCAGCCCGCCAAGCGCCCCCGGCAGCAGCACATTTTTTCCGCTTGATTGCTCGTCAGATAAAGAAGATCGTCCCTGCTGCCCCAGCAGAGACTGCAGTTGATTTAGCCAGTTCGACATATTTTTCCTCGTTGCGCGATAAGCGATACCATCAGCCTAAACGAGGAGGTGTCAGGAAATGTATGACCAGCTAAAGATGCGCAAATATGATACTGAAAAGCGCATAATCCTCATTTTACCGCCAGAACTCCCTGTGCAAAGGGAACTCAGGCGGCTTTCACTTTACGCGGCTTCACCGGAGCTTCAGATTCAGCGACGGCTTCGCTGTTGTCGCCCTCTTCCGGTCCGGCGTGTTGCCGATCGCTGTGGTCATGGACCTCAGGCAATTTCCCCGAACGCAGAATATGATTCAGAGTCTCTTTACGCTCGGCCAGCCACATCGCCATGCTATCGCGCTGCTCTTCATCAAGGGTAAGCGGACACGCGACCAGCCAGTCGTTAAGGACTTCCGCCAGATCGAGCATTTTGTCATAAGCATCGGCCTCTTTTTTGCTGGCAAAAGACATTTTTTCCTCACCTTCGCGAATTACCACATATTTAATTTCAACCGCCATGATGCAGCCCCTTGTGTACTGTATTTTTATACAGTATAACAAATTTTGCCCCTAATCTCAATCGACGCGCATAAAGACACGCGCAAACGTTTTCGTTTATAATGCGGCGCATGTTTTTTCACTGTGGAAGAGAGTTATGACTGTATTAGGCACGGCGCTGCGCCCTGCGGCAACAAAAGTAATGTTGTTAGGTTCCGGCGAACTGGGTAAAGAAGTGGCCATCGAGTGTCAGCGTCTGGGAATTGAGACCATCGCCGTCGATCGTTACCCTGATGCCCCGGCAATGCAGGTCGCACACCGTTCACATGTCATCAATATGCTGCATGGCGAAACGTTACAGGCGCTGATCGAACAGGAAAAACCCGATTTCATCGTGCCGGAAATCGAGGCCATCGCCACCGATACGCTGGTCATCCTGGAGCAAGCAGGGCAAAAAGTCGTTCCTACCGCGCGCGCGGCGAAACTCACCATGAACCGTGAAGGGATCCGTCGCCTGGCTGCCGAAGAACTCAAGCTGCCCACTTCCGCCTACCGTTTTGCCGACAGTGAGACCGCATTTCGGGAAGCCGTTGCCGGGATCGGTTTGCCGTGCATCGTTAAGCCTGTGATGAGTTCATCAGGCAAAGGCCAAAGCTTTATTCGTTCCGAAGAGCAGTTAACCGAAGCATGGCACTACGCGCAGCAAGGTGGTCGCGCCGGCGCCGGGCGCGTGATTGTCGAAGGCGTAGTCAACTTTGATTTTGAAATCACCCTGCTGACCGTCAGCGCCGTCGATGGCGTGCATTTCTGTGCGCCAGTTGGCCACCGTCAGGAAGATGGCGATTACCGCGAATCCTGGCAGCCGCAGCAGATGAGTGCGCTGGCCTTAGAGCGCGCCCAGGAGATAGCCCGCAAAGTCGTGTTGGCGCTGGGCGGTTATGGTCTGTTTGGCGTTGAGCTGTTTGTTTGCGGCGATGAGGTCATTTTTAGCGAAGTGTCGCCGCGCCCGCACGATACCGGCATGGTCACGTTGATTTCCCAGGATCTGTCTGAGTTCGCCCTCCACGTCCGCGCCTTCCTTGGCCTGCCCGTTGGCGCCATTCGCCAGTACGGCCCGGCGGCCTCGGCGGTGATCCTGCCGCAACTGACCAGCCAGAACGTCACCTTTAGCCATATCCAGGCAGCAGTCGGTGCGGGTCTGCAACTGCGCCTGTTCGGCAAGCCGGAAATTGATGGCTCGCGTCGTTTAGGCGTGACCCTGGCGGTAGCGGACAACGTCGATGAAGCGGTTGCTCGCGCCAAAGCGGCTGCGTCTGCGGTAGTGGTCACGGGATAAATCTCCGCCGCGACAGGCCGGTAATACAGGTCAGTTGCGCAAAGGTTTTGCGGCGCAAACTGATAAAAAAACCCGGTCACGTTAGCGCAGACCGGGCTTTGCGAGTTAACGCGCGAAGATTACTTCGCGCCTTCTACCGCTTCACGCGCCAGTTTGGTGATACGGTCGAAATCCCCCGCTTCCAGCGCGTCCGCAGGCACCAGCCAGGAGCCGCCGATGCACAGCACGCTGTTCAGCGCCAGATAATCACGGTAGTTTGCCGGAGAGATGCCGCCCGTCGGGCAGAAACGGATGTTGGCGAACGGACCGCCAATCGCCTGCAGCGCTTTCACGCCGCCGTTCGCTTCCGCCGGGAAGAATTTGAACTCTTTCAGACCATACTGCATACCCAGCATCAGTTCGGATACGGTGCTAATCCCTGGGATCAGCGGGATGGTGCCTTCGCCGGTCGCCGCTTTCAGCAGGGATTCGGTGAGCCCCGGGCTGATAGCGAACTGCGCCCCCGCCTCAGTCACCTCTTTCAGTTGTTCAACGTTGGTGACGGTACCGGCGCCAACAATCGCTTCCGGAACGTCTTTGGCAATCGCGCGGATTGCATCTATCGCACAGTCGGTACGCAGGGTCACTTCAAGAACGCGTACGCCGCCCGCAACCAGCGCTTTCGCCATCGGCACAGCGTGTTCCAGTTTTTTCACCACGATGACCGGGACAACCGGGCCGGAGGTGAGGATTGCTTCTGCAGTTGTTTTCCAGTTTTTCATCAGATTTTCTCTCGCCAGATCTACAAATCGAATCATCTTAAAAATTGATGCAGGTTGCGCCCTGTTCTGCTCCGGAGAGTTTCTCACGCAGCGCACCGAACATTTCCCGGCCGGTTCCTACACGCGAACCGCTCAGGTCAGGAATATGCGGCTGGCGCACAGCCAGCTCCGCGTCATCCACCAGCAACATCAGTTCGCCCGTCTGGCCGTTAACGCGAATGATATCGCCATCGCGCACCTTCGCCAGCAGACCACCATCATACGCTTCAGGCGTCACATGGATTGCTGATGGAACTTTGCCTGATGCGCCGGAGAGTCGACCATCGGTCACCAGCGCAATTTTGAAACGGCGGTCCAATAATACACCAAGTGGCGGCATAAGTTTATGTAATTCTGGCATGCCATTCGCTTTTGGTCCCTGATGACGGACCACCACCACGCAATCTTTGTCCAGTAGCCCGGCTTCAAAGGCCGGCAATACATCATGCTGGCTCTCGAAAACTACCGCAGGCGCTTCAATCACCTGGTTTTCAACCGGCACGGCTGAGGTTTTCATCACCGCTCGACCAAGATTACCGCTCAGCACCTTCGTGCCGCCATGGCGAGAAAATGGTTTTTCAAAGGTGGCGATAACCTGATCGTCCAGCGGCGCTGTCGCTCCTTCGCGCCAGTCAAGCTCGCCGTTATTCAGCCACGGCTCCATGGTGTAGCGCGAAAGGCCAAAACCGGCAACGGTATTGACGTCTTCATGCAACAGGCCGCCTTTCAGCAGCTCGCGTACCAATACTGGCACGCCGCCCGCCGCCTGGAAGTGATTGATATCCGCCGGGCCATTCGGGTAGAGACGCGCCAGTAGCGGCACCACGTCAGAGAGGTCAGAGAAATCATCCCAGTTGATAATGATCCCCGCGGCCCGCGCCATGGCGACAAGGTGCATAGTATGATTGGTGGATCCGCCAGTCGCCAGCAACGCGACAATCCCGTTAACGACCACTTTTTCGTCAAACATTTTACCCAGCGGCATCCATTCATTCCCGTTGCCGGTCAGGCGCGTCACCTGACGGGCGGCGGCGGCGGTCAGCGCGTGGCGCAGCGGGGCATCGGGATGCACAAATGATGATCCTGGTAACTGCATCCCCATAAATTCAACCACCATCTGATTGGTATTGGCCGTACCATAAAAGGTACAGGTACCCGGCGCATGGTATGAGGCGGCTTCGGACTCCAGCAGCGCCATGCGATCCACCTTCCCTTCGGCGTAAAGCTGACGAATTCGCACTTTTTCTTTGTTCGCCAGACCGCTGGCCATTGGACCGGATGGAATGAAAATGGATGGCAGATGGCCAAACGACAGCGCCGCCATCGCCAGACCAGGGACAATTTTATCGCAGACCCCAAGATAGAGCGCCCCGTCAAACATATTATGCGACAGGCCAATCGCGGCGGACATGGCAATGACTTCCCGGCTCAGCAGCGACAGTTCCATGCCATCCTGCCCCTGGGTCACGCCATCGCACATCGCCGGGACGCCACCGGCCACCTGGCCGACCGCGTTCGCGGAATGCAGAGCCTGGCGAATAATTTCCGGGTAGTGCTCGTAGGGCTGATGCGCGGACAGCATATCGTTATAAGAGGTGATAATGGCGATGTTATTGCGCAGCATGCTTTTCAACGAGGCTTTATCATCCGCCTGACAGGCGGCGAAACCGTGGGCCAGGTTGCCGCACGCCAGTTGGGCGCGATGGACGGTATCGGTTTTGGCCTGATTAATCCTGTCGAGGTAGGCCTCGCGGGTCGCGCGCGAGCGTTCAATAACACGATTTGTTACCCGTAACATCTCAGAATTCATAACGGCTCCTCAAATTTTATCTGTCCGATCACAGCGCGTTGGGAAGCTTTTTCGCTAATTAAGGCAACAGTGCTGCGGATCAGAGGCAAAATATCTGTGAGCAGTGTAATAAAAAAAGCCCCGAGGGTGAATCCTGCGGGGCTTAAAAGATTAAAAATCATGCGACTTAGTGCGGTAGATCATGTTACCGGTAAAATAACCCCACCAGCGTCGCTTTCCGGTTATTCAAACTCATTCCACGAGCGACCGTCGCGGGTGATCATCGCCACGGAGGCGACAGGTCCCCAGGTGCCAGCCTGGTAAGGCTTCGGCGCATCGCGATCGGCCGCCCAGGCTTCAGTAATGGAGTCAACCCACTTCCACGCCTCTTCCACTTCATCACGACGGACAAACAGCGCCTGAATACCGCGCATGGTCTCCAGCAACAAACGCTCATAGGCATCCGCCAGATGCGTTTGGTTAAAGGTTTCCGAGTAGCTCAGATCCAGCTTGGTGATTTGCAGATTATGCTTGTGATCGAGGCCTGGCACCTTGTTAAGCACCTGAATATCAACCCCTTCATCCGGTTGCAGGCGAATGGTCAGCTTGTTCTGCGGCAGCTCTTGCCAGGTCTCTTTGAACAGGTTCAGTTCCGGCGTTTTGAAGTAAACCACGACTTCAGAACATTTGGTCGGCAGGCGTTTGCCGGTACGCAGGTAGAACGGCACGCCCGCCCAGCGCCAGTTATCAATATCGACGCGAATGGCCACAAACGTCTCGGTATGACTGGATTTGTTCGCCCCCTCCTCTTCGAGGTAACCCGGCACTTTTTTCCCTTGCGCAAACCCGGCGGTATACTGACCGCGCACCGTTTTCTCACGCACGTTAGCGCGATCAATACGGCGAAGGGATTTCAGCACCTTCACTTTTTCATCGCGAATGCTGTCGGCGGATAAGTCTGACGGCGGGGACATCGCAATCATGCACAGAATTTGCAGCAGGTGGTTCTGAATCATGTCACGCATCTGCCCGGCCTGATCGAAGTAGCCCCAGCGTCCTTCAATGCCAACTTCTTCCGCCACCGTAATCTCAACGTGATCGATGGTGCGACAATCCCAGTTATTGATGAACAATGAGTTGGCAAAGCGCAGCGCCAGCAGGTTCAGTACCGTCTCTTTCCCCAGGTAGTGGTCAATACGATAGACCTGGCACTCTTCAAAAAACTCTCCCACCTGATCGTTGATCTCACGAGAGGTTTCCAGCGAGGTCCCCAGCGGTTTTTCCATGACCACACGCGCCGGTTTCGCGTTCAACTTTGCTTCCCCCAGCCCTTTGCAAATCGCGCCAAAAGTACCTGGAGGCATGGCGAAATAGTTAACCGTAACGCGATTTTGCTGATCGAGCATTTTTCCCAGACGACTAAACCCTTTGGTGTCATTCACATCAAGGTTACAAAAATCCAGACGTCCACTCAGGGTCGCCCACAAACCTTCATCAATTTTTTCCTTCATGAAGGTTTCCATCGCTTCACGCACCACGCTGGTATAAGCGTCTTTGTCCCAGTCAGCACGCCCAACCCCGATAATGCGGGTGTCAGGGTGAAGCTGGCCAGCTTTTTCAAGCTGATACAGGGAAGGCAGCAATTTACGACGCGCCAGGTCACCCTTCGCGCCAAAAATGACCAGATCGCATGCCTGGGCCGTTTGCGTTACCGCCATGTCATTCTCCTTAGTTGATAGCCTGATGCTTATGCCGGGCTATATTTGTAATTTTCTTTCACTGCATCGTACTGTGTTTACGAAATTCCCGAAACCCTCAGCGCCGCTTCCCGCGGCAAAATCGCACAATGGGGAAACTACGGCGCAGGACTTCAGGCATATGGCTAATTTTGTTTGTTGTTTCGGCTGATTCTCAGTGAGTAAAATACGACTCTGATCATGTAATGAAAAAAAACAACATATTTTAAGGTCATTCCTCACTGTTTCCGCCGACGGTGGCGTATATTCTTGCTAAAACGCCTGATGATTTCACCCATTAATGAAATCGTTTCCATTAATGAGCACCCAATTAACAATGAATATGCTGGAAAAAATCCAGTCCCGACTGGAAAACCTTAGCAAATCTGAGCGCAAAGTGGCGGAAGTCATTCTTGCGAACCCCACGCAGGCCATTCATTCAAGTATCGCGGCCCTGGCACTGGAGGCCAGCGTCAGCGAACCGACCGTCAACCGGTTTTGTCGCAGTCTGGATACCCGCGGCTTCCCCGATTTCAAACTGCACCTGGCGCAGAGCCTGGCGCACGGCACGCTCTATGTGAATCGCAATGTCGATGAAGACGACAGCGTCGAATCCTATACCGGGAAGATATTTGAGTCCGCCATGGCCAGTTTAGATCAGGTTCACCATTCTCTCGACATGACGGCGATTAATCGCGCCGTTGACCTGCTCACCCAGGCCAAGAAGATCGCTTTTTTTGGTCTGGGGTCTTCCGCCGCCGTCGCACATGATGCGATGAACAAATTTTTCCGCTTTAATGTGCCGGTCATTTACTCCGACGATATTGTCCTGCAGCGCATGAGCTGTATGAATTGTAGTGATAACGATGTGGTGGTGATTATCTCGCACACGGGCAGAACCAAAAGTCTGGTGGAGCTGGCGCAATTGGCCCGCGAAAACGATGCCATGGTCATCGCCCTTACCTCCCCCAATACGCCGCTTTGCCGTGAATCAACCCTGGCGATTACGCTGGATGTTCCGGAGGATACCGACATCTACATGCCAATGGTTTCCCGGCTGGCGCAGTTGACGGTGATCGACGTGCTGGCGACGGGCTTTACCCTGCGCCGGGGCGCAAAATTCAGAGATAACTTGAAGAGGGTCAAGGAAGCGCTTAAGGAATCGCGCTTTGATAAAGAACTCAGTGTACACAGCAATGACCAATAAAAGCAGAAACAACGCAGTATCCTATTACACCGTCGGTAATGTTCAGGTATAGCGGCTTTGCTCGCTGGCGTTACCGAATCCATGTTCACGCAACACCAAAGTTGTTTTAGTCAACGGAGTATTACATGTCCAGAAGGCTTCGCAGAACCAAAATCGTCACCACTTTAGGTCCGGCTACCGATCGCGATAACAACCTGGAAAAGGTTATCGCCGCTGGCGCTAACGTGGTACGTATGAACTTCTCTCACGGAACCGCGGAAGATCACCAGATCCGTGCGGATAAGGTCCGTGAGATTGCGGCAAAACTGGGTCGTCATGTTGCGATTCTCGGTGACCTGCAGGGACCGAAAATTCGCGTATCCACCTTCAAAGAAGGCAAAATTTTCCTCAACGTCGGCGACAAATTCCTGCTCGATGCTAACCTGGGTAAGGGTGAAGGCGATAAAGAGAGAGTGGGCATCGATTATAAAGGACTGCCGGGTGACGTGGTGCCAGGCGATATTCTGCTGCTTGACGACGGTCGCGTACAGTTGAAAGTGCTGGAAGTCCAGGGCATGAAAGTGTTCACCGAAGTTACCGTTGGCGGGCCCTTGTCCAACAATAAGGGGATCAACAAACTGGGCGGCGGTCTCTCCGCCGAAGCGCTGACGGAAAAAGATAAAGCCGACATCATCACGGCCGCAAAAATCGGCGTCGATTACCTGGCTGTTTCCTTCCCACGCTGCGGTGAAGACCTGAATTATGCCCGTCGTCTGGCCCGCGATGCAGGCTGTGATGCAAAAATTGTCGCGAAAGTCGAACGCGCGGAGGCCGTGTGCGATCAGGATGCGATGGATGATGTGATTCTGGCATCCGACGTCGTCATGGTAGCCCGGGGCGACCTCGGCGTAGAAATTGGCGACCCGGAACTGGTCGGTATTCAGAAAACGTTAATCCGCCGCGCTCGTCAACTGAACCGTTCAGTCATTACCGCGACGCAAATGATGGAATCCATGATCACCAACCCGATGCCAACCCGCGCGGAAGTTATGGACGTGGCAAACGCCGTGCTGGATGGCACAGACGCGGTGATGCTTTCCGCGGAAACCGCCGCGGGGCAATATCCATCAGAAACCGTTGCGGCAATGGCCCGTGTCTGCCTTGGGGCAGAAAAAATCCCCAGCCTTAACGTTTCCAAACACCGCCTGGACATTCAGTTCGACAATGTCGAAGAAGCGATTGCCATGTCAGCGATGTACGCGGCTAACCATCTGAAAGGCGTCACCGCTATCATCACTATGACCGAATCAGGCCGTACCGCGCTGATGACATCACGCATCAGTTCCGGTCTGCCAATTTTCGCGCTGTCTCGCCATGAGCGCACGCTGAACCTGACGGCGCTCTACCGCGGCGTGACGCCGGTTTATTTCGATAGCGCAAATGACGGCGTAGCCGCAGCCCATGATGCGGTAAACCTGCTGCGTGATAAAGGCTATCTGGTTACTGGCGATCTGGTCATCGTGACCCAGGGCGATGTCATGAGCACTATCGGCAGCACCAACACCACGCGTATTCTGACCGTCGAGTAAACGTTGCGGTTATCACGTTCCTCACCTGCCCGCGTCACCGCTGGCAGGTGTTTTTTTGCCTGTCCGCATTAATCTATACAAGCCAGCTCAACAAAATCGTCGCGGTAATGACCGTTGACGCACCGCCGATACGGGTTGCAATCTGAGCAAAAGGCATCAACCCCATCCTGTTTGATGCCGACAGGATAGCCACATCACCGGTCCCGCCCAGCCCGCTATGGCAACAGGTCACAATGGCGGCTTCAACCGGGTACATATTCAGCCAGGAAGCGATAAAAAAGCCGCTTAACGCCATCGCCATCACGACAGAACCGCAAACCACGACATAACCAACGGAGAAAACGGCCACCACGCTTTCCAGCGGAACATACAGCATCCCGAGACCTATCATTAGCGGCCAGACCAGCGCGGCAGAGACAAATTTGTAGCAGCTGTGTGCCCCCGACTCCATCGACGCCGGGATAACTTTGGTGTATTTACAGAATACCGCAGCCAGAATCATCAGCACCGGTCCGGGTATATGCACCACTTTCTCCAACAGGCCGCCAACGATGAAAAACGCGCAAATCATTAACAGCCCGGCGCCCATCCGCTGGAAGTCGGTAGGCTGCGTACTCTGGTTCTGCGCAAAGACGCTGTTGTCTTCGGGGCTACGAATCAGCATGCCGTTTCCGGAAAGCGAAGGACGACGAATGCCCATACGCGCCAGAAACCCTGCGCAGATAATAGCAAAGATATTGCCCACCACGGCCGCCGGAGCCAGTTGCGCGACATAAACATCTGGCGTTTGTCCAAGAATCGCTGAATAGGCCAGCGACAGCGGCAAGATCCCCTCACCGATACCGCCGCCGATGATCGGCACGATGATAAAGAAGAAAGAGTGGTAGATGCTGTAGCCGAACAAGCGCCCCACCAGCAGTCCGGTTAGAATAGCCGCTCCGGTCCCCACCATCAGCGGCACGAACATGCGTACCATCCCCTGAATCAAAATGGTTCTGTTCATACCCAGAATACTGCCGACCACCAGACAGGCGATGACGAAATAGAGCAGGTTGGCTTCTTTCATCAGCAAATGCACGGTCTCAAGGGTATGCGCCTCAAACATACCGAAATAGACTAATACGGAGGGTGTCATCAGGCACAAAATAGCCGGGCCGCCAACATCTTTGAGCACCGGTACCATCCGGCCCAGGGTAGCCAGTGCGAACCCTAACGTCATAATCACCGCCAGGCCACCGATCATGTTCTTCGGCAGCAAGCCTGCGGTTGCGGAGAGCGTGACAATGGCCGCGATACCGATAAATAGTGTTAACGGAACGGTGCCGACTTCAATATTTGATAAAAAGCGTACTGCTTTCTGCTTCGGCTGTGTTTTATCCATTGGTTGGTTGAATGTATTATTTTCCATATTGTCACCTGAATTATAATGAAGTCACATAAGCGTAAGATACCGACGCAATATTAAAACTGCGCAATAATTAAAGAAAAGAATAAGAAACACAATGTAAATCAAACACGCAAAAACGTTAGCACAATCATTTCAAATTAAACACAGCTCATTGTATTTTTAATACCCACTTTGTGACCTGGTTATAAAACTCACATTAAGTAATTTAATTTATTTTTACGTAGCTAAAGTCACTGCTCAGGAAATATATTAATATCATAAATATAACCCGGCAATTTGATCAAGCCTACTCTATTTGTAATTAAAGTATTTAATGTGAAATTATTTAAACCATGATAATTGTGATGATAATCACCTTTTACATATTATCGCCCCGTTAGATTAAAAAACACAACGAACCCGATAATATACGTCAGGACATTCTATGCCTTCATTGCTATTGCAATCCCTTTTTCCATTGGTATTTATCATGCTACTCGGATGGCTGAGTGGCAAACTTGGCTATACCCGTCGCGAGGATGCATCGGTGCTGGCCACCGTGGTAATTCGCTTTGCTCTCCCCTTTCATCTTTTTATTGGCGCATTAAATACTCATCCCGATAAAATTAAAAACTTCACTTTTATGGCGGTATTAGTCATTGGCCTTATGGGGTCATATTTCCTCACGCTACTGATCTCCCGCTATGTTTTCCGTCATGATATTAAAACCAGCGCAATTCAATCCCTGGTATGCGCTTTCCCCGATATGGCCTATTTTGGCGCCCCTGTTCTCGCTGTACTGGTTGGCCCTGAGGGGTTTCTTGGGGTGCTTATCGGTAACCTGGTCACCAGCATATTTATGATCCCCCTGACCATCATTCTGATTCGGATGGGAGACAAACACAGCCTCGCTGATGAGGAACAGCTCAATGCCGGGCAGCTTATTCTACAAAATCTGTTCAACGCTATCCGTAACCCTATTGTCTGGATCCCAATTACCGGGGTACTGCTCAGTCTTGCGGGCGTACAGTTGCCGCATATGCTTAGTATGCCCATTGAGATGGTGGGAAAAATCGCCGGCGGGCTCTCACTGTTCGCTCTTGGACTGTTATTTTACGGTGAGCGTCCTGCAGTCAATATTCAAACCTGTACCAATATCAGTATTAAAAATCTGATTCAACCGGCGATGATGGCTATAGCCGGCCTGGCTTTCGGTCTAAGCCATAGTCTGATGCAGCAGGTCATTATCATCGGCGCGACGCCTTCCGCCATTGCCGCAGGCATGTTCGCACTCCGCAGCGACACGTATATTGAACCCGCCTCATCCTCCATTTTGCTGGGCACTGCGATCGGCGTCGTCACCGAAGGAATCATGATTTATTTAATTTCCTAATCACTGAAACAAAAATATTCCCCAGAAGCTAAATAATCATTTGAAATGATATTCAGGAGTCGTGAAATGCTAGTCAAAGAAACCTTATATACGCCCTATAACGGTGCTGTTCTGCTGGAAAATCCGTTATTGAATAAAGGTCTCGCTTTTACCGAAGGTGAACGAACAGCGTTCAACCTTCAGGGATTACTCCCCCATAACGTTGAAACCATTGAAGAACAAACAGAACGCGCATGGAAACAATTTTGCCAGTTTAAGCACGATATTGCTCGCCATATCTATCTCAGAAACATCCAGGATACTAACGAAACACTATTCTATAATTTGTTACGTACCCATATGAAAGAAACGCTACCGATCATTTATACCCCGACGGTCGGTGAAGCATGCGAACATTTTTCGGAAATTTACCGCCGGGGTCGCGGTTTGTTTATTTCATGGCCGAACCGTCACAATATTGACGAAATGCTTCAGGGGTTCTCCCGCAATGATATTAACGTCATCGTTGTGACCGACGGCGAACGAATCCTTGGTCTTGGCGACCAGGGTATCGGCGGAATGGGGATCCCGATTGGCAAACTCTCTTTGTATACGGCTTGCGGTGGTATTCATCCGGCCTCAACGCTCCCTATCATGCTTGATGTAGGAACCAACAATACCCAGCATCTCGAAGATCCGCTGTATATGGGCTGGCGTCATCCGCGCATTAGTGACGAACAGTATCTTGAATTTATGGATATGTTTATTTACGCCATTAAGCAACGCTGGCCAAATGTCTTGTTACAGTTCGAAGATTTCGCGCAAAAAAATGCGACCCGCTTACTTAATCGCTATCGTAACCAGCTTTGCTGTTTCAACGATGACATTCAGGGTACCGCTGCCGTCACGTCAGGTACGCTGATCGCTGCGGCCACGGCGGCCGGTACACGCATTCGCGACCAGAGAGTGGTTTTTCTCGGCAGTGGCTCCGCCGGATGCGGCATCGCCGAAAAAATCATTGCGCTGATGGTTGATGACGGGCTGTCAGAACCTGAAGCGCGCAACCGCATTTTCATGGTCGATCGTTTTGGTCTGCTCACTGATGAGATGCCCAATTTACTGGACTTTCAGCAAGATCATGTCACGTCACGGGAAAATATCAGCCACTGGGATAGCGATGCCGCTCATCTCTCGTTGATGGACGTGGTACGTAACGCCCACCCAACGGTACTGATTGGCGTATCAGGCCAGCCGGGACTGTTTAGTGAAGAGATTATTAAAGAGATGTATCGGCACTGCCCGCGCCCCATTATTATGCCGCTCTCTAACCCGACCTCCCGCGCCGAAGCCCAGCCTAAGGATTTACTGGAATGGACCGAGGGGAGCGCGCTAATCGCCACCGGTAGCCCGTTTGAGCCGGTTTTTTATGACGGCAAGAGTTATGAAATTGCCCAGTGTAACAATGCTTATATTTTCCCCGGTCTGGGATTAGGTATTCTGGCCAGTAAAGCGGAACGTGTTAGCAATGCCATGCTGAGCGCCTGCAGTAAAACTCTGGCCGCCTGTTCACCTTTAGCCACCGGAGAAACAGGCAGCTTACTGCCTCCGGTAGAGGAGATTGAGATGATTTCCCGGGCCATTGCCACCGCGGTTGCGCACATCGCGATGCAGGAAGGCCTCGCCCCCATGCTAAGCGAGGAGCAACTTGCTGAGAATATCGATAAAACCTTCTGGCACGCCCGTTATACCTCATATAAACGATCGCCATTCTGACAGGCGTTCCAGCGTCAATAGTGCGGGAAGTCCGGCTTCCCGCCAGGTCGAGAAACGTTGCATGATCAATGTATTGATTGTCGATGATGATTCAATGGTGGCTGAACTGAACCGCCTGTTTATCAGTCGCGTCACCGATTTTCACTGCTGCGGCATTGCCCGGTCGGTTCACGAAGCGCAAGCGCTACTCCGCCATTTATCGCAGATCGATCTGGTATTGCTGGATGTCTATATGCAGCACGAGAACGGGCTGGACTTATTGCCCGTTCTGCGCCAGAACTCGCTAAACATTGATGTCATCATGATTACCTCCGCTGCCGATGCATTAACGGTGAATACCGCCCTGCGTTACGGAGTGGTCGATTATCTGATTAAACCATTCCAGTTTCCACGTCTGGAAGAAGCGCTGTTATCATGGCGCAAAAAACGCGACTTAAAGCGTGGAAAACCCTGCTACGTTCAAGCGGATATTGATCGCCTGCTGCGCGGTGGGGTCCGGTATCAGGACAGCGCCCGCCGTTTACCGAAAGGGCTCACGCCGCAAACGCTTCGTCTGGTGTGTCAATGGATTGATGCCCATCAGGAGAGTAATTTTTCAACCAACGAACTGGCTGCGGCGTTACAAATATCGCGGGTTTCGTGCCGAAAATATCTCATTTGGCTGGAGCAGATAAACATTCTCTACGTCAGCAATCACTACGGCCTGACCGGCCGCCCGGAGTATCGCTACCAACTGGTCGCCGAACATCTGACGTTGCTCAAACACTATAGCCAATGAACCGGATGACCCATTGGCCAGCGTATGCAATCCTGACCGTCTGCCCGAACTACTTCTTTTTCGGATACAGTTCATTACGCTTGTACGGCTCCATTTCTCCGGGCTTACGGGTTTTCAACAACTTGAGGATCCAGGTGTACTGCTCGGTATGCGGCTTAACAAAAATCTCCACCTCTTCATTCATTCGCCGGGCGATGGTGTTATCGTCAGCGTCCAGCAAATCATCCATCGGCGGACGCACCAGCACCGTCAGACGATGCGTTTTGCCATCATAGACCGGAAACAATGGCACAACACGGGCGCGACACACTTTCATTAAACGACCAATCGCTGGTAACGTCGCTTTATAGGTAGCAAAAAAATCAACAAATTCGCTGTGCTCTGCGCCATGATCCTGATCCGGCAGATAGTAGCCCCAGTACCCCTGACGCACCGACTGAATAAACGGTTTAATGCCATCGTTACGCGCATGCATTCGCCCGCCAAAACGACGCCGCACGGTATTCCAGACATAATCAAATACCGGATTGCCCTGATTATGGAACATCGCCGCCATTTTTTGCCCGCCGGCAGCCATTAGCATCGCCGGAATATCCACGCCCCAGGCATGGGGAACCAGAAAGATCACCTTCTCGTTATTCCGCTGCATTTCATCAATGATCTCTTTACCCTGCCAGTCGACGCGGGAAAGAATGCGCTGCGGATCGCGCAGGCCAAGTTCCGCCATCATTACCATTGCCTGCGGCGCGGAGGCATACATTTCATCAATAATTTGTTCACGCTCCTGCTCGCTCTTTTCCGGGAAACAGTACAGCAGGTTAATCTGCGCACGACGGCGCGAACTCTTTGCTAACCTGCCAACAAAACGCCCCAGTTTGCCGAGGATCGGATCGCGGAAAGAGGCGGGCGTCAGGGCAATACCGGCAAACGCCAAAACGCCTGACCATGCTCCCCAGTAACGCGGCAGTAAAAAGGATTTTTCAAATTTTGGAATAAACTCACTATTATTTTTTTTCGTTTCCATGCCCAATCCGCGAAAGTTTCGCTCAGTATAAATAATGGGGTTAGTTTAACGATACGTTGGATAACGCACAAAAGAAAAAGCCGGTGCGCTCATGGCACCGGCCTTAACTGGCGGGAGATTAGTCAAAACGCAGTTGCGGCATCACTTGTTTTACCTGCGCCAGGTAATCGGTCCGCTCAGCGCCGCTAAGCCCTTCGGTACGCGGCAGCTTCACCGTCAGCGGATTCACCGCCTGCTGGTTAACCCAGACCTCATAATGCAGATGCGGGCCCGTAGAACGCCCCGTGTTGCCCGACAGCGCGATGCGATCGCCGCGTTTCACCTTCTGCCCCGGCTTCACCAACAGTTTACGCAGGTGCATATAGCGGGTGGTATAGGTGCGCCCATGACGGATGGCAATGTAATAACCTGCCGCACCGCTACGTTTGGCCACCACCACTTCGCCATCCCCCACCGACAGCACCGGCGTCCCCTGCGGCATCGCAAAATCGACGCCACGATGCGGGGCAATGCGCCCGGTGACCGGATTCAGCCGACGCGGGTTAAAGTTGGACGACACGCGGAACTGGCGCGCGGTGGGGAAGCGCAGAAAACCCTTCGCCAGGCCGTTACCGTTGCGGTCATAGAATTTGCCATCCTCAGCGCGGATCGCATAGTAGTCTTTCCCGCCTGAGCGCAGGCGCACGCCAAGCAGCTGGCTTTGCTCGCGTTTACCGTCCAGCATCTCACGCGATAACAGTGCGGAAAACTCATCGCCTTTTTTCAGCTTACGGAAGTCCATCTGCCACTGCATGGCTTTGATCACCGCGCTGATTTCAGTGCTGGTCAGGCCCGCATCGCGCGCGCTGGCGATAAAGCTGCCGCCAACGGTCCCTTTCAGCACGCTGTTGACCCAATCGCCTTTTTGCAGCTCGCTGCTCATTTTGAAACCATTGGCAACCCGGTTATAAGTCCGGGTTTCACGGCGCGACATCTCCCAGGTCAGACTTTGCAAATCGCCATCCGCCGTCAGAGTCCATGAAAGCTGTTGACCTATTTTCAGGTTACGCAGATCTTTATCCACCGAGGAGAGTTGCGCAATATCCCCCATATCAATACCGTATTGATTAAGGATGCTGCTGAGCGTATCCCCGGCCGACACGACATACTCATGACCGCCGGAATCGGTATCCGCTTTATCATCCAGCTCATCCTGCGGGATGCTTTCCTCTTCCTGAGGCGCCTGATCGATAGGCTCAGAGGCTTCCGGCAGCAGAGAACGAATGTCGCTTTGCTCCAGTTCAATTGTTTTGCTGATGGGGGCCGAATCGGGATGGTGGTAGATGTAGGGTCGCCAGACAGCGACCGCTAAAGTTAGAACGCTAAGCGACCCCAGCATAACGCGGTGAGGTCGTGGCAGATTATTAAATGCCTGAGTGACAGCGCGGGCTATCTGTTGCACGTATTCACTTCCTCGTTAATCTCCTTTCAGGCAACTTGAATACTGATTCGCCATCTGGCTCAGAAACTGCGGATAACTCTCTTTACCCAGCTTAATTCCGATACCCAGTGGATCCAGGGTTCCCATGCGCACGGATGTCCCCCTGGCAACAGCTTCTATAACCGCTGGCCTGAACTGTGGCTCAGCAAAAACGCAAGTTGCTTTTTGCTCAACCAGCTGTGTTCTGATTTCGTGTAAACGCTGTGCACCAGGCTGGATTTCAGGGTTGACAGTAAAGTGACCCAATGAGGTCAAACCGTAATGCTTTTCAAAGTAGCCGTAGGCGTCATGAAAAACGAAATATCCCTTCCCTTTCAGTGGTGCCAGCCCGGTAGTAACCTGTTTGTCGGTAGCGGCTAATTTTGCCTCAAAATCCTTCAGGTTGGCGTTAAGTTTGTCTCGACTCTGCGGCATAAGTTCCAATAATTTATCGTGGATTGCAACCGCGGTAAGCCGCGCTATCTCTGGGGAAAGCCATAAATGCATGTTATAGATACCATGATGGTGATCATCGTCACTGTTTTCCCCCGCGCCATGATCGTGACCATGATGATCGTCGTCGTCATCGTCCCCTTTCATGAGTAACGGTTTCACGCTCCCCAGCTCGGCAATCGTCACTTTTTTATTGGGTGCAATGCCTTGCGTTGACTTGTCCATAAAGGCTTCCATCTCTGGGCCGATCCAGACCACTAAGTCTGCGTTCTGTAAGCGTTTTGCATCTGATGGACGCAGTGAATAATCATGTGCTGATGCCCCATCAGGCAGCAAAACTTGGGTATCCGTTACCCCATCTGTAATAGCTGAAGCGATAAACCCCAGAGGTTTGAGCGAGGCGACCACCGCGGCGTTTGCCGACGGCATTGTTGCGAATACAAAAGCGGCGCTAAGTCCAGCGCAAAGAAGCGTATTTTTATGTAACATAATGCGTCTAATCATCGTAATGAATGTGAAAGATGTGATATTATAACATTCACTAGCTTGTGCAACCCCTAATTTGATATGACAAATCTTGTAACACTGGAAAACGTCGCGGTGGTCTATGGCCAAAGGCGCGTGCTGTCTGACATTTCGCTCACACTAAAGCCAGGCAAAATTTTAACCCTGCTGGGCCCGAATGGCGCCGGTAAATCGACCCTTGTACGGGTCGTGCTTGGGCTGGTAGCACCAACCGAAGGTATTATCAAACGCGAGGGGCGCCTGCGTATCGGCTATGTCCCGCAAAAACTGCATCTTGACGCCACGATGCCGCTGACCGTCAGCCGCTTTATGCGCCTGCGTCCCGGTACTCACAAACGGGATATTCTGCCCGCGCTGAAACGCGTACAGGCAGGACACCTGATTGACGCCCCCATGCAAAAGCTTTCCGGTGGAGAAACCCAGCGCGTATTGCTGGCGCGCGCTTTGCTCAATCAACCACAGTTACTGGTGCTCGATGAGCCGACCCAGGGTGTTGATGTTAACGGCCAGGTGGCGCTGTACGGCCTCATTAATCAGCTACGCCAGGAACTGGATTGCGCGGTGCTGATGGTTTCCCATGACCTGCACCTGGTCATGGCGAAAACGGATGAAGTGCTGTGTCTGAACCAACATATCTGCTGTTCCGGCACGCCGGAAGTGGTCTCCATGCATCCGGAATTTATCTCTATGTTCGGCCAGCGCGGCGCGGAACAACTGGGGATTTATCGCCATCATCATAATCACCGCCACGACCTGCAGGGGCGGATTGTATTGCGTCGGGGAAATGACCGTTAATGATTGAATTACTCCTTCCAGGCTGGTTAGCCGGGATGATGCTCGCCTGCGCGGCTGGCCCGCTGGGTTCGTTTGTCGTCTGGCGTCGCATGTCCTATTTCGGCGATACCCTGGCTCACGCCTCGCTGCTCGGCGTCGCTTTTGGTTTGCTGCTGAACGTCAATCCTTTTTATGCTGTTATCGTCGTAACTCTGCTGCTGGCCGGCGGGCTGGTATGGCTGGAAAAGCGTCCCCATCTGGCGGTCGATACATTGCTCGGCATCATGGCACATAGCGCCCTGTCCCTGGGTCTGGTGGTGGTCAGCCTGATGTCAAACGTGCGCGTCGATCTGATGGCCTATCTGTTTGGCGACCTGCTGGCCGTCACGCCGGCAGATTTGGTTTCAATCACTATTGGCGTGGTGACGGTGCTGGCAATTCTGTTCTGGCAATGGCGCAATTTGCTGTCAATGACTATCAGCCCGGATCTGGCCTTTGTTGATGGCGTGAAGCTACAACGGGTGAAACTGCTATTGATGCTGGTCACTGCGCTGACAATCGGCGTCGCGATGAAATTTGTCGGGGCGCTGATTATCACGTCGCTGCTAATTATTCCCGCCGCGACGGCTCGCCGTTTCGCCCGCACGCCGGAGCAAATGGCGGGTGTGGCGGTTGGCGTGGGGATGATTGCGGTAACCGGCGGCCTGACCTTCTCGGCGTTCTACGACACGCCAGCGGGCCCTTCGGTGGTACTGTGCGCCGCGCTGCTGTTTATACTCAGTATGAGCAAGAAAGCGGCAGCCTGACTGGCTGCCATGACGACGCCCTGTCCGGGCCATCGCCCGGCAGGCAATTACGGCATTTCCGGTGGCGAGATGCCGAAATGAGTCCAGGCTCTCGCCGTCGCCATCCGCCCGCGCGGCGTACGCTGCAAAAAACCCTGCTGGATGAGATACGGCTCCAGCACATCTTCAATGGTTTCCCGCTCTTCGCCGATTGCTGCCGCGAGGTTATCCAGCCCTACCGGCCCGCCGAAGAATTTATCGATGACGGCCAACAGCAGTTTACGATCCATATAATCGAAACCTTCCGCATCCACGTTGAGCATATCCAGCGCCTGAGCGGCAATATCTTCCGAGATACGCCCATCATAGCGAACTTCGGCAAAATCCCGCACCCTACGTAGCAGACGGTTTGCGATTCGCGGCGTCCCTCGCGAGCGGCGCGCAACTTCCAGCGCCCCCGCTTCGCTCATCTCCAGCCCCATATAACGGGCGCTGCGGCTGACAATATGCTGCAGATCAGGGATCTGGTAAAATTCAAGGCGCTGCACAATGCCGAAGCGATCGCGCAGCGGCGACGTCAGCGAGCCTGCGCGAGTGGTGGCGCCAATCAGGGTAAACGGCGGCAGGTCGATTTTTATCGAACGCGCCGCCGGCCCTTCGCCGATCATAATATCCAGTTGGTAATCTTCCATTGCCGGATACAGCACTTCTTCGACTACCGGTGAAAGGCGGTGGATCTCATCGATAAACAGCACATCGTGCGGTTCAAGGTTGGTTAACATCGCGGCCAGATCGCCCGCCTTTTCCAGCACCGGGCCAGAGGTGGTACGCAGGTTGACGCCCATTTCATTGGCGACAATGTTCGCCAGCGTCGTTTTCCCCAGCCCCGGAGGACCAAAAATCAGCAAATGATCAAGCGCATCGCCACGCAGCTTCGCCGCCTGGATAAAGATCTCCATTTGCGAACGAACGTGTGGCTGGCCCACGTACTCTTCCAGCAATTTGGGACGGATGGCGCGGTCAGCCGCCTCTTCATACCCGGTGCTGTCCGCCGATACCAGCCTGTCTGCTTCAATCATCCCTTACCTCACAACGCGGCGCGGAGCGCTTCGCGAATTAGCGTTTCACTGTTGGCATCCGGGCGCGCAATTTTACTGACCATCCGGCTGGCCTCCTGTGGTTTATAGCCCAGCGCCACCAGCGCCGCAACCGCTTCCTGTTCCGCATCATCATCTGTCGGCCCGGCAGGCGATGTCAGTACCAGATCAACGGCCGGGGTGAACAGATCGCCGTGTAACCCTTTAAAACGATCCTTCATTTCGACAATCAAGCGTTCTGCGGTTTTCTTACCGATCCCCGGTAATTTTACCAGCGCCGCCAGTTCTTCCCGTTCAACGGCGTTGACGAATTGTTGCGCTGACATCCCCGAGAGGATCGCCAGCGCCAGTTTCGGACCAACGCCGTTGGTCTTAATCAGCTCTTTAAACAGCGTCCTCTCCTGTTTGTTATTGAAACCGAACAGCTGTTGAGCATCTTCACGAACGATAAAGTGGGTAAAAATTATCGCTTCTTTGCCCACATCCGGCAGCTCATAGAAGCAAGTCATCGGCATATGAACTTCATAGCCTACACCGCCGGTTTCAAGTAAAACCAGCGGGGGTTGTTTTTCGAGAATAATGCCTCTGAGTCTGCCTATCACATGGAGCTCCTGAATGAAGAACTGAAAGTCTAATGCGGTATCATAAAAAAAGGCTGGATAGATATCCAGCCTGATTTGACGTTATCGTAGCCGCCCGCGAGCAAGGATCAAGCTGCTTTCGCTGACCTGCGTCGCATTCTGGCTAACGTGGCAGTGGGTGATGGCAATCGCCAACGCGTCTGCCGCATCCGCCTGCGGGTTTGCCGGCAGCTTAAGCAATCTCCGCACCATATGCTGCACCTGGCTTTTTTCCGCGCTGCCAATGCCGACAACGGTCTGCTTCACCTGCCTGGCCGCGTATTCAAACACCGGCAGCCCCTGATTGGTCGCGGCGACAATCGCCACGCCGCGAGCCTGCCCGAGCTTCAGTGCAGAATCGGCGTTCTTCGCCATAAACACTTGTTCGATGGCGAAATAGTCAGGCCGGAACTGAGTGATAATTTCCGTCACACCCGCGTAGATAAGCTTCAGGCGCGACGGTAAATCATCGACTTTCGTGCGAATACAGCCGCTGCCCAGATAGCTTAACTGCCGTCCCACCTGGCGGATAACGCCGTAGCCCGTGACGCGCGACCCCGGGTCAATACCGAGAATAATGGTCATCACGCGCCTCCGGTCATAACTAACCCGTGAGACCCTAAAGATTTCAGTTCACAGCCAGGCGGCCACGCAGCGCATCCCCGGGAGCGTAGATTCACTACGTGACCGGGGTAAGCGAGGAGAGCCAACACCGCAGTGGGCTGAAAGATTACGGGTATCACAGGGTTGCGGCGACCTCATCAGAGATCTCACCGTTGTGATAAACTTCCTGCACGTCGTCACAATCTTCCAGCATATCGATCAGGCGCAGCAGTTTCGGCGCTGTCTCCGCATCCATATCCGCTTTTGTTGACGGGATCATCGACACTTCCGCCGCGTCCGCTTTCAGGCCTGCGGCCTCCAGTGCGTCACGGACGGCGCCCATCTCTTCCCATGCGGTGTATACATCAATTGCACCGTCGTCATAGGTCACGATATCTTCTGCACCCGCTTCCAGCGCCGCTTCCATAATGACATCTTCATCGCCAGCTTCGAAGGAGATAACCCCTTTTTTGCTGAACAGATAGGCAACGGAACCATCAGTCCCCAGATTGCCGCCGGTTTTGCTGAACGCGTGACGCACTTCGGCAACGGTACGGTTACGGTTGTCAGACAGGCATTCAACCATCACCGCCGTACCGCCTGGACCGTAACCTTCATAAATGATGGTTTCCATGTTGGCGTCATCATCACCGCCAACGCCACGGGCGATAGCGCGGTTCAGCGTATCGCGCGTCATGTTGTTGGACAGCGCTTTATCAATCGCCGCGCGCAGACGCGGGTTGGAACCCGCGTCGCCGCCGCCCAGACGCGCAGCAGTGACCAGCTCACGAATAATTTTAGTGAAAATCTTACCGCGCTTGGCATCCTGTGCCGCTTTGCGATGTTTGGTATTGGCCCATTTACTATGACCTGCCATAAAAAACTCTCCAAAAAAGCGCGCCTTTTCAGGCGGCGTTAATTACAAATTCTTCAATCGCCTGCCGGTTGCTCCAGGACTTGGTCAACATGGCGGCTTCCGGGGCATCAACCCAGCGATAGTCCAGATGTTCCGTAAAGACAATCTGGCGTTCATGGGGAAGCGCAAGGCGGAACCAGAATTCCGTATTGCGCTCAACGCCCGGCGCATAGCGATGACGTAAATGAGAAAATATCTCGAATTCTACCGTACGCTGACAGTCGATCAGAGACAGTCGCTCGCAGGCAACGTCAATGGCAACCTCTTCCTTTACTTCACGTGCGGCAGCCTGCGATGCGGTTTCACCCGCTTCCAGACTGCCGGTTACCGACTGCCAGAAAGCGGGATCATCGCGACGCTGCAACATCAGCACCCGCTTCGTATCCTCGGCATAAATCACCACCAGCACGGAAACGGGAAGCTTGAATGACATCTTACTTATTCTCCGGAGACGCTTTTGCCTCTTTCGCCACAACCTGAATACCCAGCTCGCCCAGCGACGCCGGGTTAGCGAAGCTCGGCGCTTCAGTCATCAGACAGGCCGCGGCGGTGGTTTTCGGGAACGCGATGACATCACGAATATTATCGGTGCCGGTCAGCAGCATGGTCAAACGGTCAAGACCAAATGCCAGACCCGCATGCGGCGGTGTACCGTATTTCAGCGCATCCAACAGGAAACCAAATTTCTCACGCTGCTCTTGCTCATTAATACCCAGAATGCCAAATACGGCCTGCTGCATCTCGCTATTGTGAATACGCACGGAACCACCGCCGACTTCATAACCGTTGATAACCATATCGTAAGCATTAGCCACCGCCTCTTCCGGTGAGGCTTTCAGCTCTGCGGCGGTTAGATCTTTCGGCGAAGTGAAGGGATGGTGCATCGCCGTCAGGCCACCTTCGCCATCATCTTCAAACATCGGGAAGTCGATAACCCACAGCGGCGCCCATTTTGCTTCATCGGTCAGTTTCAGATCATTGCCCAGCTTCAGACGCAGCGCGCCCAGCGCATCAGCAACGATTTTTTTATTATCCGCGCCGAAGAAAATCATATCGCCATCTTGTGCGCCGGTGCGCTCAAGGATCGCGGCAACGATTTCAGCGTTAAGGAATTTCGCCACCGGACTATTGATACCTTCGAGGCCTTTCGCACGCTCAACCACTTTAATATAGGCTAGCCCTTTCGCACCGTAGATCTGCACGAACTTGCCATACTCATCAATTTGTTTACGGGTCAGAGCGGCGCCACCGGGAACGCGCAGCGCAGCAACGCGGCCTTTGACGTCGTTAGCAGGACCAGCGAAGACGGCGAATTCCACCGCTTTCACCAGATCGGCTACGTCCACCAGCTCCATCGGGTTACGCAGGTCTGGTTTGTCGGAACCATAGCGACGCTCGGCCTCGGCAAAAGTCATGATCGGGAAATTTCCCAGATCCACGCCTTTCACTTCCAGCCACAAATTACGCACCAGATCTTCCATCACTTCACGCACCTGAGGGGCGGTCATAAAGGAGGTTTCAACATCAATCTGGGTGAATTCCGGCTGACGGTCCGCACGCAAGTCTTCATCGCGGAAGCATTTTACAATCTGATAGTAACGGTCAAAACCAGACATCATCAGCAGTTGTTTAAACAACTGAGGAGACTGCGGCAGCGCGTAGAATTTACCCTTATGAACGCGTGATGGCACCAGATAGTCGCGCGCGCCTTCCGGCGTGGCTTTCGTCAGCATCGGCGTTTCGATGTCGAGGAAGCCGTGGTCGTCCATAAAGCGGCGCACAAAGCTGGTGATTCTGGCGCGCGTCTTCAGGCGCTGAGCCATCTCCGGACGACGCAGATCCAGGTAGCGATATTTCAGACGCGCTTCTTCAGTATTGACGTGATTAGGATCCAGCGGCAGCGCTTCGGCACGGTTAATAATCGTCAGGTCTGAGGCCAATACTTCAATAGCGCCGGTGGCCATATCGCTATTGACGTTTTTTTCGTCACGCGCACGCACGGTGCCGGTGACCTGGATGCAGAACTCATTACGCAGTTCGGAGGCCAGCTTTAATGCATCCGCACGATCCGGATCGAAAAACACCTGCACGATGCCTTCGCGGTCACGCATATCGATAAAGATAAGGCTACCAAGATCACGACGACGGTTGACCCAACCACACAGAGTCACTTGCTGCCCTACGTGGGACAGACTGAGCTGTCCGCAATATTCTGTACGCATGAGATATCCCTTAACTTAGCCGCAGGCGGATTGTTGCCTGCCTTGCAGGCGACGAGGTCGCAGCTTTAGCTGATGTCACAACTGAATGAAAAAAGGCGGCTATTATACTGGAAATAATGCCGCACGATAAGCCCGGCACAGCCTGTACGTTGCTTTGCTGTACGCTTATTGCCCACACACATAAACGTTAACAAAATTTGTTACCCGCCGACAGGAGGAACAACGGTATGGTAACGGCCTGACAGCAAGCGAACATAGGGGGATTTCATGTTAGAACTTAATGCAAAAAACACCGCGCTGGTCGTTATCGATCTGCAGGAAGGTATTTTACCTTTCGCCGGCGGCCCACATCATGCCGATGAGGTGGTTGCCCGGGCAGCAGCACTGGCGAAAAAATGCCGCCAGCGAGATACCCCTGTGATAATGGTTCGCGTCGGCTGGTCGGCTGATTTCGCCGAAGCGCTAAAACAACCGGTTGATGCGCAGAGCGGCGCCCACGCCCTGCCGGATAACTGGTGGACCTACCCGCGCGCGCTGGAAAAAGAGGCAAGCGATATTGAAGTGACAAAACGCCAGTGGGGGGCCTTCTATGGCACCGATCTTGAGCTACAGCTTCGTCGCCGCGGTATCGACACCATTATTCTGTGCGGTATCTCCACCAATATCGGCGTCGAGTCTACGGCGCGCAATGCCTGGGAGCTGGGCTTCAATCTGATCATTGTTGAAGACGCCTGCAGCGCGGTCACTGCCGAGCAGCACCAGAGCAGCATGACATATATTTTCCCGCGTATCGCCCGCGTGCGCAGCACCGAGGACGTTCTCGCCGCGTTATAATATCTTCACCAATAATTCGAGACATATCCCAAAACGGTTAATCATACTGAACAGCGCACGCGCTGTTCAGGGAACAGCAGCGATCTTTTCCTGTCCCGCAACATGCAATTATTCATGTCATATATTCAACTCTAATAAATTAGTCGTTATATACCCGTCATACTTCAAGTTGCATGTGCGTTGGCTTTCCTCGTTCACCCCAGTCACGTACTGGAGTACGCTCCCGGGGATTCACTGCGTCGCCGCCTTCCTGCAACTCGAATAATTTAGGATATAAATATTTTAATCGTTAATATTTGAAAAATATTTTTAAATAAATATTTTTTAAATACCCTTCATTGTGATTAATATCACATAAACCAATTTTCATAATAACGTTAAAAGAAACCAGAATAACGACCAATTCTGCGACATAGTATCCTGGCCAGATTACATATCAGATAATCTGGAGTTATATAATGCATGAATATAATTTTAGCGAAATCATTCATCGTTATGATACTTATAGTGCAAAATGGCATAACTATGATAGAGATGTCATCTCTTTATCGATTGCTGATATGGATTTTGCCACTCCAGCATTTATCACTGCAGCACTTATACAATTTGCGCAAAAGAAAATTTATGGTTATACGTTATTGAGTGATGACTGGAATAAAATCACCTCAGACTGGTTTAAACGGCATTATAACTGGCATGTTAACCCCGATCATATTTTATTTTGCCCCCGAATCATTCAGGCTATATCGCTTTACATACAAAACTATACGCATGCCGGAGACAAAATAACCCTATTATCGCCAGCCTATGACCCCATTCGCCATTCAGTTTCGGCAAATCAAAGAACATTGTTAGAAAGCCCTCTAATTTACTCAAACAATCGCTATCTAATTGACTTTGACGATCTTGAAAATAAATTCAGCGTATCAGTGTGTTTTATTCTGCTATCACCACACAATCCAACAGGCACCGTCTGGTCAACACAAGATCTGAGAAAAATAGCGAAACTTGCCGAACAATACCAGGTTTTCGTTATTTCGGATGATGTACATGCCGATTTTAACTTTACTGAACAAAAACATCAAACCATATCATCAGTGAGTGAGTTCGTTGAACACAACTCATTTATTTGCACGTCGCCATCAAAAACATTCAATATGGCAGGATTAGAAGTCGCCAATATTGTTATTGCTAATGAAAAGCATCGCAATAAATTTAAAAACTGCTTAATTGCTTCTGGCATTCACAATCCAAATTATTTTTCCGTGCCTGCTTTTATCGCTGCCTATACTCAAGGCGACTTCTGGTTAACAGAAGTAAAGAAACAGCTGCAGCATAATAAAAGCTGGGTGATAAGCGCGTGTAAAAAATATTTTCCAGAATGGCATATCACCGACAGTCAAGGAACCTATATGTTATGGGTAAACTATCAAAAAATGAATATTACTGAATCACAGTTAAAATACTGGTTTATCAATTTAGCCAAAGTTGAGATGAGTTTTGGCCGTGACTTTGGCTACACCGGGAATGGGTTCTTTAGAATCAATATCGCGACCCCGCTCTCCCTGCTCAAAGAAGCATTTGAGCGACTTATTCAAACTAATCCTTATCACCATTAAAGGAGTGCGCCATGCCTGCTTTTATATCGATAATCAATGATTCTGTTACTGAAATCTATCCTGAAGTGGTTCAGTGGCGAAGACATTTCCACCAGTATCCGGAGCTCTCATTTAAAGAATATAAGACGGCTGAATTTATTTACCAAAAACTATTGGCATTAAACTGTTTTGAGATTGAGAGGCCGCTTGAAACGGCTGTTGTTGCTACACTAAAAGGTTCCGCTCCGGGTAAAGCGATTGCTTTACGTGCTGATATTGATGCTCTTCCCGTTAACGAAGAAAATGATGTTGATTACTGTTCGGTCAACAAAGGGATAATGCACGCCTGTGCTCATGATGGCCATGCCGCAGCATTACTCGGTGTGGCATATATTTTAGCCAGGTATAAACACCTGATTCAGGGTTCGATAAAACTGATATTTCAACCTGCTGAAGAAATTGGTTCCGGTGCAATCAGATTAATTGATAAAGGTATTTTAAATGGGCTGGACTATCTATTTGGCATACATATATGGTCACCGCTTGAGTTGGGGAAAATAGGTATTTGCTATGGGCCAATGATGGCCGCTGGCGACTTTTTTAAAATTGAAATAAAAGGTAAAGGGGGTCATGGCGCGATACCACAAGAAGCCATTGACCCGGTGGTCATTGGTTCTGAAATAGTTTTAGCATTACAATCCATTGTTTCCCGTAAAATTAATCCGATTAGAACCGGTTTAATCTCAGTGACTAAATTTGACGCCAGTTCATCATATAACACTATCCCCGAAACAGTTAATTTAGGCGGTACATTGCGTTCATTAGATATGGAGACAATGGAGCAACTCTATCGAGGAATTGAAAAACTTAGTCAACAAATTGCCCAGGCACATGGCGCTACCGTTTCTGTCAGCTTTGATAGTCGTCCAAATGCAGCTCCGCTGGTTAATAATATTGCAGTAACCCAAATGGTTGAAGAAGCGTTAATCGAAGGTATTGGACAAAACCATTGCCAACGTACCGATCCAACCTTAGCCGGCGAAGATTTTTCCCAATATACCAAACATGGTATTCCCGCTTGTTTTTTATTTATTGGCACTCGGGCTGAAAACTCTGACTACCCTCATCACCACCCCCGATTTAATATTCAAGAAGAATCAATGCTATTTTCAATGAAAGCTTTCCTTAACATTATTCGCAAAATAGCGATGACACAATAAGAGGCTTAGCAACATGCATAATAATCAAAAAATACCTTTATATGAAAAAATCAGTTATGGGTTAGGCGATACTGCATGTAACCTAATTTATATGGTGGTAACCACTTATCTTACTTTCTATTTCACTGATGTTTATGGAATTAGCGTAACAGTTGTTGGGGTATTAATGCTGGCGGTACGCTTTCTCGATATGATAGATAGTCCAGTATTAGGCATTTTAATTGATAAAACCAATACCCGCTGGGGAAAATCCAGGCCCTGGATTTTATGGTTTTGCATACCCTTTGCCGCATCCTGTATCATGCTCTTTTGGGGGCCAGACTTAAGCGCAACCGGAAAAATGATTTACGCATTCGCTGCTTATGTCATGGTTAGCGTATTTTATTCATGCGTAAATAATCCACTATCGACCATGTTACCAAGCTTAACGAGCGATCAGCAAGAAAGAACAGTGGCTAATACTTTCCGTATGCTGGGCGGACAATTTGGTGGCCTTATCGTTAATATGACACTCCTGCCTTTAGTTGCATTTTTGGGTGCCGGGGATATGCAAAAAGGATTTTTTGCCACTCTCTGCCTTTATGCAGTAGTGGGTGTGGCTTTGTTACTAATTACATTCTTTAACACTCGCGAAAGAGTAGAAACATCATCGAGTAAACAATCCTTACCTTTTAAGGAGGGTATTAAATCTATCAAAGGGAATACGCCCTGGCTGATGGCTCTATTATTAACAATTTTCTGTTATATCTGTTATACACAGCGTTCGACTGCTGCCATCTATTATTTGACTTATTATATTGGGCAACCAGATGTTGTGCCAATTGTAAACTCATTAGCGATGTGTAGTATTTTAGGTTTATTCATGGTGCCATTTTTAACCCGCCATTTCGATAAGCGCTGGGTAATCCTGGTAGGTTATGCTGTATTTGCATTGGGGCAGTTTATTATATTCTTAGGTGATAAAAACCTTTGGATTATCTATTTTGGAACTGTTTTTGGTGCTATAGGCAAAGGATTTACTTCAGGTTTATTATTTGTCATGATTGCCGATACTGTTGATTTTGGCGAGTGGAAATCAGGGATTCGGGCGCAAGGATTATTAGTCTCAACCGCTGCCGGCATTGGTATCAAACTAGGCGCCGGGCTTGGCGGAGCCATTCCGATGTGGATTTTAGCTTCCGGTGGTTATGTTGCCAATCAACCACAAAGCCAGGAGTCAATGAATGCAATTGTCGCAAGTTATATTTGGGTACCTATTGCTTTTGCACTTATATGCGTGCTGATCTTATTATTCTTTAAATATGAAAAACCCTTTGATGAAATCATCGCGGATCTCAATGAACGAAATAAAAACAAACAACCCGCACAGTGATAGCTGTGTGCATTAACACATATTCGATCTGACAGTTACCGGTTAGTATACTGGTGTCTGTCAGATTATCTCTGGCTTATGTTTTGCACAGAGCAATAGCGGTAAACGCATCACGTGAGACGCAAATCATTCTTCCGCCTTTCGCTACCATGCTTTTACTGGCCTGACGCAATAAATATTGCGTTCAGGAGCAACCTCAGATATGCTCGATCCATAAGGTGATGGTGTTCCACCTTTCCCAACCGCCGGTTCATTCGAACCGGATGATGACGCCTGATATACAACTGTTGCTGTTTTTCTATACGCAGGTATGTCAGGTGTTCATATGCAAAACTTAACCACTATTTCCGTACTTCCGGCTACACCCACCGTTGAAAGCGATTCTTTCATTCGCGTTTTTGGTCATCGCAATCCTGACAGCGACACGATCTGCAGCGCACTGGTTGTTGCCGACTGGCTCAACTACCGCGGTCAACTCTCGCGGCCTTATCGCCTCGGTGAAATCACACCGGAAACCCAATACATACTGCAAGCGGCAGGCGTCACGCAGCCCGAATTGCTCACTGAAAATTTGACGGATAAAACGGTCTGGCTGGTCGATTTCACCGATGTTGAACAGGGACCGCCCACACTGACGGACAGCAACGTTATCGGCATCATTGACCACCATCGGCTCGGAACTATTATTACCAGAAATCCGCCAGATGTCTGGATCCGCGCGGTCGGCTGCTGTGGGACGGTAATTCTACATATCTTGAGCATAGAGAGCCCAATGCCGCTTACTGCGGCGCAGGCTATACTGCTTATGGGCGCAATTCTCAGTGACACTGTCGCACTTAGCGGTCCAACCACCACCGCCGAAGATCGAAAAGCCGTTGCCATGTTACGGGAAATCGCAGGTGTGGATTATGACAAATTCGTTGCCGGGCTACTTACCGCCAAAACAGATTTAACCGGTCAATCTGCTTTCGTACTGCTTCATCGCGATGCCAAGAATTATCAAATCCACGGTATCTCTTTGCTGTTATCGCAGATCGAGGTTCACGACATGGCCGATATTACTCCCCACCTTGCTGCCCTGCAGCAGGAGATTGACCACAGCTGTCAACATAGCGATCTGGATATGGTTGTGCTGATGGTAACGGACATTACGCACCATAATTCCATGCTGTATTTTTCAGATAACAGTCTGACAGGCGCACGTCAGGTCTTTTTGCCCGGCATGACAAGCAGAAAAAAAGAGATTCTGCCCTGGCTTACGCAACGTTTTGTATCAACTAAGAGGTGAGGTATGCAAATCTACCGGCACGCATTGGTACTTGTTCAGAATGAAACCGATGGTCAGCTACTGCTCCAGCATGCCGAATGTCTGGCAAAAGAAACGGGAACCCTTATTACGGTCGGTCATATCAGTACTGATTATCGGGAAATGGATTTCACGAGTGATTCACTCACCAGGGACCTTCAGGCGCGCGAGATTATCGACGCAAAAGCCATGCTGAGTCGCCTGGTGGAATCCTGCAGTATTGATATTGAAGTCAGATCCATTGTCACTATCCATCGTTTCAAAGATGTTGAGGCTATTATCCAGCGAGAGAACATCGATCTGGTTATGCTGGGGCATAAAAATCGTCTATTTGGTGAATACTCATCGTTCTCTTTTGAATTTATCAATCATCTTTCTATTGATGTACTGATTAAACATATATCCACTCCTTAAAATAAGGTCATTTATATGAGCTATGAAATCGAACGTGTGCTCGCAAGAGAAATTCTGGACTCCCGGGGAAATCCGACCGTAGAAGTGGAAGTGATCTCCGTTGATGGTCATGTTGCTCGAGCGTCAGTTCCTTCCGGTGCCAGTACCGGTTCACGCGAAGCTATCGAACTTCGCGACGGTGATAAACAACGTTTTGGCGGCAAAGGAGTACTTGATGCCGTCCGCAGCATCAATACTGAGATTCATGATGCTCTGCAGGGCTATGACGTACGCCGCCAGAAGGATATTGATAACGCGCTGATCGCCCTCGATGGAACGGAAAATAAAGGCCGGATTGGCGCCAATGCCATTCTCGGCGTATCGCTGGCGGTAGCACGTCTGGCTGCTCAACTGTCCGGCATACCGCTTTACCGCTATCTGGGTGGCGTTGGCGCTAACCTTCTGCCTGTCCCCTGCATGAATATCATTAATGGCGGTGTCCATGCTCGCTGGCAAGGCGCCGATTTCCAGGAGTTTATGATCGCTCCATGGGGAGCCAGCTCCGTACGCGAAGCTATCCGTTGGGGAAGCGAGGTGTACCAGAATCTGCGTCAGGTTTTACTCGAAAAAGGCCTGTCTACGGGTGTCGGTGATGAAGGCGGGTTCGCGCCAACGGTCAGTTCCAACCGACAGCCGCTGGAATTGATTGTCGAAGCCATTAAGAAGGCAGGTTACAGGCCCGGTGAAGATATTGTGATTTGTGTCGATCCGGCATCCAGTGAGTTTTACAAAGATGGTAAATACATACTTCGTACCGAAAAAACACAGCTGAGTGCGGAAGAAATGACCCGTTACTATGAGCAATTAGTGAGTGAATTCCCGATTGCCCTGATTGAAGACGGTCTGGCGGAGGATGACTGGGCTGGCTGGAAAGTCCTGCACAGTGTACTCGGTGATAAAGTCGAATTGGTTGGTGATGATATCTTTGTCACCAACGTGAAATATATTCAGCGTGGTATTGATGAAAACCTGGCGAATGCCGCGTTGATTAAACTCAATCAAATCGGCACCCTAAGTGAAACCATTGAAGCTGTCCAGTTGTGCAAAGATAACAACTGGGGAACCTTTATCTCGCACCGCAGCGGGGAAACCATTGACAGCTTTATTGCCGATATGACAGTTGGTCTACGCGCCGGACATCTGAAAACCGGTGCCCCCAGTCGTGGAGAGCGCATAGAGAAATATAACCAGCTAATGCGTATTGAAGATGAACTGGGCAATGCTGCCATCTTTGCCGGTAAATCCGCCTTTAAAAAACGCTAATCCTGTACATGCCTTCCGTACCGATGGTACGGAAGGTGATGGAGGACATCGTCTGTGAATCTCAGAATACTTTTTATATCGACAGTCGTCGGTATCCTGGTTACGTACCTGGTTTTTCTGATAGCAGATCTCGTTTTTGGTGTGGTTACGGATGATACCGAAACCATCGTTATTGCTTTATTTATCGGTAGCTGCGCGCATTTTCTGGTCCGTTATTTCCTGAATAAGACGGAAAATAAGCCGAAATACTGAATATAGCGATAACAAATTTCAGTTAAATAACTGACGGTTGCCAATTACCACAGGTTTCTGATATGGGAAAAATTGTCTTACTCCGGCATGGAGAAAGTATCTGGAACCAGCAAAACCTTTTTACAGGCTGGACAGATGTTCCATTATCCCTGAAGGGAATGGAGGAAGCACGGCATGCTGCCAGGCTGATAAAACAGACGGGCATTGAAATAGATGCCGCCTTTACATCTGTTCTTAGCCGCGCTGTCTATTCCCTGTGGCTGGTGATGGAAACACTGGATCGGCTTTGGCTACCGGTGAACAAATCATGGCGCCTGAATGAACGCCATTATGGCGCTCTCCAGGGAATGAACAAAGATGAAGCCGCACATCGATTTGGCGAAAAGCTGGTTTATCATTGGCGCCGAAGTTACCACGGGATCCCGCCGCCATTGACTGGCGATCCGCGTCGCCTTCATCAGGAACCACGTTATCGCCATATCGCGTTGTCAGACCTTCCCGGTGGAGAAAGTCTGGAAATGACCCAGCGCAGAGTGCTGCCCTACTGGCAACACGCCATCGCGCCGCGGGTGATCAGCGGTGAGAGCATATTACTGGTCGGCCACGCTAATATGCTCAGAGCATTGACCATGTTTCTCGAAAAAACGGATGAGAATGAGATTGTCGACCTGACTATCCCGACGGGGATCCCGGTCTTATATGAAATGAACGGAAGTAACATTATTGGTGGACGTAGCGCCCTGATCTGAGGCTCTTTTTGCTCGTGAGGTTGTATGTACAAATCGTTATTTGCAGTTATTATTGGCGGTTCCATCGGTTGCGTAATCCGCTGGATTTTGTCAATGCGTCTTAATAGCACATTTCCGAATCTCCCGCCGGGAACGTTGCTGGTTAATCTGATCGGTGGCTTTATTATTGGACTGGCACTGGCCTTTTTTATCAGACAACCGCAGCTTGACCCTTCATGGAAGTTTTTTATCACCACCGGATTGTGTGGCGGAATGACAACGTTTTCCACGTTTTCTGCTGAAGTCGTGGTGCTATTGCAGAATGGTAATTATTCGTGGGCTGTCATTTCGGTATTGACGCATGTTATCGGCTCATTACTGATGACCGCTGCCGGCTTTTTTGTTATGACCCTGATCTAACTACGGCACCTCCGTACGACAATTTCGCTGCGGAGGCTCCAGACGGGATTAACTCACTGACGGCATATCCCGGGTAAATACTTCCTCGAACAGATCTTCACCATAGCTGGTATCCAGTGGTACCCCCTCTGTGAGCCTGAAGGTTCGTTCACCACCGTCTCGTCTTTCGGCACACAAATAAATGGCATCCTGATGATGCTCCTGGTAGTAGGTACAAGCAAATTCTGAACTGTGGGTGACCAAAAATAGTTTCACTTTACATTCTGCCAGCGCGGCCACAATCCCTCTGATAATATCAGCCCCTTCCCGGCTATTGGTTGCTGAAAAAGACTCATTGAACAGGACCAAATCATCCTTTTCGAGCAGATCGATAATATCGCGCATACGTCTGAGCTCTTCATCAAGTTTTCCGCTGATCATATGACTGTCTTCTTCACATTTATAATGAGTAAAAATATGACGGCAAATATCGGTACAAAAAGATTCAGACGTAACAAACATGCCACTTTGCATCATCACCTGAGCCAGGCCAAGACTCCGTAAGAAAGTCGATTTTCCGCCTTGATTAGCGCCGGTAATAATAAGCGTATTTTTATTATCAGCCTTTAAAGTATTCGCAATAACTGTTTTATCAGCGGTCAACACCAGACAGATGTCATACAAGGAATCAAAAGACAGATAACGTTCACATTTATAAGCAGGAACCGGGAAACACTGCGGAATATGACGCATATTTAATGTTTCCGACAAATTAATACAGGCTATATAGAATCCAAGTTCCGTGCGCAATGATTTAAAAAAGTTGAGCAAATGAGCTGTGGATTGCGCCATTGCTCTGGCAACCAGAACCAGTCCCTCATCCTGTAAATTACTCAGTGCCCTGAAACCATTTTCATCCCGTGGTGCTATCTGCACCGTATAATGCTCAGGTTTTCTGACAAAAAGCCGCCTGAACCATCCTTTTTCTTGGCGATTAGGTTGCCTGAGCACATAGTCCTCTCCCCGATTGCCCTCACCTGGACGTGCACTGATCAATATTCCTTTTTTGAAACTCATTTTTTTGAGATGTTCTTCTATCATTGCCAGATATTCTTCATTTAACTCCTGAATAATCATCGCAAATAATCTGGCCATGCCAGTAGATGCGAAATGGGAAAGATTTGCTTCTGCTATGCACCTGACTTTTCGCAAACTGACCAGTAAATATCTGGTAAAGGAAATAGACTGATGAAGTACCGCCGAAGGATAATGCCCAAAAACGCCATAATGAAGATTATCTTTTTCCTTTGACAGACATTCAACCACCACGCTGTAAAAATCACGGATAATATCAGGATGACTCAGACAATCCTTCAGAATAGCCTGTCGGTATTCAATGTCTGGAACTTCGCATAACAATTGTGAGATAGCTTTTTAACTACTGAATATAAAAAATCATCTCCCGCAGACAGTGACTGTAATAGAACATTAAGTTCAAGATCTTTCATCATGATATTGAAATGTTCAGGAAAACTATCATCGACAATAAAATCCTTATTTTTATACATCAGATACGTTTTCATGCATTTAACCTCGCTTTTATTTTTTCATATGTCAGCCCGTATTTCTGTACAAGCGTTACTGAACAGGCCTTACCATTAGCGGGTTGCTTAATAATTTTATAGGTACGCGTAGCTTTATCTTCATCCTCAACCGTACTCATCATGCTGACAATGGCGCGATCGATAAGGGTGAGTTCATCGATAAATGTCACACAGACACAAAGCGCGTCCAGTCGCAAGATTTTTTCGATAATCTGGGTGCCTAAATATATTGCATCGTGCGAGGTAGTCGATGTAAAAATCTCATTCATAATAATGAGACTTTTTGCTGTAGCCTGGTCAAGGATGGCCTTTATACGAACCAAATCATCATATAATTTACCTCTAAGATTATGGATATCTTCACTTTTCTCAAAATGCGTAAAGATATGATCGATAAGATTTAAATGTGCTTCTTCTGCCGGCACATATAAACCCAGTAACGCCAGATAATGAAGTTGACCGATCATTCTGGCGAATGTTGTTTTACCGCCCTGGTTGGGGCCAGAAACGACAATAATGCGTTCACGTCCCTGTAACCTAGGCTGTGTCCCTTAACTTAACAATCGCCTTAAAAATAACCTGATCGCCCCCAGTTTTAGCATGCTCAGGTAGTTTCTGGCTGTTTTTTCCGAACGTGTGGCGATTCGCCTGTTTTCTTTCAATGCTGCAAAGCTACGTTCTACTACATTGCGCTTTTTATATAAGTGGATATCCAGTTTTCGGCGTCCATCACGGCCGGCTTTCTCATTACTTTTAAAAGGAATAACTGCCTTGATTCCCTTCAATTTCAAACTAGTACGAAATTTTTTACTTGAATAACCTTTATCCGCCAGCACTGCTTTTGCCCGGGATTTCAGGCACCCACTTTGACGAATAATGCCGACCCGGTTGAGCAGAACTTGTGCATACTGGCTCTCGTG
>NZ_JBDYQK010000010.1:0-223596 GCF_043832615.1 Klebsiella sp. KE9456
CAGAGACTTGGTATTCATTTATTGTCCGAAGACATTAAGAATCCATGTCACTTTGAGTGCCCACACAGATTGTCTGATAAATTGTTAAAGAGCAGTTGCGACGCGCTTCAGCGCTCTGTCGCGAGGTCCCGTATAATACGTTTTCCTCATTCAGAGTCAAGCGTTAATTTTTGCTTTTCCCTGTCGGTTTTCACGGTGACTTTTCACCGCTTAACCCCGCTGACCCGGCGGCTTGCGTGCCGTTGTTCCGTGTCAGTGGAGGCGCATTATAGGGAGTAATTCCGGTGTGACAAGGGGTAATTGCAAAAAACTTTCCAACTGTCTCTTTTTTCATCATTTTACTGTGTAATATGACAAAAACCGTTATTTTGCCGTTTTAACCAACCAGGTAAGCCGCCAGATGGCATACTGGCAGAGTCGAAAAGAAAGGAACTGCATTTATGTCTTTAAGCGCACAGCAACTGGCGGCACAAAAAAATATCTCCTGGGTTTTAGCGGAGAAACTGGCTCAAAAAATACTGACCGGTGAATATCAGCCAGAAAGCATTCTTCCGGGAGAGATGGAATTAGGCGAACAGTTTGGTGTAAGCCGTACCGCTGTGCGTGAAGCGGTTAAGACACTGGCAGCAAAAGGAATGCTTCTGCCACGCCCACGCATCGGAACCCGGGTTATGCCCCGCAGCAGTTGGAACTTTCTCGACAAAGAGTTACTGTCATGGTGGCTCACAGAAGATAACTTTGCAGAGGTTGTGAACCATTTTCTCATTATGCGCAGCAGCCTGGAGCCTCAGGCCTGCTTTCTGGCGGCAGCATCAGGCACTTCAGAACAAAAAGCGCAGCTCAATACCTTAATGGAGGAGATGGTTGAACTGAAAAGAAATTTTCAGCGTGAACGCTGGATTGACGTCGATATGGCCTGGCATGAACACATATATGAAATGAGCGGAAACCCTTTCCTGACCTCTTTCGCCTCCTTATTCCATTCGGTCTATCATACCTATTTCACGTCGATTACTCAGAATGAAGTAGTAAAGCTGGATCTTCATCAAGCAATAGTTGACGCAATTCTGGACAACGACGGTCCACGAGCATTTAACGCTTGCCAGGCGTTATTGAGCGCACCACCCCATTCAGGCAAATAACAAGGGCATCGAATGACCGGAAAAAAAGGGCACAGTATGGCCGGGCTGCCGTGGATTGCAGCAATGGCCTTTTTTATGCAGGCGCTGGACGCCACCATTCTGAATACCGCCCTCCCGGCTATCGCCCACAGTCTCAACCATTCTCCACTAGCGATGCAATCAGCTATCATCAGCTATACACTTACCGTAGCCATGCTTATTCCGATCAGCGGCTGGCTGGCCGACCGCTTCGGCACACGGAAAGTGTTTATCATCGCCGTGAGTCTGTTTATTCTGGGTTCGCTTGCCTGCGCCCTGTCGGGTTCACTGATGGAGCTGGTCATCTTCCGTGTCATTCAAGGCATCGGCGGAGCGATGATGATGCCGGTGGCGAGGCTGGCATTATTGCGCGCTTATCCACGTAGTGAATTACTGCCGGTATTAAACTTCGTTACGATGCCCGGACTGGTCGGCCCGATACTCGGACCGGTACTCGGTGGCGTCCTGGTCACCTGGGCCAGTTGGCACTGGATTTTCCTGATCAATATTCCCATTGGCATTATCGGGATTATTTACGCCCGCAAATATATGCCGAATTTCACCACCCCCAGACGCCGTTTTGATTTGTCAGGCTTTCTGCTATTTGGCTTCAGTCTGGTGCTGTTTTCCAGCGGAATAGAACTGTTTGGCGAAAAGCTCGTTGCGACATGGATTGCCCTGATTATCCTTGCCTTGAGTATTGTTTTACTGGTGATCTATATTCGCCACGCGCGCCATCATCCCACACCGCTCATTTCGCTTTCTTTATTTAAAACACATACGTTTTCCGTAGGCATTGCGGGGAATCTGGCCACCCGCCTCGGCACCGGGTGCGTTCCGTTCCTGATGCCTCTGATGCTACAGGTCGGCTTTGGCTATCCGGCGATTATCGCGGGCTGCATGATAGCGCCTACGGCTATCGGTTCAATTATCGCGAAATCAACCGTCACGCAGATTCTTCGCTGGTTTGGCTACCGGAAAACGCTGGTTGGGGTCACGGTATTTATCGGACTGATGATTTCTCAGTTTTCACTGCAATCACCGGATATGGCGCTCTGGATGCTGCTATTACCGCTATTTGTACTGGGAATGGCGATGTCCACTCAGTTCACAGCAATGAATACCATCACTCTCGCAGATTTGACCGATGAAAACGCCAGCAGCGGTAACAGTATGCTGGCGGTTACCCAACAACTCTCCATCAGCCTCGGTGTCGCCATAAGCGCAGCAGTACTGCGCTTTTATCAAGGATTCGATAGTGCAAATACTATTGAACAGTTTCACTACACCTTTATTACCATGGGGGCGATCACCGTGGTATCGGCGCTGGTATTTACATTATTAAGCGCGAAGGATGGCCGTAATCTGATTAAGGAGCGGCACAAGCATTAGGCTGAGCCGCGAATCACCAGTTCCGGCGTCAATTGGACACGCTGTTGTTTTTGTTCTGGCTCGGCCATACGGTGGATTAGCACATCAATGGCCAGTTCGCCCAGTTCATCTTTCGGCTGATGAATGGTGGTCAGCGGTGGCGTCATGTAGCGCGCCAGTTCAATATCGTCATAGCCCACCAGCGCCATATCCTGCGGAATATGCAATCCTCGCTGATAAAGGGCCTGATAGGCGCCCACCGCCATAGCGTCGTTACCGACAAATACCGCCTGCGGTCGCTCAGGCAGATCCAACAGCTTCTGCATGGCGCTAAACCCACCGCCAAATTCAAAATCGCTGCTAATCACATATCCTTCAGGTACAACTAACCCGGCGCGAGCCATCGCTGAGTGATAGCCTTCCAGACGTAGCCGCGACGGCGTTTTATCCAGCGGCCCGGCAATGCAGGCGATCCTTATATAACCTTGATCAATCAGATACTGCGTCGCCATATCGCCTCCCAGCAGAGAGTTATCCTGAATCAGGTCGCTATCGCCGTCGAATGGTGCCCAGTCCATCATTACTGTCGGTACAGAAGGATAGCGCTGCATAATCTCCGGGGAAGGTTGGTGAGTTTCAGTGCACAACAGCAGTAAACCATCGACGCGCTTTTGCATCAGCGTTTCCAGATTGCGGTTCATACGCTGCTCATCGCCTTCGGTATTACACAGCACGAGACTGTATCCGCGTTCAAAACAGCTACGCTCCACGCCGCGTACCAGCTCCGAGTAAAAGGGATTGGTACTGGCGGTAATGAGCATGCCTATGGTGCGAGTTTGATTTAATTTGAGGCTGCGCGCCAACGCAGAGGGCGCATAATTCAGGCTCTTAATCGCAGCATTAACTTTAGCGGTAATGGCGTCGCTGACGAAGCGATCTTTGTTGATGACATGAGAAACCGTCGAAGTGGAAACGCCCGCAATGCGGGCTACATCCTTCATGGTGGCCAAGCGTTACCCCTGTTGACGTAAAAATTCGTCTATCTCTTCTCGCCATGGCACGGAGGGCTGGGCGCCTTTACGGGTGACCGCGATCGCCGCGGCAGCATGGGCAAAACGAATCGCTTCAGACAGTACGCTGCCTTCAAGTAACGCGGTAACCAGGGCACCGTTAAAAGTATCGCCAGCGGCAATGGTATCAACTACCTGCACGTTAAAGCCAGGAACCCGGCGACTTTCACCGTCGCTGCTGGCCCAGACGCCACGGCTGCCAAGCGTAATAATCACTGTACCGATACCTTTATCATGGAGCACATTCGCCGCTTTTGCCGCATCATCGTCATTTTCCACTCGAACACCGGTCAGCTTTTCCGCTTCGGTCTCGTTAGGGGTAATAATATCCACCAGCGCTAACAGTTCATCAGGCAGTTCACGGGCTGGAGCAGGATTGAGTATCACTAAAGTCTGATTCTGGTGTGCGATTTTCGCCGCCGCCAGTACGCTTTCCAACGGTGATTCCAGTTGCATCAGCAATGCCTGCGCGCCGACGATACGATCTTTTTCTGCCTCAACCTGAGCAACGGAGAGCGCAGCATTAGCGCCGGCATGAATACCAATAGTATTTTCGCCTTCAGCGTTCACAAAAATCAGCGCCACGCCAGTTGATTCACCGGCAACGGCTCTGACTGGCGCGACATCGATGTTATCGCTTTTCATCTGGCGACAAATACGTTCGCCAATATCGTCATCGCCGGTACAGGCAATAAAGGAGATATTTGCTCCGCTACGCCCGGCAGCAACAGCCTGGTTTGCACCTTTACCGCCAAAGGCGACCTGATAATGATGACCAGTGACCGTTTCCCCCGGTGTAGGGAAATCGTCGAGGTTGAGGATATGATCGACGTTGATACTGCCAAGGACGACAAGTCTGCCTGCGGTTTTCATAATCAATATTCCCGGGAAGCGCGCCACCGGAACCCGGTGGCGCATGCCCTGCTTTTCTTTATTATGTTGTCCCTCGGACTGTCACCAGCCCGAATAACACATTATTGCTTAATGACCAGTTTCAACTCAACCGGGTAGCTGGCATCCACTTTTTCGCCCTTCAGCACTTTATCGGCAATCTCAACACCCTTCACGCCGATCTGTTCCGGTAACTGGGCGATGGTCGCAGCCAGTTTGCCACTTTTTACCGCTTTCTCGCCATCCGCAGTACCATCAAATCCAACAACCATCACATCAGATCTACCCGCAGTTTGCAGCGCACGCAGGGCGCCCAGCGCCATCTCATCATTCTGGGCAAATACCGCCTGCACATCCGGATGCGCCGTCAGCAGGTTTTGCATAACGTTCAGGCCCTTAGTACGGTCAAAATCTGCCGGTTGGCTGGCCAGAACGTTAAATTTATGCGCAGCAACGGCCTGCCGGAAACCTTCTCCACGTTCGCGTGCCGCAGATGTCCCCGCAATCCCCTGTAATTCAATGATTTTCGCTTTGTCGCCAAGTTTCTTCGCGATATAGTCACCGGCCATTTTGCCACCAAGCACGTTATCGGAAGCAATATGGCTAACCACTTCGCCTTTTGATGCCTGGCGGTCGAGAGTGATGACCGGAATTTTGGCCTGGTTCGCCAGCTTCACAGCGTTGCCAACCGCATCAGAATCCGTTGGGTTAATCAGCAGCAATTTCGTGCCGCGAACGGTTAAATCCTGAACGTTGGCCAGTTCTTTTGCCGGGTTGTTCTGCGAATCCAGCACCACCAGGTTATACCCCAGTTTGTCAGCTTCTTTTTGCGCGCCATCTTTCAGCGAGACGAAGAACGGATTGTTAAGCGTAGAGATAACCAGAGCGATGGTATCTTTGGCCATCGCGTTTGCGCTAATGGTCGCACTTAACGCGACAGCAGAGACCAGGGTCGCCAGTTTTTTCATATTCATAGTTAAGATGTCCTGTAGAGTTCTCAGTTACTGCTTCTTGTTATCTACCAGTACCGCCAGCAAAATGACCACCGCTTTCACGATCATCTGGTAATAGGATGAAACACCTAATAAATTCAGGCCGTTGTTCAGAAAACCAAGGATCAACGCCCCAATTAACGTGCCGACAATACGGCCTTTACCGCCAGAAAGACTGGTACCGCCGAGCACAACCGCAGCTATCGCATCCAGTTCATAACCGGTGCCCGCCGTCGGTTGCGCGGAAGAGAGACGAGCGACTTCAATAATTCCGGCCAGCGAGGCGGTCATGCCGCATAAAGAATAGACGATGATTTTAACTTTATTGACGCTGATGCCGGAAAGGCGCGTTGCTGCCTCATTACCGCCAAGCGCGTAAATATAACGACCGAGACGAGTCTGGTGCAGCATGTACCAGGCGGCGAGAAAAACAATCGCCATAATCCATACCGGGGTAGGGATCCCCAGCGGGCGGCCAATCCCGAACCAGCCAAACAGATCGGCATTGTCGGTAAAGCCGGTATTTACCGGGCTACCATCGGTATAAACCATGGTCACACCGCGCAACAGCAGCATCATCACCAGCGTGGCGATAAATGCCTGGACTCGCCCTTTCGCCACAATCACGCCTGTGACTGCGCCGATGGCCGCGCCTAATGCCAGCGCAGCGACAACAGCCACCAGCGCGTTCACCTCAATCCCGACAATTGATGCGGCTACCGCCCCGGTAAGCGCCAGCAGGGAACCGACGGACAGGTCGATACCTGATGTCAGAATAACCAGCGTCATTCCCACCGCCATAATGGCGTTAACTGACGTTTGTTGCAGAATATTGAACAGGTTATTCACGGTAAAAAAGTTGGGGCTCATGGTGGAAACAATCGCGATCAGCACCAACAGGGCAATCAACGATTTTTGCTCCATCAGCCACGCTTTTGTGAAATAGCGACGACCAGAAACAGCCGGGTTATTCATCTTTTTTACTCCTGATTCACTCGGTTAAGCTTGCCCACGGCGGCAGCCATCAATACTTCCTGAGTGGCCTGCTCGCGTGTGAATTCACCGCCGAGATGCCCTTCATGCATCACGATGATGCGATCGCTCATACCCAGCACTTCTGGCATCTCCGAAGAGACCAGAATGATGCTCAGCCCTTCAGCTTTAAACTGGTTAATCAGTTGATATATTTCTTTTTTCGCGCCCACATCCACACCGCGAGTCGGCTCGTCGAGGATCAACACCTTCGGGCGGGTCATCAGCCCACGAGCTATCGCGACCTTCTGCTGGTTACCACCAGAAAGCAGTCCAATGGACTGCTCCATCGAGGGCGTTTTTACATTAAACAAACGGATAAAATCACTCACCGCCTGCTGTTCATCTTTGTGTTTGAGGCTCCCCCCACTGCGGCTGAAGTAACGCAGTGCGGTGAGGGACATATTTTCTTTGACCGACATGCCCAACACTAAGCCATCGCGCTTACGGTCTTCAGAAATGTAGACAATACCGTTCGCCAGGCCATCCTGCGGAGAACGAGTCACCACTTCGCGCCCATCAAGCGTGACCGAACCGCTGCTGCGTGGCAGAGCGCCGTACAGCACCTTCATCAGTTCAGTACGCCCCGCGCCCATCAGCCCGGCAACGCCAAGAATCTCGCCCTGATGCAACGTAAAGGAGATGTTTTCCACACCCGAACCACACAGGTTATCAACCTTCAGACGAACCGCACCTGGCGCTTTATCCAGATGCGGATACTGATCTTCCAGCTTGCGACCCACCATCATCTCAATCAGCAGATCTTCATTCAGACTGGCGACTTCGCGCTCGGCGATAAACTGCCCGTCGCGGAAAACCGTAACATCATCGCAAATCTCAAAGATCTCTTTCATACGGTGGGAAATATAGACAATACCGCGGCCCTGCGATTTCAGTTCACGGATCACGCGGAACAGGGATTCGGTCTCGGTATCGGTCAGGGCGTCGGTCGGTTCATCCATAATGATGACCTTCGACTCGAAACTGAGGACTTTAGCGATCTCCACCATTTGTTGATCGCCGATTGACAGATCGCCCACCAGCTTTTGGCTATTGAAGCGTAAATTCAGCTTCGCCAGCAGCTTGTCGGCTTCGGCATACATCATTTTCCAGTCGATTTTGCCAAAGCGATTGACGAACTCTCGACCGAGGAAAATATTCTCAGCAATCGTCAGTTGCGGGATAAGATTAAGCTCCTGATGAATGATGCCGATACCGGCTTCCTGAGAGAATTTGGGGCCGTTAAACGTGGTCTCTTTCCCCAACCACAACAACGAGCCCGCGTCGCGGGAGTAGATACCGGTCAGCACCTTCATCATGGTGGACTTACCGGCGCCATTTTCCCCGACCAGCGCCATCACGCGCCCTGGATAAACGTTTAGCGAAGCGCCGGAAAGCGCCTTGACGCCAGGAAAGGCTTTATCGATGCCTTTTAATTGCAATAAGGCTTCCATATTAACGGCCTCAGAACGTGACGCCGGCGCAGAGAATAATGTTCGCATACGGGGAACACTCCCCGCTGCGAATCACCGCCTGACTATCCGCGGTTTCTTTTTTGAACTGCTCATGACTGGTGTAACGAATTTCAATGGTGTTTCCCTGGTGTTGCTGCAGTTGCTCAAGATGGCTGAGCAACGTTGCGTGGAGCTGCGGATTAAGCGTTTTAATCTCTTCCGCGAGGATAGCCGCTTCAACCTGCATTTCGCTCGTCACAACCTCCAGAACCTGCATAAAGGAGGGCACCCCGTGAGTTAATGCCATATCAATACGCGCGCTGCTGCCGGGAATGGGTAACCCGGCGTCACAAACCACCAGCGTATCGGTATGACCCAGACGGGAAATGACCGACGAAATATCAGCATTAAGCACGATACCTTTTTTCATTTTCTCTTTTACTCCACGAGCGAAACGTTTCGCTGAGGTAAGTATGAGCACGACAAAAACAAAAAACCATCAGCAAGAGTAAGAATTGTGATCGCTATCGAAACGTTTCGCACACGGGAGAAAAGAAAGAGGGAACAGTTCAAATAACAAAAACCCTTCACGAAGAAGGGTTTTAACTAATCAGATCTCAACCTGGGTTCCGAGCTCAATAACCCGATTAGGCGGAATTTCGAACTGATCAGGCGCCCGCAAAGCATTGCGCTGCAGCAGAAGATACAGTTTGCCGCGCAGACGCAGATACCAGGGGCGTTTGCCGATGATCAGCGATTCATGCGACATAAAGAAGGAGGTCTCCATCATCCGGCAGCTCAAACCTTCCAGCCCGCAACGGTGGAAAACCTCTTCGACGTTCGGCGTTTCGCGCCAGCCATAGCTGGCAACCACCCGCCAGAATGAAGGCGACATTTGCTCGATTTGTACGCGGCGAACGTTATGCACGTATGGCGCATCTTCGGTACGCAGCGTCAGCAGAATGACTCGCTCATGCAGCACCTTGTTATGCTTCAGATTATGCAACAGGGCAAAAGGAATCACGTTCAGCGCACGGGACATGTACACCGCGGTGCCGGGTACGCGCACCGGCGGCGATTTCTCAAGAGATGAGATCATCGCCTCCAGAGAATTACCATGCTCATGCATCCGGCGCAGCAGGCGAAAACGCTCGCTCTTCCAGGTGGTCATGATGATGAACATGATTAAACCAAGCGTCAGTGGCAGCCAGCCGCCGGAGACTATTTTATCCAGGTTGGCCGAGAACAGCGGGACATCAATGCACATAAAGGCCAGCAGCAACAGCGCCACAACAAACTTATTCCAGAGCCAGTTTTGCCGCGCCACCGTCGTGAACAGAATGGTGGTCAGCACCATCGTCCCGGTAACCGCAATACCGTATGCGGCAGCCAGATTCGACGAATGCTCAAAATTAACAATAACAATAACCACCGAGATATAGAGCAACCAGTTGATAAACGGGATGTAAATCTGGCCCGACTCCATTTCCGATGTATGAATAATACGCATCGGCGACAGGTATCCCAGGCGCACCGCCTGGCGAGTCAGCGAGAAGACCCCGGAGATAACCGCCTGAGAGGCGATAACCGTCGCCAGGGTGGCGATAATCAGCATCGGAATCAATGCCCACCCCGGCGCCAGCAGGAAAAACGGGTTTTTAATCGCTTCCGGATGTTTTAACAACAGCGCGCCCTGGCCAAAATAGTTTAGCACCAGAGAAGGTAACACCACCGAAAACCACGCCAGGCGAATAGGTAATTTACCGAAATGCCCCATATCGGCATAAAGCGCCTCCACACCGGTAATCGACAGAACCACCGCGCCCAGCGCCACAAAGGAGACAGTTTTATATTCGAGGAAGAAGTGAACCGCCCAGTAGGGGTTCAGCGCCTGCAGAACGACCGGATTAGCAAAGATGCTACGCGCGCCAAGCACTGCCAGCAGCAGGAACCAGATTAGCATGATCGGCGCGAACAGCTTGCCCACCATACTGGTGCCGTGTTTTTGAATAACAAACAGCAGCGTCAGGACGATAATGGATATGGGGACAACCCAGGTATCCAGATCCGGGGCGATAATTTCCAGCCCCTCTATCGCCGACATCACAGAGATAGCAGGAGTAATCACCACCTCACCATAAAAAAAACTCCCACCGATAAGCCCGAGGATCACCAGAACGGATGTCGTTCGGGCAGACGTATTTCGTCCCGCCAAAGACATTAACGTCAGTATTCCACCTTCACCGGCATTATCCGCCCGCATAACGAAGGTAATATATTTGAGCGATACGGTGAGAATTAATAGCCAGAAAATGAGCGACAGGAAGCCAAAAACAGCATCATGCTCCACGCCGAAGCCAAACTGACCAGACAGACATTCACGAAGTGTATACAGTGGGCTGGTACCGATATCGCCGTATACCACGCCGATTGCCGCCAGCGTTATTGCCGACAACGATTGCTTATTATCAGAGCTCATAGACTAGTCTTTTCGTTTATACACAGCACTGTTCAGGCTGCCTCTGCGTTAGCTGCGCTCAGAAACCCGAGGTCATCTTTATGACGCTCCGAAGAATTCATCCCTTGCCGCCTTGACGCATCCTGAACAATTTTGTGTATATCAAACAGATGTGTTCCTGATCCCTTGGCCCACAAAAAGCGCACAGTATGCACGATTATTTGCTGAATCGTACCCCTAACCGACATCATCTTAACCTGAAGCAAAGAAAATAAATGGATTCTTCGGTCTATTACCACCCCTGATCAAGCATCTATACTCGACTCAACAACGACATCCTGAAAAGCACGCAACTCAATTATGGCTCAATCACATTTACTGGCAGAAAGAATTTCCCGTCTCAGCGCCGCTCTTGAAAATGGACTCTTTGAACGCAGCCATGCAATACGGCTTTGCCTGCTTGCTGCGCTAAGCGGCGAGAGCGTTTTTCTGCTGGGCCCGCCGGGTATCGCCAAAAGCCTGATAGCCCGTCGCCTCAAGTTTGCTTTTCAGCAAGCCCGCGCGTTTGAATATCTGATGACCCGCTTCTCGACGCCGGAAGAAGTCTTTGGCCCGCTCTCCATCCAGGCGCTGAAAGATGAAGGCCGCTACGAACGTTTAACCACGGGGTACCTGCCGGAAGCCGAAATTGTTTTTCTCGATGAAATCTGGAAAGCCGGTCCGGCGATCCTTAACACGCTGCTTACGGCGATAAACGAACGTCATTTCCGCAATGGCGCGACCGAGAAAAAAATCCCCATGCGCCTGCTGGTGGCGGCATCGAACGAATTACCTGAAGCGGACAACAGCCTCGAAGCTCTCTACGATCGTCTGCTCATCCGTTTGTGGCTCGATAAGGTACAGGACAAAACCAATTTCCGTTCAATGCTGATAAGCCAGCAGGATGAGAACAACAATCCCGTTCCGGCTAATTTGCAGGTCAGCGACGAAGAGTTCCGGCAGTGGCAACAGGATATCGGCAACGTCAAGCTACCGGACAGCGTTTTTGAACTGATTTTCCAGCTGCGCCAGCAACTGGATACGCTGCCAAATGCGCCTTACGTTTCAGATCGTCGCTGGAAAAAAGCCATCCGCCTGCTGCAGGCCAGCGCCTACTTTAGCGGCCGCGATGCGATTGCGCCTGTCGACCTGATCCTGTTAAAAGATTGCCTGTGGCACAATATTGAAACCATGAATCTGATGTCCGCGCAGCTGGAAACCTTAATGACCAGCCACGCCTGGCAGCAGCAGGCGATGCTTACCCGACTGGGGGCGATTCTCCAAAGGCGTATTCAGCTTCAGCAACAGCACAGCGACAAAACCGCGCTGAAGGTAACGCGCCTGGGCGGAATGTTTAGCCGTAAACCCCATTATGAACTGCCTGCGTCTGTGCAGGATGCCACCTTAACGCTGCTCCTCCAGCAGCCGCTCAAACTACACGATCTGGACGTTATTCATATTACATTTGTCCGTGACGAGCTATCCCATTGGCTGGAAAAAGGCGGTGAGATCCGCGGTAAACTCAACGGTATTGGTTTTGCCCAGCCGTTGAATATGGATGTCGATACCAGCCAGCACCTCGTCGTACGCGATGTCAGTTTACAGGGGTCGCGTCTCTCTCTGCCCGGCAGCGAATCGCAGGAAAATATGCCGACCGAAATCAGGCAGCAGTTAGAAGCACTGGATGACGAGTGGCATCAACAGCATCACCGATTCAGTGAACAACAAAAGTGTCTGTTTATTCCCGGTGAGTGGCTGGGGCGAATTGAAGCCAGCCTGCAGGACGTCGGGACGCAGATTAAACAGGCGCGCCAGTCATGACGCTGGACATGCTGAATGTCATGCTGGCAGTCGGCGAAGAGGGAATGATCGATGAGATGCTGCTGGCGCTGCTGGCGGCACCTCAGTTAGCCGTTTTCTTTGAAAAATTTCCTCGGCTTAAAAATATCATCGCGGACGACATTCCCCGCTGGCGTGAAACGATTAAATCGCGGCTAAAAGAAACTCACATTCCCGCCGAACTGGATGCGGAAGTTCAGCGTTATCAACAATCTCAACGGCTTTCCACCTCGCAGTTCATCGTCCAGCTCCCGCAAATCCTGAACCAACTGGACAAGCTTCACTCCCCTTTTGCCGCCCAGGCGCAGCAACTGGTGGCGAACAACCCCACGTTTACCCCGTCATTACATACGCTCTTTCTCCAGCGCTGGCGTCTGAGTCTGGTGGTGCAGGCAACCTCTCTCAATCAGCAGTTGCTGGATGAAGAGCGCGAGCAACTGCTAAGCGAAGTTCAGGAACGAATGACCCTCAGCGGACAACTGGAGCCGGTGCTGGTGGAAAATGATAACGCCGCCGGACATCTGTGGGATATGAGCGCCGGAGAACTGAAGCGTGGGGATTATCAGTTGATCGTTCGCTATGGTGATTTTTTAACTCAACAACCTGAACTCATGCAGTTGGCCGAGCAATTGGGTCGCGCACGTGAAGCGAAAATGGTGCCCAAAAAAGATGCGCCGATGGAAACTTTCCGCCGTCTGGTACGCGAGCCAGCCACCGTGCCAGAGCAGATCGACGGACTTCAGCAGAGCGATGATATTCTGCGTTTGCTGCCGCCGGAGCTGGCGACGCTTGGCATTACCGAACTGGAATTTGAGTTCTACCGTAAGCTGGTGGAAAAGCAACTGCTGACCTATCGACTACACGGCGATGCATGGAAGGAAAAAATCACCGAGCGCCCGGTCACTCGCCAGGACGTCGATGAACAACCGCGCGGACCGTTTATCGTCTGCGTCGATACCTCCGGTTCTATGGGAGGGTTTAATGAACAGTGCGCGAAAGCGTTTTGCCTGGCGCTGATGCGCGTTGCGCTGGCGGATAACCGCCGCTGCTTTATTATGCTGTTTTCCAGCGAAGTAGTGCATTACGAACTCACCAGCCCGCAGGGCCTGGAACAGGCGATCCGCTTTTTAAGCCAGCGTTTTCGGGGGGGTACTGATCTGGCCAGTTGCTTGCGGGCCATTATTGAGCGAATGCAAAACCCGCAATGGGTGGACGCTGATGCGGTGGTCATTTCCGATTTTATCGCCCAGCGCTTGCCGGATGAGGTAATCAATAAAGTGGGAGAGCTACAGCGTAAATATCAGCACCGTTTCCATGCGGTTGCGATGTCAGTACACGGTAAGCCCGGCATTATGCGCATTTTCGACCATATCTGGCGCTTTGATACCGGGTTACGCAGCCGCCTGTTGCGACGCTGGCGACGTTAAGCCGTCATTAAAGAAGCGCGGTAACGCTTTGACGAACCTGCTGCGGCCATACGCCGCACTGGACCTGACCAATATGCTCAAGCTGCAGAAGCAGCATGGTCAGGCGAGACTGGCCAATGCCGCCGCCGATAGTCTGCGGCATTTCTCCGCGCAGTAGCGCCTGATGCCAGTCCAGCAGCAGGCGATCCTCATCACCGGTGATGGCAAGCTGGCGTTTCAGCGCCTCAGCATCCACGCGAATCCCCATGGAAGAGAGTTCGAATGCATCTTCCAGAACCGGGTTCCACACCAGAATATCACCGTTCAGACCAGCAAAACCTTCCGTCGTCGGCGTACTCCAGTCATCATAATCCGGCGCGCGAACGTCGTGACGCTTGCCGTCAGACAGCTTACCGCCAATCCCCATCAGGAATACCGCCCCAAGCTCTTTGGCGATTGCCCGCTCGCGGCCCTTAGCGTCAAGCTCCGGGTAGCGGCTTAAAAGCTCCTGGCTATGGACAAACTGGATCGTCTCCGGCAGAAACGGCTTGAGGCCAAATTCTTTACTGACGGCGTCTTCGGTAGCTTTGATCCCGGCATAGATCGCGGCAACGGTTGATTTCAACGTTCCGCAGTGGCGTTCTTCGTCGCCCATTACGCGCTCCCAGTCCCACTGATCAACGTAAACGGAATGGATGGCGGTTAACCGGTCTTCATCGGGGCGAAGGGCTTTCATGTGCGTGTACAGCCCTTCTCCCGCACTGAAATCATGTTGTCCCAGGGTTTGACGCTTCCACTTCGCCAGTGAATGAACCACTTCAAACCGGGCATCTGGCAGCGTTTTCACTTTCACCTGCACCGCTTTCTCGCAACCAGAAAGGTTATCCTGGGTCCCGTCTCCCACACGGCTTAAGATTGGCGCCTGGACTTCAATCAGGCCGAGCTTCTCTTCAAGCTGACGGGAAAAGTGAGACTTAACGAAACTAATCTGTCGTTGTTTGGCGATATATGCGGTTTTCATTATTTATAACTCCTGCGTCCTGTTGCCACTGATTAAGCAACAAAAGCGCGATACAATTCAATAATCCAACAACAAAAAGGTCATCATAGTTTTAATCCATTAAAATATAGCGCTAAAATAGAGTGATCCATCAAACTTCATAAGAAAAAGCTATGGAAAATTATCAGATCGACAATCTGGATCGCGGCATCCTCGAAGCCTTAATGGCCAACGCGCGCACTGCCTATGCAGAACTGGCAAAACAGTTTGGCGTCAGTCCAGGAACCATTCACGTCCGGGTAGAGAAAATGAAGCAGGCGGGGATCATTACCGGCGCCCGTATAGATGTCAGTCCAAAACAGCTGGGTTACGACGTGGGTTGCTTTATCGGTATCATTCTGAAGAGCGCGAAAGATTATCCTTCCGCCCTGGCAAAACTGAATAGCCTGGATGAAGTAACGGAAGCGTATTACACCACCGGCCACTACAGCATCTTTATAAAAGTGATGTGCCGATCGATCGATGCCCTTCAGCATGTACTTATCAACAAGATCCAAACAATTGATGAAATTCAGTCCACTGAAACATTGATCGTCCTGCAGAACCCGATTATGCGTACCATTCGCCCCTGATCGGGCCTTTTAATCCCACATTTTTCCACAGGTAGATCCCAACTCTCACACAGCGTACAATACGCCACTCTGAATAGTTGAGGGGCGATCATGGCAGACATTACTCTTATCAGCGGTAGCACCCTGGGTAGTGCGGAATATGTATCAGAACATCTGGCGGAAAAGCTTGAAGAGGCTGGTCACAACACGACTATTCAGCACGGTCCATTGATTGAGGATCTGCAAGCAGAAGGGATCTGGCTGGTTATCTCTTCAACCCACGGGGCTGGCGATATTCCCGATAACCTGGTGCCATTTTACGAAGCGTTACTGGAGAAGCAGGTCGATCTTTCTGCGCTCCATTTTGGCGCGGTCGGCATCGGTAGCCGTGAATACGATACCTTCTGCGGGGCGATTGATAAGCTCGAAACAGCGCTCAAAGCCTGCGGAGCAAAACAGATCGGCGAAACGCTGAAGATTAACGTCCTCGAACACGAGATTCCTGAAGATCCGGCTGAGATTTGGCTGGGATCCTGGAAGAATTTGCTCTGAGAAATGTAAAGATCCTATTTTTTTCTGTGGATAACCATGCTTAAAAGCTTGGATCAACCGGTAGTTATCCAAGTATAACCGTAGATTGTTTTTTGTGCTGTGTATAACCATTCATTTTGATCCCAGCTTATACGGACCAGGATCACCGATCATTCACAGATAGTGATCCTTCTTAAGCGTTTGATCTTAAATCGCGGATCTGACTTATCCACAACATGAGTCGATCCTAATAAGAGATCACAATAAAACAGATCTCTAAATAAAAGATCTTCTTTTTAATACTCAGGATCCCGGCGCTTTCTCCGAAGGTGAAAGTTGAGTAGAATCCACGGCCCGGGCTTCAATCCATTTTCAAACCGCTTTATGCGAGGCATACCACATGTTTTATCAGGATCCTTTTGACGTCATCATCATTGGCGGGGGTCATGCAGGCACTGAGGCCGCAATGGCCGCAGCGCGTATGGGGCAACAGACCCTGCTTTTGACACACAATATCGACACGCTGGGGCAAATGAGCTGCAACCCGGCAATTGGCGGTATTGGGAAGGGACACCTGGTAAAAGAAGTGGATGCACTCGGCGGGCTGATGGCAAAAGCCATCGACCAGGCGGGTATCCAGTTTAGGATACTAAACGCAAGCAAAGGTCCGGCCGTTCGTGCAACCCGCGCGCAGGCGGATCGCATGTTATATCGCCAGGCGATACGTACGGCACTGGAGAATCAGCCGAACCTGATGATCTTCCAGCAGGCGGTTGAAGATCTGATTGTTGAGAACGATCGCGTCGTGGGCGCCGTGACCCAAATGGGGCTCGAATTCCGCGCTAAAGCCGTTGTTCTTACCGTCGGGACGTTTCTCGACGGCAAGATCCATATCGGTCTGGATAACTATAGCGGCGGTCGCGCCGGTGATCCGCCGTCGATCCCGTTATCTCGCCGTCTGCGTGAACTTCCGCTGCGCGTCAGCCGTCTGAAAACCGGGACACCACCGCGTATTGACGCACGCACCATTGATTTCAGCGTTCTGGCGCAGCAGCACGGTGATAATCCAATGCCGGTTTTCTCGTTTATGGGGGATGCTTCCCGGCATCCGCGCCAGGTACCGTGCTACATCACGCACACTAACGAAAAAACCCATGACGTTATCCGCAATAATCTTGATCGTAGCCCAATGTACGCCGGCGTGATCGAAGGCATTGGCCCACGTTATTGCCCGTCGATCGAAGATAAAGTGATGCGTTTTGCCGATCGTAACCAGCATCAGATTTTCCTTGAGCCGGAAGGGCTGACCTCTAACGAAATTTATCCGAACGGTATCTCCACCAGCCTGCCGTTCGATGTGCAGATGCAGATCGTTCGCTCAATGCAGGGAATGGAAAATGCGAAAATCGTTCGCCCTGGTTATGCCATTGAGTACGATTTCTTCGATCCGCGGGACCTGAAACCAACGCTGGAGAGCAAATTTATCCAGGGTTTATTCTTCGCCGGGCAAATCAACGGCACGACAGGTTACGAAGAAGCGGCCGCGCAAGGCCTGCTTGCTGGTCTGAACGCCGCCCGTCTGTCCGCTGAAAAGGAGGGCTGGGCGCCTGCGCGTTCTCTGGCTTACCTCGGCGTGCTGGTGGACGATCTCTGCACGCTGGGTACCAAAGAACCGTACCGCATGTTTACCTCCCGTGCGGAATACCGCCTGATGCTGCGTGAAGATAACGCCGATCTGCGTCTGACCGAAGTAGGGCGTGAACTGGGTCTGGTGGATGATGAACGCTGGGCGCGCTTTAACGAAAAACTGGAACGCATTGAGCGTGAACGTCAGCGCCTGAAAGCAAGCTGGGTTAATCCTCAGGCGGAGAGCGCAGCGGAAGTTAACGCTCATCTGACAGCGCCTTTGTCTCGCGAAGCCAACGGCGAAGATTTGCTCCGTCGTCCGGAGATGACCTACGAACAGCTGGTGCAACTGTCGCCGTTTTCGCCGGGTCTTGACGATCAGCAGGCGGCTGAGCAGGTGGAAATTCAGGTAAAATACGAAGGCTATATCGCGCGTCAGCAGGATGAGATCGAAAAACAGCAGCGTAATGAAAATACTTTATTGCCAGCCACTCTTGATTATCGGCTGGTTAACGGACTGTCGAACGAGGTGATTGCTAAATTGAACGATCATAAGCCATCTTCGATAGGACAGGCATCGCGCATTTCCGGGATCACCCCGGCGGCAATCTCCATTTTGTTGGTGTGGCTGAAAAAGCAGGGAATGCTGCGCCGCAGCGCCTGATCTTTCCCTGAACGATACATTAAGCGGATAACGTATCCGGTATCCGCCCGATTCATTTCTCAGCCCGGTCAGCGTATCGCCTCCGGGCTCATTATTTTTAGACAGGTACTGACCGTGCTCAATAAACTTTCTCGCCTGCTTGACGAAGCGAGTATTACGCTTACCGATCACCAGAAAAACCAATTGGTGGCCTACGTGGGCATGTTGAATAAGTGGAACAAAGCCTACAACCTGACATCCGTTCGCGATCCGAACGAGATGCTGGTGCGCCATATTCTCGATAGCATTGTCGTTGCACCCTACCTTAAAGGGACACGTTTTATTGATGTGGGTACCGGGCCTGGGTTACCGGGGATCCCGCTGGCTATTGTGCGTCCTGAGTCCCACTTTACCTTGCTGGACAGTCTCGGTAAGCGCGTGCGTTTCCTGCGGCAGGTACAGCATGAGTTAAAGCTGGATAACATCACCCCGGTGCAAAGCCGTGTAGAAGCCTTCCCGGCTGAACCGCCGTTTGATGGTGTGATTAGCCGGGCATTTGCGTCGCTAGCTGACATGGTGAGCTGGTGCAAGCATTTGCCTGCTGAGAACGGACTTTTCTATGCGCTCAAGGGATTAGCGCAGGAAGATGAAATGGCAAATCTGCCTCAGGGATATACCGTTAATGAGGTTCGTGAGCTACATGTTCCGCAACTGGAAGGGGCGCGTCACCTGGTCGTGATTCAGGCAAAAAAAATTTAATTTTTATCAAAAGATGTGACAAAAAGCCGGATTATGCATGTTACAGAAATACTGGTTTCGGCAGAGGATTACTGAAGACGCTTTAACCTTGCTTTTACTGCGCCTTTTCTTTCGGTTAACTTTGTCACCTGCTTTACACACTAAATAGTCAACATTGAAAATATCAGTATGCTAAAAATCAAGGAGATTGCAGCCCATAGTGATGTTAAAAAATTATTATGGATGTCAATGAAAGGTTTTTATTGTATATGGTGTTGTTTTAGAAAAAATACCTGATTTTTATGTTGATTATCAAAAGGATGAAAAAATGCGTTTTATGTACAGAATTAATTCAACGATAAGCTCAATGTTTATTATGTGATCTAAAGCACGCTTTAATTGCCGTGTTTTCGCGTTGTTTGCGGTTTTGTACCCGTGCTCACAGATTGATGAAATTCAGGAAAAGTTGTCAGTCGGAAGATAATTAAACATTTATTCACTATTTTGCTACTTATTGTTTGAAATCACGAGGCGTCACCGTATAATTTGTCCGCTTTTTGATGCTTGACTCTTCGCCTCAAAGGACGTTTTATACGACACGCGACATACCTCAAAGGGAGCAGGAGTAAAAACGTGATGTCTGTGTCGCTCTTGAGTCGAAACGTTGCTCGTAAGCTTCTGTTTATTCAGTTACTGGCGGTAATGGCAAGTGGACTGCTGTTTAGCCTCAAAGACCCTTTCTGGGGCATCTCCGCCGTTAGCGGAGGTTTGGCGATTGTGTTGCCAAATGTAATTTTTATGATTTTTGCCTGGCGTCATCAGGCACATACACCTGTTAAAGGCCGTGTGGCCTGGACCTTCGCTTTCGGCGAAGCCTGCAAGGTGTTGCTGACCTTCACCCTTCTGGTGGTGGCGCTGGCGGTTTTCAACGTGGCATTTTTGCCGCTGATAGTGACGTGGGTTTTGGTGCTGGTGGTACAAGTTCTGGCGCCAGCTGTAATTAACAACAAAGGGTAAAAGGCATCATGGCTTCAGAAAATATGACGCCGCAGGATTACATAGGACATCACCTGAAGAACCTTCAGCTGGACCTGCGTACATTCTCGCTGGTGGATCCGCATAACGCCCCGGCCACCTTCTGGACGCTCAACATTGACTCCATGTTTTTCTCAGTGGTGCTCGGTCTGTTGTTCCTGTTTATGTTCCGCAGCGTGGCGAAAAAGGCGACAACCGGCGTTCCTGGCAAGTTTCAGACCTTTATTGAGATGATCATCGGCTTCGTCCATGGCAGCGTCAAAGATATGTACCATGGCAAGAGCAAGGTCATTGCGCCGCTGGCTCTTACCGTGTTCGTCTGGGTATTCCTGATGAACCTGATGGATCTGCTGCCAATCGACCTGCTGCCGTACATCGCTGAGCACTGGATTGGTCTGCCGTCATTGCGTGTCGTACCGTCCGCTGACGTCAACATCACTCTGTCGATGGCGCTGGGCGTGTTTATCCTGATTCTTTTCTACAGCATCAAAATGAAAGGCGTGGGCGGGTTCGTTAAAGAACTGACTCTGCAGCCGTTCAATCACTGGGCGTTCATTCCTGTCAACTTAATCCTTGAAGGGGTAAGCCTGCTGTCTAAACCTGTATCATTGGGTCTGCGACTGTTCGGCAATATGTATGCCGGTGAGCTGATTTTCATTCTGATTGCTGGTCTGTTGCCGTGGTGGTCACAGTGGATTCTGAATGTGCCGTGGGCCATTTTCCACATCCTGATTATTACGCTGCAAGCCTTCATTTTCATGGTTCTGACGATCGTTTATCTGTCGATGGCATCTGAAGAGCATTGATTTTTTACCAACATACTACGTTTTAACTGAAACAAACTGGAGACTGTCATGGAAAACCTGAATATGGATCTGCTGTACATGGCTGCCGCTGTGATGATGGGTCTGGCGGCAATCGGTGCTGCGATCGGTATCGGCATCCTCGGGGGTAAATTTCTGGAAGGCGCCGCGCGTCAGCCGGATCTGATTCCTCTGCTGCGTACTCAGTTCTTTATCGTTATGGGTCTGGTGGATGCTATCCCGATGATCGCTGTAGGTCTGGGTCTGTACGTGATGTTCGCCGTCGCGTAGTAAGTTGTTCGAAAGAAACCAAGCCACAGAGTAATTTTTTAAGAGGTATTGTGCTGTGAATATGAACGCAACAATCCTCGGCCAGGCCATCGCGTTTGTTCTCTTCGTATGGTTCTGCATGAAGTATGTATGGCCGCCTTTAATGGCAGCCATCGAAAAGCGCCAGAAAGAGATTTCTGACGGTTTAGCTTCTGCAGAACGCGCTAAGAAAGATTTGGACCTTGCACAGGCCAACGCGACCGACCAGCTGAAAAAAGCGAAAGCAGAAGCCCAGGTGATCATCGAGCAGGCGAACAAACGCCGTTCGCAGATTCTGGACGAAGCGAAAGCTGAAGCAGAACAGGAACGCACTAAGATCGTCGCACAGGCGCAGGCTGAAATTGATGCCGAACGTAAACGTGCTCGTGAGGAACTGCGTAAGCAGGTTGCTATCCTGGCTGTTGCTGGCGCCGAGAAGATCATCGAACGTTCCGTGGATGAAGCTGCTAACAGCGACATCGTGGATAAACTTGTCGCTGAACTGTAAGGAGGGAGGGGCTGATGTCTGAATTTGTAACGGTAGCTCGCCCCTACGCCAAAGCAGCTTTTGACTTTGCCGTCGAACACCAAAGCGTCGAGCGCTGGCAGGATATGCTGGCGTTTGCCGCTGAAGTGACTAAAAACGAACAAATGGCAGAGCTACTCTCTGGCGCGCTGGCGCCGGAAACGCTCTCTGATGCGTTTATCGCGGTTTGTGGTGAGCAACTGGACGAAAATAGTCAAAACCTGATTCGGGTGATGGCTGAGAATGGTCGTCTGAATGCGCTCCCTGATGTTCTTGAGCAGTTCATTCATCTGCGCGCTGCCAGTGAGGCAACCGCTGAGGTAGAGGTTATTTCTGCCACCCAAATGAGTGAAGAACAGCTTGCGAAGATCGCCAGCGCGATGGAAAAACGTCTGTCACGCAAAGTTAAGCTGAATTGCAAAATCGATAAGTCTGTAATGGCAGGCGTTATCATCCGTGCGGGTGATATGGTCATTGATGGTAGCGTACGCGGCCGTCTTGAACGCCTTGCAGACGTCTTGCAGTCTTAAGGGGACTGGAGCATGCAACTGAATTCCACCGAAATCAGCGAACTGATCAAGCAGCGCATTGCTCAGTTCAATGTTGTGAGCGAGGCTCACAACGAAGGTACTATTGTTTCTGTAAGTGACGGTGTTATCCGCATTCACGGCCTGGCCGATTGTATGCAGGGTGAAATGATTGCCCTACCGGGTAGCCGTTACGCTATCGCACTGAACCTGGAGCGCGACTCCGTCGGCGCGGTTGTGATGGGTCCGTACGCTGACCTTGCCGAAGGCATGAAGGTTAAATGTACTGGTCGTATCCTGGAAGTTCCGGTTGGTCGTGGCCTGCTGGGCCGCGTGGTTAACACCCTGGGCGCGCCAATCGACGGTAAAGGTCCGGTTGAGCACGACGGTTTCTCCGCCGTTGAAGCTATCGCGCCGGGCGTTATCGAACGTCAGTCCGTTGATCAGCCGGTGCAGACCGGTTATAAAGCCGTCGACTCCATGATCCCAATCGGTCGTGGTCAGCGTGAACTGATCATCGGCGACCGTCAGACCGGTAAAACCGCGCTGGCAATCGACGCCATCATCAACCAGCGTGATTCCGGCATCAAGTGTGTCTACGTGGCTATCGGTCAGAAAGCGTCCACCATTTCTAACGTGGTGCGTAAACTGGAAGAACACGGCGCGCTGGCTAACACCATCGTTGTGGTTGCTACCGCATCTGAATCTGCCGCACTGCAGTACCTGGCGCCGTATGCCGGTTGCTCAATGGGTGAATATTTCCGCGATCGTGGTGAAGATGCGCTGATTATTTATGACGACCTGTCGAAACAGGCTGTTGCTTACCGTCAGATCTCCCTGCTGCTGCGCCGTCCGCCTGGACGTGAAGCATTCCCGGGCGACGTATTCTACCTCCACTCTCGTCTGCTGGAGCGTGCTGCACGTGTTAACGTCGAGTACGTTGAAGCTTTCACCAAAGGTGAAGTGAAAGGGAAAACCGGTTCTCTGACCGCGCTGCCGATTATCGAAACCCAGGCGGGTGACGTTTCCGCGTTCGTTCCGACCAACGTAATTTCTATTACTGATGGTCAGATCTTCCTGGAAACCAACCTGTTCAACTCCGGTATTCGTCCTGCGGTTAACCCGGGGATCTCCGTTTCCCGTGTCGGTGGTGCAGCGCAGACCAAGATCATGAAGAAACTGTCCGGTGGTATCCGTACCGCACTGGCGCAGTATCGTGAACTGGCAGCGTTCTCCCAGTTTGCATCTGACCTTGACGATGCAACCCGTAAACAGCTTGACCACGGTCAGAAAGTGACTGAACTGCTGAAACAGAAACAGTATGCGCCGATGTCCGTTGCGCAGCAGTCTCTGGTTCTGTTTGCTGCAGAACGTGGTTATCTGGCGGATGTCGAGCTGGCGAAAATCGGTAGCTTCGAAGCCGCTCTGCTGGCTTACGTCGACCGTGATCACGCTCCGTTGATGCAAGAGATCAACCAGTCCGGTGGCTATAACGACGAAATCGAAGGTAAGCTGAAAGGCATCCTCGATTCCTTCAAAGCAACCCAATCCTGGTAACGTCTGGCGGCTTGCTTTAGGGCAGGCCGCAAGGCATTGAGGAGAAGCTCATGGCCGGCGCAAAAGAGATACGTAGTAAGATCGCAAGCGTCCAGAACACGCAAAAGATCACTAAAGCGATGGAAATGGTCGCCGCTTCCAAAATGCGTAAATCGCAGGAGCGTATGGCGGCCAGCCGTCCTTATGCAGATACTATGCGCAAAGTGATTGGTCACCTTGCGAACGGCAATCTGGAATATAAGCACCCGTACCTGGAAGAACGCGACGTTAAACGCGTGGGCTACCTGGTGGTGTCTACCGACCGTGGTCTGTGTGGTGGCTTGAACATTAACCTGTTCAAAAAGCTGCTGGCGGAAATGAAAGCATGGTCCGATAAAGGCGTTCAGTGCGAACTCGCAATGATTGGCTCTAAAGGCGTGTCGTTCTTTAATTCTGTTAGCGGTAATGTTGTCGCCCAGGTGACAGGTATGGGAGATAACCCATCCCTGTCCGAACTGATCGGTCCGGTAAAAGTGATGTTGCAGGCCTATGATGAAGGCCGTCTGGACAAGCTGTATATTGTCAGCAACAAATTTATTAACACCATGTCTCAGGTTCCAACCATTACTCAGTTGCTGCCGTTACCGGCATCAGAAGATGGTGAGTTGAAGCGTAAATCCTGGGATTACCTGTACGAACCCGATCCGAAAGCGCTGCTGGATACCCTCCTGCGTCGTTATGTGGAATCTCAGGTTTATCAGGGCGTGGTAGAAAACTTGGCCAGCGAGCAGGCCGCACGTATGGTGGCGATGAAAGCCGCGACCGACAATGGCGGCAGCCTGATTAAAGAGCTGCAGTTGGTATACAACAAAGCTCGTCAGGCCAGCATTACTCAGGAACTCACCGAGATCGTCGGTGGAGCATCCGCGGTATAACCAGGTTAATTCGTAGAGGATTCAAGATGGCTACTGGAAAAATTGTCCAGGTAATCGGCGCCGTGGTCGACGTCGAATTCCCTCAGGATGCCGTACCGCGCGTGTACGAGGCTCTTGAGGTACAAAATGGTAGTGAGAATCTGGTGCTGGAAGTTCAGCAGCAGCTTGGCGGCGGTATTGTTCGTACCATCGCGATGGGGTCTTCCGACGGTCTGCGTCGTGGTCTGGGTGTCAAAGATCTTGAGCACCCGATCGAAGTCCCGGTCGGTAAAGCAACGCTGGGTCGTATCATGAACGTACTGGGTCAACCGGTAGACATGAAAGGCGACATCGGTGAAGAAGAGCGTTGGGCTATCCACCGCGCAGCGCCTTCCTATGAAGAGCTGTCAAGTTCTCAGGAACTGCTGGAAACCGGCATTAAAGTTATCGACCTGATGTGTCCGTTCGCGAAGGGCGGTAAAGTCGGTCTGTTCGGCGGTGCGGGCGTAGGTAAAACCGTAAACATGATGGAGCTGATCCGTAACATCGCGATCGAGCACTCCGGTTACTCCGTGTTTGCGGGCGTAGGTGAACGTACTCGTGAGGGTAACGACTTCTACCACGAAATGACCGACTCCAACGTTATCGACAAAGTATCCCTGGTGTATGGCCAGATGAACGAGCCGCCGGGAAACCGTCTGCGCGTTGCGCTGACCGGCCTGACCATGGCTGAGAAGTTCCGTGACGAAGGTCGTGACGTTCTGCTGTTCGTTGATAACATCTATCGTTACACCCTGGCCGGTACGGAAGTATCCGCTCTGCTGGGCCGTATGCCTTCAGCGGTAGGTTACCAGCCGACCCTGGCGGAAGAGATGGGCGTTCTGCAGGAACGTATCACCTCCACCAAAACCGGTTCTATCACCTCCGTTCAGGCGGTATACGTACCTGCGGATGACTTGACTGACCCGTCTCCAGCCACCACCTTTGCGCACCTTGACGCAACCGTGGTACTGAGCCGTCAGATCGCCTCTCTGGGTATCTACCCGGCCGTTGACCCGCTGGATTCCACCAGCCGTCAGCTGGACCCGCTGGTTGTTGGTCAGGAGCACTACGACACCGCGCGTGGCGTACAGTCCATTCTGCAGCGTTACCAGGAACTGAAAGACATTATCGCCATCCTGGGGATGGATGAACTGTCTGAAGAAGACAAACTGGTGGTAGCGCGCGCACGTAAGATCCAGCGCTTCCTGTCCCAGCCGTTCTTCGTGGCGGAAGTATTTACCGGTTCTCCGGGCAAATACGTCTCCCTGAAAGACACCATCCGTGGCTTTAAGGGCATCATGGAAGGCGAATACGATCACCTGCCGGAGCAGGCGTTCTACATGGTCGGTTCTATCGACGAAGCCGTGGAAAAAGCCAAAAAACTTTAACGCCTTAATCGGAGGGTGATATGGCAATGACTTACCACCTGGACGTCGTCAGCGCAGAGCAACAGATGTTCTCTGGTCTGGTCGAGAAAATCCAGGTAACGGGTAGTGAAGGTGAACTGGGTATTTACCCGGGGCATGCGCCGCTGCTCACCGCCATTAAGCCTGGTATGATTCGCATCGTTAAGCAGCACGGTCATGAAGAGTTTATCTATCTGTCAGGCGGCATTCTTGAAGTGCAGCCCGGTAGCACGACCGTTCTGGCTGATACGGCAATTCGTGGCCAGGATCTCGACGAAGCGCGAGCTCTGGAAGCGAAGCGTAAGGCCGAAGAGCACATTAAGAGCTCTCACGGTGACGTGGATTACGCTCAGGCGTCTGCGGAACTGGCCAAAGCGATCGCCAAACTGCGCGTTATCGAGTTGACCAAAAAAGCGATGTAACACCGGCTTGCAAGTCAAAAAGCCAGTCTGCTTTCCAGGCTGGCTTTTTTTATGGAACCGTTTCATAAATAGCGAAACTAAAAAGCAGGTTTAAAATTTTGTGACTAATATCTCATTTTTGTTGATCGATTAAACAATGAAGCGTAGACTTGTTTTTGTGATGTGAGTCACATAAAAATAATCCATCAAAACATAATCGCTATTCAGGAAGACATCATGAAACTGATCAATAAAATCGTCGCTTTCTTCAGTGCTATGAACATTACTTTTGGTACTTTCAACAACTAAGAAGCAAGCTCTCCAGACTGCACTTGCGCTGTACCGCTAACTAAAACGACAACACATGCGGTGTGAGGCAGGAAAGAAAGTGATAAGGTCGCCCTCCGGCGACCTTTGTTTTTTATGGTGAGATTAGTTGCGGTTAAGGAAGTTACCGGTATTGAAACTCCCGTCCGCATTGCGTAGCAGCGGATCCGGCAGCGTCAGCGTCTGGTAATCGGCGCTGTTGATGCTTTGCCCTTTAGTATTGATACTTTTACCGCCGTGGATAAAGTAGTTGCTGTCGTCGATGTTACCGACCACGGCATCATCATATTTCCCCGGCTGAGTTCGTAGCGAAAGGTTGTCGCTAAACACGCCTTGCGTATCCGGTGCCCCATAAGGGCTTGGGCGGAAGATATAGTTGAAGCGCTGGTTATCCACCGCGACGTTATTTTCCACCACCAGCTTGCCGGGGTTAAAGTTGTCGGTAAAACCGTCCAGATGGTTGCCGATGGCGATGCTGTTACGTACCTCATGAGCAACCGGCTGCCCTTCTCCGCCGAGCTTAAAGCCGTTGCTGGTGTTATTGCGGGCAATTGAATTCTCGATCACCACAACGCCGTTAGCGCCGTCTTCAATCTTGTTAAACAGATCGAATCCGTCGTCGATATTATCGTGCGAATAACAACCCTCCAGCCGATTTCCCTCCCCTACGCGCATCTTCACCGCGAAGCCATCAGCGTTAATTTTCCCAGGATCTTCATTACTAAAGGACTCTGAATTGACCACCCGGTTATAGCTGGCCCATAGCGGTCGGCCAACATTTGCCGGAGAGGAAATTTGAATCCCGGTATCATCGTTACGATAAGCGACAACGTTCTCAATCAGGTTATGGCTACCCTGCACGCGCAGACTTTTGTCCGTAACCTCTATGCCATCAATATGCCAGTAACTGGCGTCCAGCAGCAGCCCGTGAATCACGGCTTTTCCTTCAACCTTCAGCGTCTTGACTTTATCTTTTAATCCACTGGCGCTAAGAGGAATTGTCGTTTGCGGATAATCTCCGGCAGCTAACAGAATTTGCCCGCCAGGTGGGATGAGTTCGACAGCGGAGGCTAAATCCAGCGGCGAATCTGCTGTTCCTTTCGCCTGGGGTTGTCCGTCAGGTGCGGCATAGAGCTTGTCCCCTGTCACATTGGTACTTTGTTCAACCGTCAGCGTTTGAGTTATCGCTTGTGCGCCGGAGGCTGGGGTAAAGCTGATTTCGAACGTGCTTTTATCTTTCAGTACGACAGGCTGGGTAAACATCTCTCCGGCTTTTACCGCTTTGTTCTGCCCGATCACCACTTCATCCTGGCGAATGGTTATGTGTCCGTCATCATTGGTACGAGCCTGTAACACGTAATCTTTGCTTTGGCTTTTTGTTCCAGAGGTTATTTGCATAACCGGTGGCCAGCTTTTGGCGACATAGGGTGCAGAAGGAACCGTTTTTGCCGTAGATGTGGTGAGCGAAGCATCGCTGATGGTGATTTTTGCGTTACGTGAGGCAAAGAAACCCACGTAGTAATGTTTTTTATCCTGCTGAGCGATCAGGTCGGCATGAGGAACCTTCAGGTCAACCCACTGATTGCTGTTCATCGGTGCCCACGCGGTTATAAACCCATCGTTAGTGCGCTCCAGCTTGAGCTGAAAAGTCGGTGTTTGCTGTAAGTCTATCTTCTCTTTATAGCTCTGGCGTTTTATTGTTGCACCTGCGTTCCCCCAGGGGTGGATAATCCCCTCCCGGCTGATAGCCTGTAACTTGATATGTGAGTTATCTTTTTTATCCTGAGTCATAATGGCGTTCATCACCATATTGGATGCTGCCGGAAACTCTTCGTAGCCGACTTTTAGCGGTTGTTGGCGCGGATTGCCTTTCACGTCGCGGACCAGCAATCCGGCCCCTTCCTGAGCAGCCGGGCGAGCGCCATTTTCCGGTCCAAACTGATTGACGGTGACCGTCGCTTGCAGGATAAAATTCTGGCTGGTGGGCAGTTCGGTATAAAAGAAGGTCAACCCATCGTGGGCGTTGGCTATTTTACCGCCGCGGCTCTCGATGGTGATCGGTTGGCTAAGATCCGCGATATCGCTGGGCGTCAGCTTCTTCCCGGCGATCGTCACATCATTGACGCCAATTTTTTCTGGCAGGACGTTGGAGGAAAAATTGCTGTCGGTTGATTGTCCAAAGGTGATAGCCCGCCACTGATGCGCGTCGTTAGCCTGCAGCGGTAACGCAATCATCGTACTGCATAAGGTTAATGCCAGAGGTATTTTGTTCGTCATTTTTTTCTCCTGGGTAATATTTGAATGACATTATCAGGAAAATGAAATGGCGTTTCTATTTATTGCGTCACAATTAATGAATAGTAAAACCGTGTTTTATTTTTATGGTTTTCTTTATTCATGCATCAAAAAAACAACGAAAGCAGTGGGATAGCCGTTATAACCCATCGTAAAATTGATGTTTTAGTGCCAAACAGGTTTGCGCCGGAGAAAAATCCACCTCTAAAATGGAGTTGAGCGTGAAGCTTGTATGTTTTATCTCCGTCTCGTTTCATGATGAAAAATATGTAGATATTTCAACGTGAAAGGCTTTTACTTTTTGTTCTAACAGCTGTCAGGATGCGTATGTCAAATAGTGCGATGAGCGTGGTGATCCTTGCCGCAGGCAAAGGTACCCGCATGTATTCCGATCTTCCTAAAGTGTTGCATTCGCTGGCCGGGAAGCCGATGGTGCAGCATGTTATTGATGCGGCTAAAGACTTAGGGGCCTCAGCCGTGCATCTGGTGTACGGACATGGCGGCGATCTGCTTCGTCAGACGCTGCGCGAAGATAATCTTAACTGGGTCTTACAGGCGGAGCAGCTTGGTACCGGCCATGCAATGCAGCAGGCGGCACCGTTCTTCAGCGACGATGAAGATATCCTGATGCTGTATGGTGATGTGCCGCTGATTTCTGTTGAAACATTAACGCGTCTTAGAGAGGCGAAGCCGCAGGGTGGGATTGGTCTGTTGACAGTGAAGCTGGACGATCCGAGCGGTTACGGCCGTATTACGCGTGAGAACGGTAAAGTGACCGGTATCGTTGAGCATAAAGATGCTACCGACGAACAGCGTCAGATCCGGGAAATTAATACCGGTATCCTGATCGCTAATGGCGCGGACATGAAGCGCTGGCTGGCAAAACTGACCAACAATAACGCTCAGGGTGAATATTACATTACCGATATCATTGCGCTGGCGTATCAGGAAGGCCGCGAAATCGCTGCTGTACACCCGGATCGTTTAAGCGAAGTGGAAGGCGTAAACAACCGTCTGCAACTCGCTCGTCTGGAGCGCGTTTATCAGTCTGAGCAGGCCGAAAAGCTGCTGCTGGCCGGTGTGATGCTGCGCGATCCTGCGCGTTTTGACCTGCGCGGCGTTCTCACCCACGGGCGTGATGTTGAAATTGATACTAACGTTATCATTGAAGGCACAGTCACCCTCGGCCACCGCGTGAAGATTGGCGCGGGTTGCGTCATTAAAAACAGCGTGATTGGCGATGACTGTGACATCAGCCCGTACAGCGTGGTGGACGATGCCCACCTGGAAGCGGCCTGTACTATTGGTCCGTTTGCCCGTCTGCGTCCTGGCGCGCAACTGCGGGAAGGTGTTCACGTGGGCAACTTTGTCGAAATTAAAAAGGCGCGCCTGGGTAAAGGCACTAAGGCCGGGCATTTGTCCTATCTGGGCGATGCCGAGATTGGCGATGACGTTAATATCGGCGCGGGGACCATCACCTGTAACTATGATGGCGCGAATAAACATAAAACGGTTATTGGCGATGATGTATTTGTCGGTTCGGATACGCAACTGGTCGCGCCGGTCACCGTGGGTAAAGGTGTGACCATCGCTGCGGGAACAACCGTTACCCGCGATGTTGCGGATAACGAACTGGTGTTAAGCCGCGTGCCGCAGGTGCACAAACAGGGCTGGCAGCGTCCGGTGAAGAAGAAGTAACTCTTTTTGCCGGATGGTGGCTTTGTCTTACCTGACCTACGTTCGATAACGTTCTGTAGGCCGGATAAGGGTAAGCGCTATCCGGCAGATGAGGGATGAGGCGATAAAGATATATCGCTCGCCCAAAAGCAGTACCTATAAAAATAACCCCACTCTCTACAAGGCTCGGGGCGCCCGAAATACGGGTATTAACAGGTCAGCGACAACGACAGGCATAATGCCAAAATCGGAATTAAAAACTATGTGTGGAATTGTTGGCGCAGTCGCGCAGCGTGATATTGCTGAAATCCTTCTCGAAGGTTTACGCCGTCTGGAATACCGCGGTTATGACTCCGCTGGTCTGGCGGTTGTGGATAACGAAGGCCATATGAACCGTGTTCGTCGCCTCGGGAAAGTACAAATACTGGCTCAGGCGGTAGAAGAACATCCTCTCCACGGCGGAACCGGGATTGCCCATACCCGCTGGGCAACGCATGGTGAGCCGTCTGAAGGTAACGCACATCCGCATGTTTCTGACCATATTGTGGTGGTGCATAACGGTATCATCGAAAACCATGAGCCGCTGCGTGAGCTGTTGCAGTCCCGGGGCTACGTTTTTGTCTCCGAAACGGACACCGAAGTGATTGCTCACTTAGTGCACTGGGAACTGGAGCAAGGCGGGACGCTGCGGGAAGCGGTTATGCGTGCGATTCCGCAACTGCGCGGCGCGTACGGCACGGTAATCATGGATACCCGTCACCCGGATACGCTGCTGGCGGCGCGTTCTGGCAGCCCGCTGGTTATCGGTCTGGGTATGGGCGAAAACTTTATCGCTTCTGACCAGCTGGCGCTGCTGCCGGTAACCCGTCGCTTCATCTTCCTGGAAGAAGGCGATATTGCGGAAGTGACCCGTCGTTCGGTCTCCATTTTCGATAAATTCGGCGCGGAAGTGAAACGTCAGGATATCGAATCCAGTCTGCAATATGACGCGGGCGATAAAGGCATCTACCGCCACTACATGCAGAAAGAGATCTACGAACAGCCGAATGCGATTAAAAATACGCTGACCGGGCGTATCAGCCACGGTGAAGTGGATTTAAGCGAGCTGGGGCCAAAAGCGAACGAACTGCTGTCTCAGGTTGAACATATTCAGATTATCGCCTGCGGCACGTCGTATAACTCCGGTATGGTTTCTCGCTACTGGTTTGAAGCGCTGGCCGGTATTCCGTGCGACGTCGAAATCGCCTCTGAATTCCGCTACCGCAAATCCGCTGTGCGTCGTAACAGCCTGATGATCACCCTGTCTCAGTCTGGCGAAACGGCGGATACCCTGGCCGGTCTGCGCCTGTCGAAAGAGCTGGGCTATCTGGGTTCTCTCGCCATCTGTAACGTTCCGGGTTCTTCCCTGGTGCGTGAATCCGATCTGGCGATGATGACCAACGCCGGGACGGAAATCGGCGTGGCCTCCACCAAAGCGTTTACCACTCAGCTGACCGTTCTGCTGATGCTGGTGGCGAAGCTGGCGCGTCTGAAAGGTCTGGATGCGTCTATCGAGCACGACATCGTTCACGGTTTGCAGGCGCTGCCGAGCCGTATCGAACAGATGCTGTCTCAGGACAAGCGTATCGAAGCGCTGGCGGAAGATTTCTCTGACAAACACCATGCCCTGTTCCTGGGCCGTGGCGATCAGTATCCGATCGCGCTGGAAGGCGCGCTGAAGCTGAAAGAGATCTCTTATATTCACGCAGAAGCGTATGCGGCAGGTGAGCTGAAACACGGCCCGCTGGCGCTGATCGATGCAGATATGCCGGTTATCGTGGTGGCGCCGAACAACGAACTGCTGGAAAAACTGAAATCCAACATCGAAGAAGTCCGCGCCCGTGGCGGCCAGTTGTACGTCTTCGCCGACCAGGATGCCGGTTTTGTCAGCAGCGACAACATGCACATCATTGAGATGCCGCATGTGGAAGAGGTGATTGCACCGATCTTCTACACCGTTCCGCTGCAACTGCTGGCGTATCACGTTGCGCTGATCAAAGGCACCGACGTGGACCAGCCGCGTAACCTGGCGAAATCTGTTACCGTTGAGTAATCGTGATGATGCCCTGCGAAAGCGGGGCATTTTTTCTGCGCTGTTCTGTTTTTAATCAATTCTCCCGTCGTTTTAATGTGACAAACCGTCATCTTCAGCTACTGTTTTCAGTGTCATTAAAAGAAAATCTTCATGACATCTCAACGTCATAAAATGATTAAACATGTTGTTTATTAATGCTTTTTTTGGTGGTTTATTTCATCGTTTTTGATTGTCATAAAACTGTCATATTTCGTACATTTAACTGTCACCTGTTTGTCCTATTTTGCTCATCGTAGCCACTTAACAATGATTTACGAAAATCTTGCAGGAGACATTATGAAAGTCATGCGTACCACTGTCGCAACTGTTGTCGCCGCGACCTTATCCATGAGCGCGTTCTCTGCTTTTGCAGCAGCGAGCCTGACAGGTGCAGGTGCAACTTTCCCTGCGCCAGTGTATGCCAAATGGGCGGATACCTATCAGAAAGAGACCGGTAACAAAGTCAATTACCAGGGTATCGGTTCCTCTGGCGGTGTAAAACAAATCATTGCTAACACCGTAGATTTCGGTGCTTCTGATGCTCCTCTGACTGATGAAAAACTCGCTCAGGAAGGTCTGTTCCAGTTCCCGACCGTTATCGGCGGCGTCGTACTGGCGGTTAACCTGCCTGGTGTGAAATCCGGTGAGCTGGTGCTCGACGGTAAAACCCTGGGTGATATCTATCTGGGCAAAATCAAAAAATGGGATGATGCTGCGATTGCTAAGCTCAACCCTGGACTGAAGCTGCCTTCTCAGAATATCGCGGTGGTTCGTCGCGCCGATGGTTCCGGTACGTCCTTTGTTTTCACCAGCTACCTGTCGAAAGTAAACGAAGAGTGGAAATCTAAAATCGGTGCCGGTACGACCGTAAACTGGCCGACCGGTCTGGGCGGTAAAGGTAACGACGGCATCGCCGCTTTCGTTCAGCGTCTGCCGGGCGCTATCGGCTACGTTGAGTACGCTTACGCCAAACAGAACAACCTGGCCTACACCAGGCTGATTTCCGCTGACGGCAAGCCGGTTAGCCCGACCGAAGATAACTTTGCTAACGCCGCGAAAGAGATCGACTGGAGCAAATCCTTTGCCCAGGATCTGACTAACCAGAAAGGTGAGAACGCATGGCCGATCACCTCCACGACTTTTATCCTGGTTCACAAGACCTCGACTAAACCGGCGCAAACCACGGAAGTGCTGAAGTTTTTCGATTGGGCATACAAAAATGGCGGTAAAGAAGCTAATGCGCTGGACTATGCGACGCTGCCGGAAAACGTCGTTGAGCAGATTCATGCTGCATGGAAGACCAATGTGAAAGACAGCAGCGGTAAAGCGCTGTACTAATAGAATATCTTTAACGAACTGGCGGATGGCGCTACGCTTATCCGCCCTACAGTTCCGACTGTAGGCCCGATTTGTAGGCCGGATAAGCGTAGCGCCATCCGGCATGGGCAAACTTCGTAAACGCGTTTAATGAAAAGAGTAATTTATGGCTGCAACCAAGCCGACATTTAACCCTCCGGGGAAAAAAGGGGACATTATTTTCAGCGTGCTGGTAAAACTGGCGGCGCTGATTGTGTTATTGATGCTTGGCGGCATCATTGTCTCCCTCATCATCTCCTCCTGGCCAAGTATTGAGAAATTTGGTTTCTCCTTCCTGTGGACCAAAGAGTGGGATGCGCCAAATCAAATTTTTGGTGGCCTGGTACCGATTTACGGCACGCTGGTAACCTCTTTTATCGCACTGCTGATCGCCGTACCGGTGAGTTTCGGTATTGCACTGTTTCTGACGGAACTCTCTCCCGCATGGATGAAGCGTCCGCTGGGCATTGCCATTGAACTGCTGGCGGCGATCCCCAGTATCGTTTATGGCATGTGGGGCCTGTTTATCTTCGCGCCGCTGTTTGCCACCTGGTTTCAGGAACCGGTCGGGAATATTCTTTCCAATATTCCGTTTATCGGCGCGCTGTTCTCCGGCCCGGCATTTGGTATTGGTATTCTGGCGGCGGGCGTTATTCTTGCCATTATGATCATTCCTTACATTGCGGCCGTTATGCGCGATGTCTTCGAACAAACCCCGGTGATGATGAAAGAGTCTGCCTATGGCATCGGCTGCACGACCTGGGAAGTGATCTGGCGTATCGTCCTGCCGTTCACCAAAAATGGGGTGATTGGCGGCATTATGCTCGGGCTGGGGCGTGCGCTGGGGGAAACCATGGCGGTAACCTTTATCATCGGTAATACCTACCAGCTCGACAGCGCCTCGCTATATATGCCAGGCAACAGTATTACCTCTGCGCTGGCGAACGAATTTGCCGAAGCGGAGACGGGTCTGCACGTTGCCGCGCTGATGGAACTGGGCCTGATTCTGTTTGTGATTACCTTCATTGTGCTGGCGATTTCTAAGCTCATGATTATGCGCCTGGCGAAGAATGAGGGGGCACGCTAATGGCGACGCTTGAAATGCAAACCACCACAGAACTGGCGGAGTCCCGCCGTAAAATGCAGGCTAAACGCCGCATGATAAACCGCATCGCATTGACACTATCAATGGCGACGATGGTGTTCGGTCTGTTCTGGCTTATCTGGATCCTGATGTCCACCGTGACGCGTGGTTTCGACGGTATGAGCCTGGCGCTGTTTACCGAAATGACGCCGCCGCCGAATACGGCGGGAGGCGGTCTGGCGAACGCTCTGGCGGGGAGCGGGCTGTTAATTTTGTGGGCAACGGTACTGGGTACGCCGCTTGGCATCATGGCGGGGATTTATCTGGCGGAATATGGCCGTAAGTCCTGGCTGGCGGAAGTGATTCGTTTTATTAACGATATCCTGCTTTCCGCGCCGTCTATTGTGGTCGGTCTGTTTGTTTACACCATCGTGGTGGCGAAAATGCAGCACTTTTCCGGCTGGGCGGGCGTGATTGCGCTGGCGTTGCTGCAGGTGCCAATCGTCATCCGTACCACCGAGAATATGCTGAAGCTGGTGCCGGATAGCCTGCGTGAAGCGGCTTATGCGTTGGGAACGCCGAAATGGAAAATGATCTCGGCGATTACCCTGAAAGCGTCTGTTTCCGGGATCATCACCGGGGTACTGCTGGCGGTTGCCCGTATTGCCGGTGAGACTGCGCCACTGCTGTTTACCGCGCTCTCCAATCAGTTCTGGAGCACCGATATGATGCAGCCGATTGCTAACCTGCCGGTAACGATTTTCAAATTTGCCATGAGTCCGTTTGCAGAGTGGCAGCAACTGGCATGGGCCGGGGTATTGATTATCACCCTGTGCGTATTGCTGCTGAATATTCTGGCGCGCGTGATTTTCGCTAAGAATAAACACGGTTAATTTTTTGCGGCGTGGCGAAACGCGGCGCCGAATGAGGAAGAAAACGAGATGAGTATGGTGAATACGACCCCGGGTAAACTTTCAGTGCGTAACCTGAACTTTTACTACGGCAAATTCCATGCCCTGAAGAACATTAACCTGGATATTGCTAAAAACCAGGTGACGGCGTTTATCGGCCCGTCTGGGTGCGGTAAATCTACGTTACTCCGTACGTTCAACAAGATGTTTGAACTGTACCCGGAACAGCGTGCGGAAGGTGAAATTCTGCTGGATGGCGACAATATTCTTACCAATACCCAGGATGTCGCTCTGCTGCGTGCCAAAGTGGGGATGGTGTTCCAGAAGCCGACGCCGTTTCCGATGTCGATTTACGACAATATCGCCTTTGGTGTGCGCCTGTTTGAGAAACTTTCCCGTGCGGATATGGATGAGCGCGTGCAGTGGGCATTGACCAAGGCTGCATTGTGGAACGAAACCAAAGATAAGCTGCATCAAAGCGGATATTCTCTTTCTGGTGGTCAGCAGCAGCGTCTGTGCATTGCGCGTGGTATCGCCATTCGCCCGGAAGTTCTGCTGTTGGATGAGCCGTGTTCAGCGCTGGACCCAATTTCCACCGGGCGTATTGAAGAGCTGATCACTGAGCTGAAGCAGGACTACACCGTGGTGATCGTGACGCACAACATGCAGCAGGCTGCGCGTTGTTCCGACCATACGGCATTTATGTATCTTGGCGAGCTGATTGAATTCAGTAACACGGACGATCTGTTTACCAAGCCCGCGAAGAAACAAACTGAAGACTACATTACTGGCCGCTACGGTTGATTTGGAGCTAACCATGGACAACCTAAACCTTAACAAACATATTTCCGGCCAGTTCAACGCAGAACTGGAAAGTATCCGTACCCAGGTGATGACCATGGGTGGCATGGTGGAGCAGCAGCTTTCTGATGCGATCACTGCGATGCATAATCAGGACAGCGAACTGGCGAAGCGCGTTATTGATGGCGACAAACAGGTCAATATGATGGAAGTAGCCATCGATGAAGCCTGCGTGCGTATTATCGCTAAACGTCAGCCCACAGCCAGCGACCTGCGTCTGGTTATGGCGATTATCAAGACTATCGCGGAACTGGAACGTATCGGCGATGTTGCGGATAAGATTTGTCGCACCGCGCTGGAAAAATTCTCCCACCAGCATCAGCCGCTGCTGGTGAGCCTGGAGTCGTTGGGCCGTCATACCGTACAGATGCTGCATGATGTGCTTGATGCCTTCGCGCGTATGGATCTTGATGAAGCGGTGCGTATTTATCGCGAAGATAAGAAAGTCGACAAAGAATATGAAGGCATCGTGCGGCAACTGATGACTTATATGATGGAAGACTCGCGCACGATCCCAAGCGTCCTGACCGCGCTGTTCTGTGCCCGTTCTATTGAACGTATCGGCGATCGCTGCCAGAACATCTGCGAATATATTTTCTACTTTGTTAAAGGCCAGGATTTCCGTCACGTTGGCGGCGACGAGCTGGATAAACTGCTCGCCGGGAAAGATCCGAAAGAGTGATTTCCACATTAAGCAAAATAAAACGCCAGCCATTGTTGTAATGCCGATCAGTTAAGGATCGGTTGACCGATCCAGTGGCTGTGTAAGAATCCGGAAATGCTCACCCATCTCCGGATTCTTTATGTGTATCACTTCGGCTCTTGATCGGGTTTGTTGCTACAACCCTACTTGTAACCCTCTGACTTTCCTCGGTGACTTGGTGACTTTCTCGAACGAGGCGTGATTTCTCGTTATCCTGAATAATCCGTGATTGCCACTCTGCGCAACCCGCGATTTTGATCGTGGAATACATTAACTAAGCGGCAAACTCTTTCTGCATCCGACCTCACCGGTATTCTGGCTACCAAAAAATATGTCGAACTGAAAATTCGCGGTAAATCACAATTTATCCTTTTGCTTATTGCTGGTGGATTAAAAATTGCTATGTTGAGGACTGAAACTGGATTGCTACCGCTTTGCGGGCTAAACCTGACATCTCCTTTCCGGAGGTGTCAGGTTTTATGCTTTTAGGGCTGGCAAAAAACAGACAGCAGATTAACCGCGGGTGGGTTCAGGCTTTTTTATCTCAAGATGGTGGGATGAGAACCCCGAAGAAACAATATCCTTAATTCAGGCATCATCATTTTTATACTCAGTTCCCCTGGCGATGGCCGCGACTGAGAATATCACCAGACGCCCAGCGTCAGGCTGCGCTGGAGAAGGACCTTAGCGCAACGATATAAGGGGGGACAGAGCGACAAAAACGAAAAAATAAACAGGCGGTCTGCTTCTGTACCCATTCTGACTCCTGTACTTGTTCAAACAGAAAATAAAACGAGAGACTTGATATGAAAAGAAACATCGCTTGTCTGACGCTGGCCATCACTACACTATTGGGTAGTACGGCTATTCCTGTCGTTGCTGCACCGCTTCCGGCTACGCCGAGCACTGCGATCCCGGTCAGCCAGTACGTTACGCAGGTTAATGCCGATAAGAGTATTACCTTCCGTCTGTTTGCCCCGGACGCAAAGCGCGTCTCCGTGGTGACGGGGGCGACGCCGGATACGTTCGTCTCCCATGATATGATCAAAGACACGAGGGGGATCTGGACATGGAAGAGTGAAGTACTGGCCCCTGACCTCTACGAATATTATTTTGATGTCGACGGGTTCCGTTCAGTCGATACCGGTAGCCGTTATCAGAAACCGCAGCGTCAGGTGAATACCAGTCTGATTCTGATTCCTGGCAGCATTCTTGACGATCGCGCGGTCGCTCATGGTGAACTACGGACCTTAACCTACCACTCCAGGGCGCTGAATTCGGAGCGTCGTGCCTACGTATGGACACCGCCTGGCTATACCAGAACAGGCGAACCGCTGCCGGTGCTCTATTTTTATCACGGCTTTGGCGACAGCGGTTTATCGGCCATCGATCAGGGCCGCATCCCGCAAATTATGGATAACCTGCTGGCAGAAGGGAAAATTAAGCCCATGCTGGTGGTGGTGCCGGATACCGAAACGGATATACCTGAAGCGATTGCGGAAAACTTCCCGCCTCAGGATCGTCGTAAGAATTTCTATCCGCTGAATGCGAAAGCGGCCGATAAAGAGCTGATGCACGATATCATTCCGTTGATTGATGAGCGCTTTAATGTGCGTAAAGACGCGGATGGCCGGGCGCTCGCCGGGTTATCGCAGGGGGGATATCAGGCGCTGGTTTCCGGGATGAACCATCTTGAAAGCTTTGGCTGGCTGGCAACGTTTAGCGGCGTGACGACCACGACGGTACCGAATGCGGGCGTCGAAGCGCAATTACATCAGCCGCAGGCTATCAATAAACAGTTGCGTAACTTCACCGTCGTGGTGGGTGAGAAAGATACGGTTACCGGGAAAGATATTGCAGGCCTGAAAGCTGAACTGGAAAAGCAGAAAATCAAGTTTGATTACCACGAATATCCCGGCCTGAATCATGAAATGGATGTCTGGCGCCCGGCCTACGCCGAATTTGTGCAGAAGTTATTTAAGTGAAAAATAGGCCCTAAGCGTAGCGCATTCGGGATATACCCGGATTGCGTTACGCTTCGGTACTATAGCGTGATATCCCATCCGCGCGCTTTCCACAATTCTGGCAACTGCGCCAGATCGGTAAATGTCGTCACATGCGGATGATTGATTGGCTTGTTGTGCGGGTCGGCGCAGAAGTAGAACACCTCCATGCCTGCGTCAATCCCCGATCGGGCACCTGCGCTGGAATCATCGACCAGAATGCAGTTCTCTACGTTAACGTTCATCGCTTGTGCGGCATGCAACATCAGCGCCGGGTCCGGTTTCCAGCGCTGAATGTCGTAGCCGCTGTAAAGACGCTCGTGGAAATGGTGCAGCATGCCTGTTTTGCCCAGCGAGTGCGTCATTTTACTGACTGGCCCGTTGGAGACCACGCACATCGGCACGTTGACCGCATCCAGCAGCGCAGGCGCGCCAGAGATAACGTCCAGCTCAGTATCAAACAGGCGTGCGACTTCGGCGCGGTAAACCGGCTCAAGCGTCGCTTTTTCCAGATTAACACCGTACTCCGCATTAATGGTGTCGATAATCTCGTACAGCTTTACCCCTTTGAAGCGCTTAAAAATCTCGTCTAAATCCAGCGTAATGCCAAATTCTTTGAACATGTGAACGTAAGCACGGGAGCAGATCACCTCGCTGTCGACCAGCGTGCCGTCACAGTCGAAAAATACTGCTTCTGGTTGGGTCATATCGTTTCCATTTTAATAAGTTAACGTTTTCGTCATACTGATTTGTGAGACGCAATCGTTGCCGTATAAGCAAAATCGATGAAAAAAGTATCCCACAGCTGCCCTTATTGTCGCATTTTGGTATAGGATAGCGACGAATTTTCCCTCCTTTGTTCGGAAACCGATAATGAGTCAACAACAAACCAGCCAGTCTTCTGGCCAGGGACTGCTGGAGCGAGTGTTCAAACTACGCGAACACGGTACGACGGCACGCACGGAAGCGATAGCAGGGGTCACCACCTTCCTGACGATGGTGTACATCGTTTTCGTTAACCCACAAATTCTCGGCGTGGCGGGGATGGATACCAGCGCCGTGTTTGTTACCACCTGCCTGATTGCCGCATTCGGCAGCATCATGATGGGGCTGTTTGCTAACTTGCCGGTCGCGCTGGCACCAGCAATGGGACTGAACGCCTTTTTTGCTTTTGTGGTGGTTCAGGCGATGGGCCTGCCGTGGCAGGTTGGGATGGGTGCTATTTTCTGGGGTGCGGTCGGCTTGTTGCTGCTGACGATTTTCCGCGTACGCTACTGGATGATTGCGAATATCCCGGTCAGCCTGCGCGTGGGGATCACCAGCGGTATCGGCCTGTTTATCGGCATGATGGGCCTGAAAAACGCGGGCGTGATCGTGGCAAACCCTGACACCCTGGTAAGCATTGGCAAGCTGACTTCTCACAGCGTGCTGCTGGGCATTCTTGGATTCTTTATTATCGCGATTCTGGCTTCCCGCAATATTCATGCTGCGGTGCTGGTGTCCATTGTGGTGACGACGCTGCTGGGCTGGATGCTGGGAGATGTTCACTATACCGGTATTATTTCCGCGCCGCCGAGCGTCACAACAGTAATTGGGCATGTGGACCTGGCTGGTTCACTGAATCTTGGCCTGGCGGGCGTTATTTTCTCCTTCATGCTGGTGAACCTGTTCGACTCCTCCGGTACCCTGATTGGCGTCACCGATAAAGCCGGTCTGGCTGATGCGCAGGGCAAGTTCCCGCGCATGAAGCAGGCGCTGTTTGTCGATAGCGTCTCGTCGGTTGCAGGTTCCTTTATCGGTACTTCTTCCGTCACCGCTTATATCGAATCTTCTTCCGGAGTTTCCGTGGGAGGCCGTACCGGCCTGACGGCGGTCGTCGTGGGGATTTTGTTCCTGCTGGTTATTTTCCTGTCGCCGCTGGCCGGAATGGTGCCGGGCTATGCCGCCGCCGGGGCGCTGATTTACGTTGGCGTGCTGATGACCTCCAGCCTGGCGCGCGTGAAGTGGGATGATCTGACGGAAGCGGTTCCGGCGTTTATTACCGCCGTGATGATGCCGTTTAGTTTCTCTATCACCGAAGGTATTGCCCTGGGCTTTATTTCTTACTGCGTAATGAAGATTTTTACAGGCCGTCTGCGTGACCTCAGCCCGTGCGTGATTGTGGTTTCACTGCTGTTCTTGCTGAAGATTGTGTTTATCGACGCGCACTAAGCGCCGAATATCCGGAGGCCCGGTAAGACGCGTAAGCGCGCCGCCGGGCATTTCGGATTACGCTTTAACGCGCTGAATGTAATCGCCAAACGCGGTGAGCTGGCCGGTAAGATGATCAATCGTGCTTTGATCAACCACTTCCCCGGTTTGTGGGTCAACTTTATTCTGAATCACACCGCCCATAAACTCCGGTTTGTTCATTACCATCGCATCAAGGAATACCAGAATCTGACGCAGATGATACTGGCAGCGTGCGCCGCCGATTGCCCCCATTGAGCTGGTCTGGATCAGTACCGGTTTCCCGGCTAACGGCTGTTCTGGCAGTCGGGACAGCCAGTCGATGGCGTTCTTCAGTCCACCAGGAACCGAGTAGTTGTATTCTGGTGTGACGATGACGACGCCGTCTGCTTTACGGATTTGTTCCGCCAGCGCTTCAACGCTTGCCGGGAAGCCCTCTTCCTGTTGCACATCAGCGTCATACAGCGGAATATCGCCAATCGAAGGTAATGCGCTGACCTCCATGCCTGCCGGGGCAATTTTCGGCAGCGTGCGGGCGACCATACCGTTAAATGAACCTTTGCGCAGGCTCCCCAGTAACGTAACAACATTCAACGTATCAGACATGATTGCTCCTTTGCATCATGATGGCCGGCAAAACCGGTCAGTTGAGAGAAAAGGCCTTTTCTGGTGGTAAGCTGGTAAAGCGCATCAGTCGGGCGGACGGCGCCTTTGCACGCGCTTGCGCATCCGGCAGGCTACGCCAGCCCTCTTTTCCGTTATATTCCCATACTTTCAGTTGGCCAATATCCGGTGTTGCGGCGATAGACCATACCAGTACTGTTTCAGCATCACAGACAGCCTCGATTGACTGTATTCCGGTCGTACGCAGTCTGCCTGATCCTGGAAGAAGTTGCAGATTAAGCGGCGATTCACCGGTGAGTTTCAGGGTGCTTTTTCGCAGCGCGATGAGCTGGGCACGCGCTTCGTCAGGATCATGTTGATTGTTAATCCATAAATGCTCGTTGCTGTCAAAAGCATGGCACTCTGCGTCGTGCAAGGAATGTAAGCCGTGGGCAGCGTGCTGTAATTCCATATCCAGACCGCAATCGCCTTCGGTGGTTAATGCGACGCCAATGATATTTCCGGCATAGGAGAGAGAAAAACGCGGAAGATGTTCATCGCGAAAAGCCGGTTTTCCATTCTCATCATCAATTATTTCGGGAAGTTCGCTGATGCCATACAACATAAAGAGTAGCTCGGCGAGTAACGATCGCGATGCATAATAGCGATTTTGACGGTATGCAGGCAGGTGTCTTGCGGACTGATGACAAGCCGCAGACAGGCGTGTGGATAGTGGCTCTCGCGTGTTGAGTATCCCTCTAGCAAAATGCGTTGCCATTCGTCGCTCCGTGATTAATGGTCAATGATAAAAACAGCGAATAACATTATCACTCAGAATTACCAGGTTTTACTGCGGAAATTCCCCCCTGGAAAGGGAAATAATGTGAATTTTACAATTTATTGCGTGAGACAATCAAAACAGGAGGATAGCGATTTGCCATGGGACTGTATGAGGAGGACAAAACCCGCTTTAGCGAGTGCTAAAGCGGGTTAGTCAATACTCACAAACTACACTTACTTACCGATACAAAAGCTGGAGAAAATCCGTCCTAACAGGTCGTCGGAAGTAAACTCTCCGGTGATTTCGCTTAATGCTTGTTGAGAGAGCCTCAGTTCTTCCGCCAGCAGTTCGCCGGCCCATGCCCCCAGTAACTGCGCTTTACCCTGTTGCAGATGCTCTGCGGCCTCGGACAGCGCCTGAAGATGGCGACGACGGGCAAGGAAGCCGCCTTCCATATTGGTTTCGAAGCCCATGCTCTGTTTAAGATGGTTGCGCAGTACGTCTACGCCCTCGCCGGTACGCGCGGAGAGGCGCACAACTGAGTGGCTATTTACTTCGCTTAGCCCCAGCGTCTCGCCGGTAATATCCGCTTTATTACGCACGACGGTAATCGGCAAGTTCTTTGGTAAACGGGCGATAAAGTCCGGCCAGATATTCACCGGGTCGGTGGCTTCAGTCGTAGTGCCATCCACCATAAACAGCACGCGGTCAGCTTGTTCAATTTCCTGCCAGGCGCGTTCGATACCAATGCGTTCCACTTCGTCGTTCGCGTCGCGCAGACCGGCGGTATCAATGATATGCAGCGGCATACCGTCGATATGAATATGTTCGCGCAGCACGTCGCGAGTAGTGCCGGCAATATCGGTGACAATAGCTGCTTCACGGCCCGCCAGGGCGTTCAGCAGGCTCGATTTTCCGGCATTCGGGCGGCCGGCAATCACCACCTTCATCCCTTCGCGCAGCAGGCTGCCCTGGCGCGCTTCGGCGCGGACGGCGTCGAGATCGGCGATCACTTCGTTGAGCTGCGCTTCGATTTTGCCGTCGGAGAGGAAGTCGATCTCTTCGTCCGGAAAGTCTATGGCCGCTTCCACATAGATGCGCAGGTGAGTGAGCGCTTCCACAAGATGGTTAACGCGGGTGGAGAACGCCCCTTGCAACGAGTTCAGGGCGGATCGTGCCGCCTGTTCGGAGCTGGCGTCAATCAGGTCGGCAATGGCTTCCGCCTGCGCCAGGTCAAGCTTGTCGTTGAGAAACGCGCGCTCGGAAAATTCGCCGGGTCTGGCGATACGTACGCCCGGTAGCGTCAGAATGCGTTTCAGCAGCAGATCGAGGATTACGGGGCCGCCGTGTCCCTGTAGTTCCAGCACATCTTCGCCGGTAAAGGAGTTCGGGCCGGGGAACCACAGCGCAATCCCCTGATCCAGCACGCTGCCGTCGCCGTCTTTAAATGGCAGGTAGTCGGCATAGCGCGGCTTTGGCAATTTGCCCAGCACCGCCTGCGCGACGTCGTGCGCTTTCAGGCCTGAGATGCGCAGAATGCCCACTCCACCGCGTCCCGGAGGGGTGGCCTGGGCGACGATAGTGTCGTTATGGCTCATAATGACTCTCTATGTAAATGTAAAAAAGGCGGTCTGTTGACCGCCTTCTCTGGCATTTAATTTACCGTAGACTCTCAAAATAATTCACGTTGCAGGACAAAACGGCTAATCGTTTTGAACCGCAGACGCGCTGGCTACGAAGCCTGCGCATCTGCTACCTGAAGAACAAAGAGTATCAGGTTTTTTTCTTCTCACGGCTATGCAGGCCGCGTTTTTCCAGACCACGGTAAATCAGCTGCTGCTGAATAATGGTGACCAGGTTGCTGACGATATAGTAAACCACCAGACCAGACGGGAACCACAGGAAGAACACCGTGAAGATGACCGGCATAAAGGTCATGATCTTCTGCTGCATCGGATCGGTCACGGTGGTCGGGGACATCTTCTGAATGAAGAACATCGTCGCGCCCATGATGATCGGCAGGATGTAGTACGGGTCCTGTGCAGACAGGTCGTGGATCCACAGGATAAACGGCGCATGACGCAGTTCAACCGAGGCGCTCAGCATGTAGTACAGCGCAAGGAAGATAGGCATCTGGATAATCAGCGGGAAGCAGCCACCCAGCGGGTTAACCTTCTCCGCTTTATACAGCGCCATCATTTCCTGGCTTTGACGCTGTTTGTCGTCGCCCAGACGCTCGCGCATTGCCTGAATCTTCGGCTGCAGCATACGCATCTTCGCCATAGAGGTGTACTGCGCTTTAGTCAGCGGGTACATGATGCCACGAACGATGAAGGTGATAACGATGATGGAGAAGCCCCAGTTGCCGAGGAAGCTATGAATCCATTTCAGCAGTTTGAACAGCGGCTGAGAGATGAACCACAGCCAGCCGTAGTCAACGGTCAGATCAAGATGCGGCGCAACGGCGGCCATTTTATCCTGAATGGCCGGGCCAACCCACAGTACGCTATCCAGCTTATCGGTCTGGCCTGGCTGCACCAGGACCGGCTGCGATTTATAGCCGATAGCCACAAGACCGTTACCGAGGTTGGAGGTGTAGAAGCTGTTGGTACCGTTATTCTGCGGAACCCATGCGGTAGTAAAGTACTGCTGCAGCATGGCAACCCAACCGTTTTTGGTGCTGACGTTCAGGTTTTCGTTATCGAGAATGGTATCAAATTTGTATTTTTCGTATTTCGACTCGGAGGTTGAATACGCCGCACCACGGAAAGTGTGCATTGTCGTCAGGCCACCGGTCTGAGTGTCGCGATGGGTCGGCAGATTGGCGGTTTGTTTTAGTTGACCGAAAGTCGACACTTCCAGCGGTTTTTCGCTGGCGTTATGTACGCTGTAGCCAACGTTCACCGCATAGTCACCGCGCTTCAGGGTGAAGGTTTTAGTGAAAACGTTGCCTGATTTATCTGTGTACGTCAGTGGAATGACGATTTCGTTCTGGCCGTTAGCCAGCACAAACGCATCTTTATCGACGTTATACAGCGGACGTGGTCCGTTAGCCGGGTTGTCCGGGCCATCACGGCCGGTTAAACCGCTCTGTGCCTGATAGGTAAACTGCGGCGTGGTTTCCAGTAACTGGAACGGTTCAGTCGATTTCAGCTCTTTTGGATAATCCAGAAGCAGCGCTTGCTCAACATCTCCACCGCGGGTGTTAATGGTCAAATCAAGCACATCGGTTTTAACCGTAATCAGTTTCCCCTGGCCACTGGCCGGTACGCCCTGGTCGGCGGCGCTACCCGCTGCTGTGGTCGTTGTCTGCGTGGTCTGCTGCTGAGGCTGAGGATTGTTATCCTGCTCCCAGGCTTGCCAGATCATGAAAGACACGAACAACAAAGCGATGATAAGAAGATTGCGTTGCGAATCCATCGTTAGTGTTCTCTGGTATCAAATGGTCCAGGCGGGACGGGATCGTCACCACCAGGGTGTAAAGGGTGGCATTTTAATACGCGTTTCACCGTCAACCAACTGCCTTTTATCAATCCAAACCTGCGCAATGCCTCAATTCCGTATTGAGAACAGGTTGGCGTGAAACGACAGTGCGGCCCGAGTAGCGGACTAATCAGGCGTTGATAGACCCGAATCAGGCCTATCAGGACCCGCGAGCCAGGCGACAGTGGCGGCGCCATAATTTTTCCAACGCTTCCGAGAGAGCACGGTTATCGAGGTCGGCAACCCCTTTCTTTGCCACCACCACGAAATCCATCGGCGGGAGTTCGTGTTGACGTAAACGGAAGCTTTCACGCGTCAGACGTTTAATCCGGTTGCGTTCATGCGCGCGCTTAACGTTTTTCTTGGCGACCGTAAGACCGATGCGGGGATGCCCCAGCGAATTTTGGCGGCCGAGGATGGTGATTTGCGGCGTGCCAGCCCGTAATGGCTGCTGGAAGACGAAAGTGAAATGATTGGGAGTTAACAAACGTAACTCCCTGGGAAATGCGAGCTTAACCACTCAGGGTTAGCTTTATTACTTGGAAACGGTCAGACGAGCACGGCCTTTAGCACGACGACGTGCCAGAACCTGACGACCATTTTTAGTAGCCATACGAGCACGGAAGCCGTGAGAACGGTTGCGCTTCAGTACAGACGGTTGAAAAGTGCGTTTCATGGCGATTTCTACCTAAACTTGAATAATTTCACTGACTTTCACGTAAACCCGAACAAACTTTGCACGGCCTACGCCTCAGCGTGGGTGATTAAAGAGGCCGGATTGTAATAATTGTACACTCCGGAGTCAATTCTCTTTCCTTATTTCTCGCACCTTGCCGCACAAAAAATAAGCGATGACGCGTTGCGGAAAACGGTATTACGCGCCGGGTGGGGGATTATACGGCGTGATGAGTAAAGCGCAAGGATCGCAAAGGATCTTCGTTAGATCGATTAAGTCCAAAACGCGCGCAGGTCATTAATTTTTCCAATATGCGGCTGAAATCGTACTCTACTCCAGCCAGGATCGATTACACTTACCGGGCTTCGATCCTTCCTGTGGATAAATCGGGAAGAATCTGTTGAGAAACACAAGATCTCTTTCTCAGTTTAGGCTATGATCCCCGGTCCCGATCGGGATCCAGGGATCCGCATCGGGTAACAACCGCAAATAGCGGTTCGCACGTCACCCCTTTTGTGCAGGGGCTTTTCGGCTATGCAGGGTCTTGTCGACGTGTGCCAACAATCATGATTGTTTCAGTTTCTCTTTGTATATCGATTTTTGTTCGAGTGGAGTCCGCCGTGTCACTTTCGCTTTGGCAGCAGTGTCTTGCCCGATTGCAGGATGAGTTACCAGCCACAGAATTCAGTATGTGGATACGCCCTTTGCAGGCGGAATTGAGCGATAACACGCTGGCACTGTATGCGCCAAACCGTTTTGTGCTCGATTGGGTAAGGGATAAATACCTCAATAATATCAATGGGCTCCTCAATGATTTTTGTGGTGCGGATGCCCCGCAGCTGCGTTTTGAAGTCGGCGCTAAGCCTGCTGTTCAACCGCAGAGAGGCACGGTGAGCGTTGCGGCAGCCGCGCCTGCCGCGCAGATCCAGACGACGCGCGTTGAGCCAACTATCGTGCGGTCTGGCTGGGATAACGTCCCGGCGCCGGCAGAGCCGACCTATCGCTCCAATGTTAATGTAAAGCATACGTTTGATAACTTCGTCGAAGGTAAATCTAACCAGCTGGCGCGCGCGGCGGCACGCCAGGTTGCCGATAACCCAGGCGGGGCATACAACCCACTGTTCCTTTATGGCGGCACCGGTCTGGGGAAAACCCACCTGTTGCACGCAGTCGGTAATGGCATCGTGGCGCGCAAACCCAACGCGAAAGTGGTCTATATGCACTCTGAGCGCTTTGTGCAGGACATGGTAAAAGCCCTGCAAAATAACGCGATTGAAGAGTTTAAACGCTACTACCGTTCCGTTGATGCCCTGTTGATCGATGATATTCAATTCTTTGCGAATAAAGAGCGTTCGCAGGAGGAGTTTTTCCACACCTTTAATGCCCTGCTGGAAGGTAATCAGCAGATCATTCTGACGTCGGATCGTTATCCGAAAGAGATCAACGGCGTTGAGGATCGTCTGAAATCACGCTTCGGCTGGGGGCTGACGGTGGCGATTGAACCGCCAGAGCTGGAAACCCGCGTGGCAATCCTGATGAAAAAAGCTGACGAAAACGACATTCGCCTGCCCGGCGAGGTAGCGTTCTTTATTGCTAAGCGACTACGCTCTAATGTGCGTGAGCTTGAAGGGGCGCTGAACCGCGTGATCGCCAACGCCAACTTTACCGGCCGGGCGATTACCATCGATTTCGTGCGTGAAGCGCTGCGCGATCTGCTGGCTTTACAGGAAAAACTGGTCACCATCGACAATATTCAGAAGACGGTGGCGGAGTATTACAAAATTAAAATCGCGGATCTGCTTTCCAAGCGTCGATCTCGCTCGGTGGCGCGTCCTCGCCAGATGGCGATGGCGCTGGCAAAAGAGCTGACCAACCACAGTTTGCCGGAAATTGGCGATGCGTTTGGCGGTCGCGACCATACCACCGTCCTGCACGCCTGTCGTAAGATTGAGCAACTGCGTGAAGAAAGCCACGATATCAAAGAAGATTTCTCTAATTTAATCAGAACATTATCCTCGTGACGCTATGAAATTTACCGTAGAACGTGAACATTTATTAAAACCACTGCAACAGGTCAGTGGTCCGTTAGGTGGTCGTCCGACGCTACCGATTCTCGGCAACCTGCTGCTGCAGGTTACCGATGGCGCGCTGTCGCTGACCGGTACCGATCTGGAAATGGAAATGGTCGCGCGCGTCGCGCTGATTCAACCGCATGAAGCGGGGGCGACGACCGTTCCGGCGCGTAAATTTTTTGATATTTGCCGCGGTTTGCCGGAAGGTGCGGAAATCGCGGTCCAGCTGGAAGGCGAGCGGATGCTGGTGCGCTCCGGGCGTAGTCGTTTCTCGCTTTCCACGCTGCCTGCAGCAGACTTCCCGAATCTTGACGACTGGCAGAGCGAAGTGGAATTCACCCTGCCGCAGGCGACAATGAAGCGTCTGATCGAAGCAACCCAGTTCTCAATGGCGCATCAGGACGTGCGTTACTACTTAAACGGCATGCTGTTTGAAACCGAAGGGAGCGAACTGCGCACTGTCGCGACCGATGGCCACCGTCTGGCGGTCTGTTCGATGCCGCTGGAAGAGTCGCTGCCGAATCATTCGGTGATCGTGCCGCGTAAAGGGGTGATTGAACTGATGCGTATGCTTGACGGCGGTGAGACTCCGCTGCGCGTACAAATCGGCAGCAATAATATTCGTGCCCACGTCGGCGATTTTATCTTTACATCGAAGCTGGTTGATGGCCGTTTCCCGGATTATCGCCGCGTATTGCCGAAAAATCCGGACAAACACCTTGATGCGGGCTGCGATATTCTCAAACAGGCCTTTGCCCGCGCGGCGATTCTCTCCAACGAGAAATTTCGTGGCGTGCGCCTGTACGTCAGTGAAAATCAGCTGAAAATCACCGCCAACAACCCGGAACAGGAAGAAGCGGAAGAGATTCTGGACGTCACCTATGCCGGCGCTGAGATGGAGATCGGCTTTAACGTCAGCTACGTGCTGGACGTGCTGAACGCGCTGAAGTGCGAGAATGTGCGTATTCTGCTGACGGACTCGGTATCAAGCGTGCAGATTGAGGATGCGGCATCGCAATCCGCAGCCTACGTCGTCATGCCTATGAGATTGTAGAATCTGCAAAGGGGCTGGTTTACTTGCCATTTCGCCTTCCGGCAGTGCTCGACAAAACGCTATGCGTTTTGGACGTCTGTAAGACGGTCCGAAGGACGAGCGGAGCGAGCAAATGCTCACGTACTTCGTGTACGCTCCGCTTTCTGCGCGCTGGCGGTAGACGAACTGGCTGCGACACCCACGCCCCTTGAATGATGACGAGCTGACTATGTCGCTATCCCGACTGCTAATCAAAGATTTCCGTAATATCGAAAATGCGGATCTCGCCTTATCTCCCGGCTTTAATTTTCTGGTTGGCGCCAACGGCAGCGGTAAAACCAGCGTGCTGGAAGCTATCTATACGCTCGGCCACGGTCGGGCGTTTCGCAGTTTGCAGATTGGTCGGGTGATCCGTCACGAGCAGCCGTCCTTTGTTCTCCACGGTCGTTTGCAGGGCGAGGAGCGTGAAGTTTCCATCGGCCTGACCAAGGATAAGCAGGGTGACAGCAAGGTTCGTATCGACGGCACCGACGGCCATAAAGTGGCGGAGCTGGCGCACCTGATGCCGATGCAGCTCATCACGCCTGAGGGCTTTACTTTACTCAACGGCGGCCCCAAATACAGAAGAGCGTTCCTTGACTGGGGATGCTTTCACAATGAAGCCGGGTTCTTCACCGCCTGGAGCAACCTGAAGCGGCTGGTAAAGCAGCGCAACGCCGCGCTGCGTCAGGTCAGCCGCTATGCCCAACTGCGGCCCTGGGATCTGGAACTGATCCCGCTGGCGGAACAAATCAGCCGCTGGCGCGCCGAATACAGCGCCGCTATCGTCGACGACATGGCGGACACCTGTCGGCAGTTTTTACCGGAGTTCGCTCTCACCTTTTCTTTCCAGCGCGGCTGGGAGAAAGAAACGGATTATGCCGAGGTGCTGGAGAAGAATTTCGAGCGTGATCGTATGTTAACCTACACCGCCCATGGCCCGCACAAAGCGGATTTCCGCATTCGTGCTGACGGTGCGCCGGTGGAAGATACTTTATCGCGTGGGCAGCTTAAACTGCTGATGTGCGCTTTACGACTGGCGCAAGGCGAGTTTCTGACTCGCGAGAGCGGGCGGCGTTGCCTGTACCTGATAGATGATTTTGCCTCGGAACTTGATGACGCGCGGCGCGGGCTGCTGGCCAGCCGTTTAAAAGCCACGCAGTCGCAGGTTTTCGTCAGCGCCATTAGCGCTGAGCACGTTATGGACATGTCCGATGAAAATTCGAAGATGTTTACCGTGGAAAAGGGTAAAATAGCGGATTAACCTAAGATGAAATGAGCGAGAAACGTTGATGTCGAATTCTTATGACTCCTCCAGTATCAAAGTCCTGAAAGGGCTGGATGCGGTGCGTAAGCGCCCGGGTATGTATATCGGCGACACGGATGACGGCACCGGCCTGCACCACATGGTATTCGAGGTTGTGGATAACGCTATCGACGAAGCGCTCGCGGGTTACTGTAAAGACATCGTGGTCACTATTCACAGCGATAATTCCGTCTCCGTACAGGATGACGGTCGCGGTATTCCGACGGGTATTCACCCGGAAGAGGGGGTTTCTGCTGCGGAAGTGATCATGACCGTGCTGCACGCGGGCGGTAAATTCGACGATAACTCCTATAAAGTCTCTGGCGGTCTGCACGGCGTGGGTGTTTCGGTGGTTAACGCCCTGTCCCAGAAGCTGGAGCTGGTTATCCAGCGTGATAACAAAATCCACCGTCAGATCTATGAGCATGGCGTACCGCAGGCGCCGCTGGCGGTAACCGGTGAAACGGAAAAAACCGGTACCATGGTGCGTTTCTGGCCAAGCTATGAAACCTTCACCAACGTCATTGAATTTGAATACGAAATTCTGGCGAAACGTCTGCGTGAGCTCTCCTTCCTGAACTCCGGCGTCTCTATTCGCCTGCGTGATAAGCGCGATGGTAAAGAAGATCATTTCCACTATGAAGGCGGCATCAAGGCGTTTGTTGAGTATCTCAACAAAAACAAAACGCCGATCCACCCGAATATCTTCTACTTTTCCACCGAAAAAGACGGCATCGGCGTGGAAGTGGCACTGCAGTGGAACGACGGTTTCCAGGAAAACATCTACTGCTTTACCAACAACATTCCCCAGCGTGACGGCGGTACGCACCTGGCGGGCTTCCGTGCGGCGATGACCCGTACCCTGAACGCCTATATGGATAAAGAAGGCTACAGCAAGAAAGCCAAAGTCAGCGCCACCGGCGACGATGCGCGTGAAGGCCTGATTGCCGTGGTTTCCGTGAAGGTGCCGGACCCGAAATTCTCCTCCCAGACCAAAGATAAACTGGTTTCCTCCGAGGTGAAATCGGCGGTGGAGCAGCAGATGAATGAGCTGCTGAGCGAATACCTGCTGGAAAACCCGTCTGACGCCAAAATCGTGGTCGGCAAAATTATCGACGCCGCCCGTGCCCGTGAAGCCGCGCGTCGCGCCCGTGAAATGACGCGTCGTAAAGGCGCGCTGGATCTGGCGGGTCTGCCGGGTAAGCTGGCGGATTGTCAGGAACGCGACCCGGCGCTGTCCGAACTGTACCTTGTGGAAGGGGACTCCGCGGGCGGCTCTGCTAAACAGGGTCGTAACCGCAAGAACCAGGCGATTCTGCCGCTGAAGGGTAAAATCCTCAACGTGGAGAAAGCACGCTTTGACAAAATGCTCTCTTCCCAGGAAGTGGCGACGCTTATCACCGCGCTGGGCTGCGGCATCGGTCGTGATGAGTACAACCCGGATAAACTGCGCTATCACAGCATCATCATCATGACCGATGCGGATGTCGACGGCTCGCACATCCGTACGCTGCTGTTGACCTTCTTCTACCGTCAGATGCCGGAAATCGTCGAGCGCGGCCACGTCTACATTGCGCAGCCGCCGCTGTACAAGGTGAAGAAAGGCAAGCAGGAACAGTACATTAAAGACGATGAAGCGATGGATCAGTATCAGATTGCGATCGCTCTGGATGGTGCGACCCTGCATACTAACGCCAGCGCTCCGGCGTTAGCTGGTGAACCGCTGGAACGACTGGTCTCAGAGTATAATGCCACGCAAAAAATGATTGGCCGTATGGAGCGCCGCTTCCCGAAAGCGCTGCTGAAAGAGCTCATTTATCAGCCGACGCTGACGGAAGCCGATCTTAGCAACGAGCAGACGATTACCCGTTGGGTGAACGCGCTGGTTACGGAACTGAACGAGAAAGAGCAGCACGGTAGCCAGTGGAAGTTCGACGTTCGCGAGAACGCCGAACTGCAGCAGTTCGAACCGATTGTTCGCGTGCGTACTCACGGCGTGGATACCGACTATCCGCTGGATCACGAGTTTGTCACCGGTGGCGAATACCGTCGCATCTGCACGCTCGGCGAGACGCTGCGCGGTCTGATCGAAGACGATGCGTTCATCGAACGCGGCGAGCGCCGTCAGCCGGTAGCGAGCTTCGAGCAGGCGCTGGAGTGGCTGGTGAAAGAGTCCCGTCGAGGACTTGCGATTCAGCGCTATAAAGGTCTGGGCGAGATGAACCCGGAGCAGCTGTGGGAAACCACCATGGACCCGGACAGCCGCCGCATGCTGCGCGTCACCGTCAAGGATGCGATTGCCGCCGATCAGTTGTTCACTACCCTGATGGGCGACGCCGTTGAACCGCGTCGCGCCTTTATCGAAGAGAACGCCCTGAAAGCGGCAAACATCGATATCTAAGCTATGCTCCCCGGCGGTTGTTGTACCGTCGGGGATAGTTCCTCCAGCGCCTGCTCTATCCAGCGCGGCGAAATATGTTCCTGCTCCAGACGAACGCCCTCTCCAAAGTGATTCTCTGTCAGCGCCTGATAAAGCTGCTGCTCCGACTCTGTCAGGTTGGATAACAGCCGTGTGCAGGGCTTGTCTTCTTCAACCCAGGATGATCTGTGCATTAGCAGGGTATTTTCATCCATTAAAAAACTTTGGGTATGGGGGAAAAGTTGACGGAACTGACTAAGAATTGCAAAGCCGTGGGTATCAATATCTCCCCAGTAATAGAGTTTTTTGTGACAAATCCAGCGAGCGGATGACAACATATCAAAGCCGTACCCGCGTCCAAAAATCACCATACTTCCTGCTGGTCCTGAGAAAGTCAAAAAACTGATTTCGTTTTCAATAACAAAAACGGCAACAACGGCTAAGTCCAGGGAAGCGAATTCGCGGCTATCGATCTCCCGGTCGCTATCTGGCTGGTCAATGAGGCGGTATCGGACGCGCTGAGGCTTATCACGAAAGCCAAAACGGCGATTAAATTGTGAAATGCCACGCGCCTGCAGGTCGATGGCCTCTGGTTGCAAAGTGAGATTGAGTAATTCCGTTAAGATACCGCGATGTTGTTCGATAAATTTACTGTTGATGTCAGGAAGATCGATCTGTCGTAAGTAGATGTCAGGGCGAGGGTTCTCTTGCAGCCAGGCAATAATGGCCAGCAACCGTGCCCAGTCTTGCTCTGGCACGCGTAACGGATATTTTATCAGCCAGCTATGCAGCGTGGGTTGGGCAGAAACAATTTGCTGGTACAGATAGCGATATTTTTCAGCCTGCTTGTGCAAACCGAGTATTTTTATTGCCGTGGCGGCGGAATCAACCCAGATTTTTGCCGGCAAACGGTTGACGCCGATCACCCGATGGCGGACTTCCCGCCATTCAAGCCGGAATCCCTTTTTTTCACTCTGAGCCAGTGAGCTAATCCACTGACGAACCTCATTAAAACGTGAGGAAAGGTCGTCCGAGGTCGGCTTTTTACAGGTCAGGCGCAGCGGAAAGTAGCCGCTGTCTTCGGTTATCTCACGTAACAGCACGCCTTTTTCCCACAGTTTGCGTAACTGCGTTTTGAGCGCTTCAGGCGTTGTCCAGCTCATGCCTTTTCTCTACTTTTTCCTGCTGATAGGCGTCAATGCTGATATTACGCAGACGCGAAATTTTCCCTGCCTCGTTATGAACAAATCCTACGTTTGCCACATAAGGCTCAATAATATGGATTTTTTGCAGCGGCGTGACGATGAGTAACTGCAGATTTAAGCGCTTAAAAAGCTCCAGCCCATACTGAGCGGATTCGTCGGAACCTCGACCAAACGCCTCATCAATCACCACGAAACGGAACGAGCGTGAGCGTTTCTCTCCCCATTCAAGGCCGAACTGATAAGCCAGGCTGGCGGCGAGAATGGTATAGGCCAGTTTCTCTTTTTGCCCGCCGGATTTACCACCGGAATCTGAATAATGTTCATGCTCGCTATCATCCTCCCGCCAACGCTCGGAGGCGGAGAAGGTGAACCAGTTGCGCACATCCGTCACTTTTGCGGTCCAGCGTTTGTCCTGATCGCTTAATCCCTCGCGCCCACGGAAACGTTCAATGATACGTTTTACCTGTAAGAACTTATCTTCTGAATACTGCTCATCTTCGGAGCCCGTCAATGCGCCTTCCGTGCAGACGCGTAGCTCACTCTGAAAATCACGAATATCCGCATCGGTGCTCAGTTGGGCCACCAAAGAAATATAGCGTCCAGGATTGTAATCAACGGGGACCAGGGAGTCGTTAATCTTCTCGATTCGTTCTTTAATCGTCTCTCTTTCCCGGTTGAGCTGGCTCTGAAAGCCTGCGATATCATTGATGGTGTTTTCGTTGAGCAGTTGCTTAAAACGTGCTTCGAAACGCGGGAGATCGTCGGCTTGCAACGCATTCAGCATCTGACGATATTCCTCGGCGGATTCGAGACTGGTATCAATATCCTGTGTCTCCAGGGAGAACTGGTGATTATACTCTGCCATCCTGTTAATGATTTTGTCGCGGGAGCGGACCAGTTTTTTATCTTCGCTGTCAATTTTATCCTGCAACCAACCCCGCATCTCCTGCTGGCAATTATCGCAGGACTCAACGCTGATTTGCCTCCCGGGGAGCGCTTCTTCACGCCACTGTTCCAGTTGCGGATAATATTGCGCCATTCCCCCTTCATTTGCCATTTTTTGTACGGATTCCGCTTCCAGCAAGCTCTCTTCCGCGCGTTCTATTTTTTCCTGTGTGCGCCCACGCAGATCGATTTTATCCGCATGAGTCGTCTCAAGAGACTGAATTTCCTTCAGAACATCATCCAGACGTTGGTTCAGGACTGCCAGTTGATCGGATGCTGCCTCAAGCTCGCGTTTTTCCGCTTCCATTCGGGCAATTTCCTGAGCCTGCGGCTGCCAGTTCATGGCTTGATAATCGTTATGTTCGCTGAGACGATTATAAATATCGCGCTGTTGTTGCAAATTTCTGAGCTTTTCATCAACAGCGGCTAATTTTCCACCGAGTTCCGCAAGCTCTTGCTCAAGGTTTTGCGCCAGTTTCAGCAGGACGGCGATTTTCTCCTTGTTACTCCAGCCGAGGATAAAGCGGCTACGGTCGTTAATATCATGACGGTCATCTTTTTCGTGGCGCTCGCCCGGTGATTTTATCTGACCGCTGCGGGTAATCGCCTTATTTTCCCGGCGGAATTGTTCCAGCGTTTCGCAACAAGCATGGTTAAATTGTTGATGTAGCCTTCTTTCCAGCCAGTCATACCAGCCTGTATTGGGTTTGATTTGTAGCTTTTCACTCAGCGCGCCGGGAACCGGAGAGACGGGCGTGTGATGCGAACTGACATGCACTCTGAAATAACTTAACCGACCGTGAAGATGATTATTTTCAACCCACTGAGCGACCTGCTGATAGTCCCCGTCGGCAACCAGAATAGAGAGGCCAAAGCCACGTAAAAGACGTTCTGCCGCGCCTTCCCATGCTTTTTCTTCTTCGCGAACAGCAAGTAACTCACCAACAAAGGGAAGACGTTCTTCGGAGAATCGGAGCGCCTCGCAGATAGCGGCGCGTAATTGAATTTGTCGTACTTCAATATTACTGCGGCGTAAACGAAGATTGTCTATTTCTGCATTGAGTCGCTGGTGTGTTTCGCGTTTATGGGAAAAGGCGACATGCAGGTCGTTTTTTTGCTGCTGTAATTCGGCTTCGCGATCGGCAATCTCATCGGCGTTATTTTGCAGAAGCTGTCGTGTCGCCAGCCATTCGTCATGATCTTTAACCGGCGCAAGATTAATTTTTCCTAACAGCGCGTTATAGTTTTCCGCCGCTTTCAGACGCCGATTCTTCTCCTGCTCACGATGGGCTATTTCCAGGCGCAATTGTTCAAGGCGATCGCCGCCATTTGCCGCAATATCAGTGCGTAACTGCCTTTCCTGATTTCGTTTTTGTTGTAATTGTTCAGCGGTTATCGTGAGAGTGTTTGTATAGCGCTGTAGCTCATCCCTGAGGTTTGTCAGCCTTTTTTCAAGCAGTGCTTGTTTCAGCCGCGCAAACCAGCCTGCCAGGGCATCGCGACAGACGCGCATGTTTTCTGTTTCCTGAAGTAATAGCGTATGCCTGTCGCACTCAGCAACGAGCGGAGTTAAGTGTTCAATCTGTCGACGGGCTTTCAGAATCGATTCATGGGCGCGATTAAGATCTTCAAAATGTTCAATCAGATGTTTAATTCGCTGAGCCATATCAAAAGGTTCCAGCATATGGCTACGCACAAAATCAGTGAGATTACCAACCGATTTCATCGATACGGTCTGGTGAAACAGCTCCAGCGCCTGCTCATTATTAATACCGAAGCGCCGCCGGAACCAGGTGCCATAAGGTGGAAATGAATCAAATATTTCCGCGTTATTTTTACGTAGTTTTTTTCGTAGATTATTAATATCAGAGCCGAAGCCGGAAAAATCCCTGGCGATGGTGAGTTCACCCTCTGACGCGACATAAAAAGTTACCGGCTTTCCGGCAGGTTCTTTTAACGAAAATACCTGTGCCAGAGTAACGGTTTGGCTAAATCCTTGATTATGAAAAACACCGAGAATTACGGAATAGTTTCTATGGTCGCGGAGCGCGACGGGTTTTCCACCCATGCTGTTTTCCAGCCGCTCCGATTTGTAGTATCCCAGAACATATGAACGCAACGAACGCTCTTTGTTTTCTGCGCCTGCCGCTTTGTTGTAGGCGATGCGGTGAGCTGGCACCAGTAATGTGGTTACCGCATCCACCAGGGTTGATTTTCCTGAGCCAATATCCCCGGTGAGAAGCGCATTTTTTCCCTGTAGGTTAAAGGTCCACACCTGGTTGTTGAAGGTCCCCCAGTTAAAAATTTCCAGTCGCTCAAGGCGAAAACCAGCGGAAGATTCGTCGCTGCTGAAATCAAGCTCCAGTGCATCAGTCATGATTATCTCCCCTGAGATGCTGGTTATAGGCCTGCAAGCGCGTATCAAAATCAGATAACCACTGTGCGTCAACAAAAGCTTTCAAAATACGCCGTACTTCCCATGTTTGATTTTGGTTACGTAAAGGACGCAGAAATCCCATTTCCGCAATTTTATTGATATGGCGCCCAATCTGATCAACCAGACGCGCTTCATTGGTGCTTTCAGTTGTGAAGACTCGCATCAAATCAACAATCTGTTCTTGCGTCATAATCAAACGGGTTTCGCTCCCGCTGGCGTCAAATTCCGCCATTTTTTTGCGTAATAGCGCCAGTAGCAAGCTGACAGGAAAGGACAAAGGGCGGCGGGAAATCAGGCGAGGAACGGATTCATCGTCGACATTATCAGGCGCTGAGCGCAAAAAAGCATAACCTTCTGCTTCGTCCAGATGAAGTTCCAGGTTCATCACCCGGCAATAATCACGAACCTGAATTTGTAAACGCAACAGCGCGCCCCAGAGATGCGGATCGTTCTCCTGATACACCACGCCTTTCAACAGCGAGATAATCAGCGTCGAAAGCGCGCTGTCGTGTGAAATTTGCGACTCATTCTGCTCCATGGCCTGCCTCCTTTGTACGGGTAAAAATAACGGTGTTAATGTGCGCCGCCTTTTTTTCACCTGAAGCAGTGAGCCAATATACGGTCTCGCTGCTGCTTTCATCAAAAGTGGCTGTTGTTGATTCACTGGCGAGCTGAATATAAGTGACCAGTTCGGCAAGCCCTTGTTGCAAGGGATACAGGGATAGCAACGCTTGTAAACTGATTTGTGAACGTGTTTGTAACACCTTGCGAATATTGTGTAATAAACGGGATTTATCAACCGTGATTTGTGAAAACAGGATATCAATATCTATTGACTCGTCGCCTTGTTCCAGTACTTGCTGAATAATTTTGGTTTTTACTGGAGGGGTATAAAGCGGACGTTCGCAAGGTAATATAATCTGTGGCTGGGGATCGCTAATATTCATTATGTCGCCTTCGGGTGGCAGTGATTTGAGGGCGACAGCGTGGTGCTCAATATTATGCAAAATTTCCATAATTCGCTTATTCTCCAGCCAGGCTTGATCGTCAAGAAAACGACGTAACTGTTGCGAAAGTTGTGCCACGGTACGCTGTGTATTTTCTCCAGCTTCCAGCCAGTCATAATGAATGCGTTTAAAGCGATGGTCGGGGTGTGTTTCGGCAATGGCATCAAGGGAGAGTAATTTTTCCAGTAAACGGGATAACTCTTCCTGTCTCGTTTGCGACATCAAAAAATCCCAGAAAGCGCGAAAACTACGTCCTTGATCTGATTCGGTTATCGCGTCCCGTTCGCCAAGCACTTGCGTCAACAGATCGCCTTTCGTGCCGTTCCATAATGCAATGCGCTCACGAACATTGCGGTCAAGCTGACGAAAATTATGCTCAACCTGGCGGAAATCAGAGAGGAGTTCTCGGGATAAATGTACGATCTGTTGGAAACGTTCTTTTTGCGCGGTGCTGTCTAACAGCGTCAGTTTACCCTTGCGGATTGCAGCTATTTCGGCGTCAATATTGTCGCGCTGCTGTTCGAGTTCCTGAATGCGTAATTGCGGATTATTTTCACTCCCGGAGATAACTTGCTTGAGTAGCTCAAACAATGTCACCAGTCTGGATTCTGTACCGATAAAAGCAGAGTCACTCAGTTTATCCAGCCAGCTCAGCGCCTTTTCGGTCGCTGGCGTCAGGTCAAACCAGGGCGTGTCATCGCCGGGCGGATAAAACTTACGTAGCCATCCCCGTTCAGGCGCTGCCCAGTCATTAAGATAATCCCGCGCAGGACGAGGATAAAAGTTATCGCCATACTGCTGACGTAAGATATAGAGCGTATCTTCCAGTTTTTCCGTTAACTCTTCCTGAGGAATACTGCGGGCGTTCGGCAAAGAAAAAGCCTGCCACAGAAAGCTGGCAATTAGCGCTGCTGAATCTGCTCGTAAAAGTTTCCATGCCGGATGGTTCGTGCGCATGGTATCCAGAGTGGCGAAATCCATAAATGCGCATCTCCTGAAAATATAAGGTTATTTTCCATCTTACCTTCTTTAAATTTATTAAGAAAAGGGGAAAACACCGCCATTTACTATCCTCTTTAATATGCTGTTTTTTGAGCGGAATCGCGTTAGCATGAGGACGGACTTATTTAATCCGGGGAACTCATGGCTATCAAACTCATTGCTATCGATATGGATGGCACCCTTTTGCTGCCCGATCACACCATTTCACCTGCGGTAAAAACGGCGATTGCCGCCGCGCGCGCCCGTGGCGTTAACGTGGTGCTGACCACTGGCCGTCCGTATGCGGGTGTCCATAGCTATCTGAAAGAGCTTCACATGGAACAACCCGGTGACTACTGCATCACCTACAATGGCGCGCTGGTGCAGAAAGCGGGCGATGGCAGTACCGTTGCGCAAACGGCGCTGAGCTATGACGATTACCGCTTTCTGGAGAAGTTGTCCCGCGAAGTCGGCTCACACTTCCACGCGCTGGATCGCAACACGCTGTACACCGCAAACCGTGATATCAGCTACTACACCGTACATGAATCCTATGTCGCCACCATTCCGCTGGTGTTCTGTGAAGCGGAGAAAATGGACCCGGCAACGCAGTTCCTGAAAGTGATGATGATTGATGAACCCGTCATCCTTGATCGGGCCATTGCGCGTATTCCGGCGGAAGTAAAAGAGAAATATACCGTGCTAAAAAGTGCGCCGTACTTCCTCGAAATCCTGGATAAACGCGTCAATAAAGGCACTGGCGTGAAGTCGCTGGCCGATGCGCTGGGGATCAAGCCGGAAGAAATCATGGCGATTGGCGATCAGGAAAACGACATCGCGATGATCGAATATGCAGGCATGGGTGTGGCGATGGACAACGCGATTCCGTCGGTGAAAGAGGTGGCCAATTTTGTCACCAAATCCAACCTGGAAGACGGCGTGGCATACGCAATTGAGAAATATGTATTAAATTAAACGATCTGGTTCATTATCTCATCTGTGTTTATCACGATTAGGTAATGAAAAGGATATTAGTTACCCCTGTCCCTGCATTCGGACCATAGCCATTTTTCGGCGGTTCAACTACTCTGAAGCGCTATATACGCTTCAGAGTTTAACCCGATATGAAACAAATCACTTTCGCTTCGCGTCATCATCAGCTTACGAATACCAACACCTGGACGGCGGACAGCCAGTGGCTGGTTTTTGATGTGCGTCCGTCAGGCGCCTCGTTTACCGGTGAGACGATTGAGCGCGTCAACGTACGGACTGGCGAGGTTGAGGTCATTTATCGCGCTACGCAGGGCGCGCACGTTGGCGTGGTGACCGTTCATCCACAAGACGATCGCTATGTGTTCATTCATGGCCCGGAGAACCCGGACGAGACGTGGCATTATGATTTCCACCATCGTCGCGGCGTGATAGCGGCGCAAAATCGCGTGACGAATCTGGATGCAATGGACATCACCGTGCCGTATACGCCCGGCGCGCTGCGCGGCGGCAGCCATGTGCATGTGTTCAGTCCGAACGGCGAGCGTGTCAGCTTCACCTATAACGATCATGTACTGCGTGAGCGCGATCCGGCGCTGGACTTGCGCAACGTCGGCGTTGCGGTGCCGTATGGCCCGGTTACGGTGGCGGTTCAGCATCCTCGGGAGTACAGCGGCAGCCACTGGTGCGTGTTAGTGAGCCAGACCACGCCGGCGCCACGGCCGGGCAGCGATGACATTAACCGCGCCTACGAAGAGGGCTGGGTGGGCGATCATGCGCTGGCGTTTATTGGCGATACGCTATCGATAAAAGGCGATAAAGTACCGGAGCTTTTTCTTGTCGAACTTCCGAAAAGTGAACAGGGCTGGAAGCGGCAGGGAGATGCGCCGCTGGCAGGCACTGATGCCACAATGCCCGCCCCTCCGGCTGGCGTGATTCAGCGTCGCTTAACCTTTACTCATCAACGCCGTTATCCTGGACTGGTGAATATGCCACGCCACTGGGTACGTGCTAATCCACAGGCATCAGAAATTGCCTTTCTGATGCGTGATGATAGCGGCGTGGTTCAGCTATGGCTGGTTTCGGTGCCGGGGGGAGAAATGCGGCAGCTAACTTACAATCACTCAGACATCCAGTCGGCGTTTAACTGGCACCCGTCGGGAAAATTGCTCGGTTTTGTGTTGGAAAACCGCATCGCGCTGTGCGACGGGCAGAGTGGAGAAATCACCTTTTTAACTGTCGGACACAATAATCCTCCATCGGCGGATGCGGTCGTCTTTTCGCCAGACGGTAAACAGGTGGCCTGGATGGAGGAGGTGGACGGTTACCGGCAGCTATGGGTAACCGCAACGGGGCACGGCATTAAGGATTAGGCATTGGCGCGGGTGGGATCAATGAATTGGTCGCCAGCGTCTCTTTCTCGCTCTTTTCCACACGGGATTTGACTGAGCTATCGGTACGGAACATATCCCACGGCAGCAAGAGCGTATCCATTACGGCGGTGAACGGCATATCCAGTGCAACCAGAGACTTGACGCCCAAACTGGTATTGTCATCGCCCAGCATTTGCGCACTGGAACGGGTCCCTGGGTAGGTTCCTTCTTTGCCGCCGGTATGTGACATGACGCTGGAGCAACCACCCAAACTTATTATCCCGCTAAACAGGATTAGCTTTACCAGACTGCTTTTCATCATTCTTCCGTCATCGTTACGGGCGTTGATATAACTTTCTATCGGTTATATCGGGCCATTCCATGGATGCATAGTGTTATTGCGCCGCACTGTGGCAAGCATCGCACTTTGCCTTTGGTGCTGTCACTTCAGTCTAAGCAATAGATTGCAAACTGCAAAAAAAATCGCTGTCTTCGCCTTGAAAAAAACAGGGATATACCCATTTTAAGAGTGTAAACCGTTGAGAATATGCCGAATGGGTATTCCGGTTAATAACGGCCTGTCCAGTATGGAGGGCCAGATAATTCTCGCTGATTTCAGGAGCTAAGTATTATGCGTAATTTCGATCTCTCCCCATTATATCGTTCTGCTATCGGTTTCGACCGTCTTTTTAATCTGTTGGAAAATAATCAAAGTCAGAGTAATGGCGGCTATCCTCCGTATAACGTTGAGTTAGTAGACGAGAACAACTACCGCATCGCGATTGCCGTTGCCGGGTTTGCCGAGAGTGAACTGGAAATTACCGCCCAGGATAATCTGCTCATTGTGAAAGGCGCCCATGCTGCAGAGCAGAAAGAGCGCACATATTTGTATCAGGGAATTGCCGAGCGCAATTTCGAGCGTAAATTCCAGCTTGCGGAAAATATACATATTCGCGGCGCCAACCTGGTAAACGGTCTGCTGTATATCGATCTGGAGCGCGTTATTCCTGAAGCGAATAAACCGCGTCGTATCGAAATCAACTAATTAGGGTATTTACCCTAAAAATTGCCTGCCGTCAGGGGGCAATGCAAATCCACGGAATTTGCAGATATCTACTCGCTTCTTAGAAGGAGAAATACTATGCGTAACTACGATTTATCCCCATTGCTGCGTCAATGGATCGGTTTTGACAAACTGGCCAATGCCTTGCAAACCGCCGATGAAAGCCAGAGCTTCCCACCTTATAACATCGAAAAAAGCGATGATAACCACTATCGCATTACGCTTGCGCTGGCTGGTTTTCGTCAGGAAGATCTGGAAATTCAGCTGGAAGGCACACGTTTGACGGTAAAAGGTACGCCTCAGCAACCGGAAAAAGAGACAAAATGGCTGCATCAGGGACTGGTTAACCAGGCATTTAGCCTGAGCTTTACACTTGCCGAAAATATGGAGGTGACCGGGGCAACCTTTACCAATGGCCTTTTGCATATTGATTTGACCCGCAATGAGCCAGAACAGATAGCACCGCAGCGCATTGCAATCAGCGCACGTCCCGCGTTAACTCGCTAATTAAGCGAACAGTTATTAGCCCCGATTTTTCGGGGCTTTTTTTATGTGATTGAGAAAGCATTGTTCAGATTGCTGACATAGTGCGTTCTTCAGGAATTGCCCAACGGTGCTTTGGTTGATGTTTAACCTATTGATATGTTAGATATTACAGGTTATATCAAACGTCTCCCGATACCCGGAATAAATGCGAACGCAGCATCTTATACAGATTTGTTATTTAATTTAATGCCGTGATTATTGTGCGCCAGGCGGCATACAGCCTGTCAGCTAGCAGTCATACTCCTCTTTGTTCGTAATGTTATTCACAGGGAATAGACGATGAGTGACATAGCATTGACTGTGAGCGTATTGGCGCTGGTGGCGGTAGTCGGATTGTGGATCGGCAATGTGAAAGTGCGCGGTGTCGGCTTTGGTATCGGTGGCGTGCTGTTTGGCGGAATTATCGTCGGTCACTTTGTGGACCAGGCAGGCGTTGCGCTCAGCGGCCCGATGCTGCATTTTATTCAGGAATTTGGCCTGATTCTCTTCGTATATACCATCGGTATTCAGGTTGGTCCGGGCTTTTTCGCTTCGCTGCGGGTTTCCGGTTTACGGCTTAATCTTTTCGCGATTTTAATTGTTATTCTCGGCGGTCTGGTGACGGCGGTCCTGCATAAATTGTTTGATATTCCTCTTCCTGTGGTGCTCGGTATTTTCTCCGGCGCGGTAACCAATACGCCGGCGCTGGGCGCCGGGCAGCAGATCCTGCGCGACCTTGGCGTGCCGCTTGATACCGTCGACCAGATGGGGATGAGCTATGCGATGGCCTATCCGTTTGGTATCTGCGGTATTTTGCTGACGATGTGGCTGGTACGGCTGTTTTTTCGGGTCAACGTTGAAAATGAAGCTCAGCAATTTGATAAGAACAGCGGCAATGGTCATGTGCATCTCCAGACTATCAACGTGCGGGTGGAAAATCCCAATCTGAACAATATGGCGATTCAGGATGTACCGTTGCTTAACAGCGACAAGCTGATTTGTTCGCGTCTCAAGCGTGAGGACATGTTAATGGTGCCGTCGCCGACTACCCTGATTCAGCTAGGCGACCTGCTCCATATGGTTGGGAGACCAGAGGATTTGCATAACGCCCAACTGGTCATTGGTAAAGAAGTCTCCACTTCGCTCTCGACCCGCGGTACCGATCTGAAAGTTGAGCGTGTCGTGGTCACCAACGAGAAAGTGTTAGGCAAAAAAATTCGCGATTTGCACTTTAAACAGCGCTATGACGTGGTGATCTCGCGCCTTAATCGTGCCGGGGTTGAGTTGGTCGCCAGCAGCCATTCCAGTCTGCAGTTTGGCGATATTCTTAACCTGGTCGGTCGCCCGGAGGCGATTGACGCCGTTGCCGCCGAGCTTGGCAACGTCCAGCAAAAACTGCAGCAGGTGCAGATGCTACCTGTGTTTATTGGTATCGGTTCAGGCGTGCTGTTGGGATCGATCCCCCTGTTTATTCCGGGGTTTCCGGTGGCGCTGAAACTGGGGCTGGCGGGCGGGCCGCTGATTATGGCGCTGATCCTCGGGCGGATTGGCAGTATCGGTAAGCTGTACTGGTTTATGCCGCCCAGTGCTAACCTTGCGCTACGCGAGCTTGGCATTGTGCTATTCCTGGCGGTAGTTGGGCTGAAATCCGGCGGCGACTTTGTGGCGACGCTAATTGAAGGCGACGGTATGCGCTGGATTGTCTACGGTATCTTTATCACGGCAATACCGCTGCTGACCGTCGGCATTCTGGCGCGTATGTTGGCGAAGATGAATTACCTGACGCTGTGCGGCATGCTGGCCGGCTCAATGACCGATCCGCCTGCACTGGCGTTTGCTAATAACCTGCATGCGACCAGCGGCGCGGCGGCGCTCTCTTACGCCACCGTCTATCCGCTGGTGATGTTCTTACGCATTATTACCCCGCAGCTACTCGCGGTGCTGTTCTGGGGGATGGGTTAACGGATTTTCCGCATGGACGCGGCGCAGATGGTAGTCCACCTGATACTCACTGGCGTTACGGAACATGACTGAATAGTTAAGAAACTCGCCGCTGTCGCTGTAGGAAAGGGAGGTAATGCGCAGCAGAGGCGTCTGCTCCGGTACATTCATGGACTGCGCCAGCTGCTTGTCGGCCAGCACCGGGGTTAGTGTTTCGTAGTTACCGCTGATCGTTATCCCGCATTCCTTCTCAATGTAGTCAAACTTTGACCCCTCCAGATGTACCAGCGACAGATTACGGAACAGCTTCACCGGCATATAACTGTCTTCCAACATTAGCGGTTTGCCCTCAACATAACGCACCCGGCGCGAGAAGTAGATCCGTTCATTAATTTGTATCCGCAACTGACTGGCGATAGCCGGGGGGGCGGGCATGACTTCGAAGACTAATACCTGACTTATAACCTCTTTACCCTGCTGGCGCAGCACTTCGGCCAGCCCGGTCAGATTGGTGGTTTCATGATGTACGTCTTTACGGGCGACATAGGTTCCGGAGCCGTGCCGACGTACCACCAGCCCCCAGTCGACCAGTAAATCAGTCGCTTTACGGATCGTCATGCGCGCGACGCCAAACTCTTCTGCCAGTTTCTGTTCACCAGGTAATGGGCTGCCAATGTTGTAATCAGATGAATTGAGCCGGATTCTTAGCCTTTCCGCTATTGATTTGTAGATCACTATCAGACCTCTTTTTCCCTTTAAATTCTGCGCAATGAGCCTTTTGATGTCTAATTTTTATGTAAAAAGTAGACATTATTGGTGGAATTAAAACCATGAATGCGATCACGAATCGAAGCGGCGCGTCATGTTCTCAGAATAGCAATTTCTTATTCTCGTCTCAGGCCAGCAATCACTACAAAAAAGGCCTCTCCCTACTGGTTGTTATATGAGGATGTAAAAATGCTCAGTCAAATACAACGCTTTGGCGGCGCTATGTTTACCCCGGTTTTACTCTTTCCTTTTGCCGGGATTGTGGTCGGTATCGCCATTATGCTGCGCAACCCGATGTTTGTTGGTGAAGCGCTCGCTGCACCGGATAGTTTATTTGCTCAAATCGTTCACATTATTGAAGAAGGCGGCTGGACGGTTTTCCGTAATATGCCGCTGATTTTCGCCGTTGGCCTGCCAATTGGCCTGGCCAGACAGGCTCAGGGGCGGGCCTGTCTGGCGGTACTGGTCAGTTTCCTCACCTGGAACTATTTCATTAATGCCATGGGGATGACCTGGGGCCACTTCTTCGGCGTCGATTTTTCTGTTGAACCGACGACTGGCAGCGGCCTGACGATGATTGCCGGAATTAAAACCCTCGATACCAGTATTATCGGCGCGATTGTCATCTCGGGGCTGGTGACTGCCCTGCATAACCGCTATTTCGATAAACCTCTGCCGGTATTTCTGGGTATTTTTCAGGGGTCGTCGTTTGTGGTTATTGTCGCTTTCCTGGTGATGATCCCCTGCGCCTGGTTAACTCTGCTCGGCTGGCCAAAAGTTCAGTCAGGTATTGAATCACTGCAGGCCTTTTTACGCTCGGCCGGGGCGCTGGGCGTGTGGGTCTACATCTTTCTTGAACGCATCCTGATCCCGACCGGATTGCACCATTTTGTCTATGGGCCGTTCATCTTCGGTCCGGCGGTTGTGGAAAGTGGTATTCAGGTCTACTGGGCGCAGCATTTGCAGGCGTTCAGCCAGAGCACCGAGGCGCTGAAAACCCTGTTCCCGGAAGGCGGATTTGCGCTGCACGGTAACTCGAAAGTCTTTGGTTCGGTGGGGATTGCGCTGGCGCTGTATTTTACCTCTGCGCCGGAAAACCGCGTCAAAGTCGCCGGACTGCTGATTCCCGCCACCCTGACTGCCATGCTGGTAGGCATCACCGAACCCCTGGAGTTTACCTTCCTGTTTATCTCGCCGCTGCTGTTTGCCGTCCATGCGGTTCTGGCGGCCACTATGGCGACGGTGATGTATATCTGCGGTGTGGTGGGCAATTTTGGCGGCGGTCTGCTTGACCAGTTCCTGCCGCAAAACTGGATCCCGATGTTTCATAACCACGCTTCAATGATGTTTATCCAGATAGGCATTGGCGTGTGTTTTACCGCGATCTACTTCGTTATCTTCCGCACTCTGATTCTGCGCCTGAACCTGAAAACGCCAGGCCGTGAAGAGAGTGAAATCAAGCTCTACAGCAAAGCGGATTACAAGGCTGCGCGTGGACAGACAACGACGCCCGCGCCGGACGCAAAACTTGGGCAGGCAGCCGGGTTCCTCCAGGCGCTGGGCGGCGCGGACAATATCGAAAGCATTAATAACTGCGCCACGCGCTTACGTATCGCGCTCCACGATATGGCGCAGACCCAGAGTGATGACGTTTTTAAAGCGCTGGGCGCGCACGGCGTGGTTCGCCGTGGCAATGGTATCCAGGTGATTGTCGGCCTGCATGTGCCCCAGGTCCGCGACCAGCTTGAAACCCTGATGAAAGATTCCCTACAGACCGAACAAACCACCATGACGGAGGCAGTATCATGAAAAAATTCTCAGTTGTTATCGCAGGCGGCGGTAGCACATTTACCCCGGGCATCGTTCTGATGCTACTGGCGAACCAGGACCGTTTCCCGCTGCGAGCGCTGAAATTTTACGACAATGACGGTGCGCGCCAGGAGATTATCGCCGAGGCTTGCAAAGTGATCCTCAAAGAGCAGGCGCCGGAGATTGCGTTTAGTTACACCACCGATCCCGAAGCGGCGTTTACCGATGTGGATTTCGTGATGGCGCACATCCGCGTAGGAAAATACCCGATGCGGGAAAAAGATGAAAAAATTCCTCTGCGCCACGGCGTGCTGGGTCAGGAAACCTGCGGCCCCGGTGGTATTGCCTATGGCATGCGCTCTATCGGCGGCGTACTGGAACTGGTGGACTATATGGAAAAATATTCACCGAATGCCTGGATGCTGAACTACTCCAACCCGGCGGCGATAGTGGCCGAGGCGACGCGCCGTTTGCGCCCGAACGCCAAAATCCTCAATATCTGTGATATGCCGATCGGCATTGAAGGGCGGATGGCGCAGATTGTCGGCCTGCAAGATCGTAAGCAAATGCGCGTGCGTTATTACGGGCTGAACCACTTTGGCTGGTGGACGTCGATTGAGGACTTGCAGGGTAACGACCTGATGCCGAAACTGCGGGAATACGTCGCGAAACACGGTTATGTCCCGCCATCTAACGATCCGCATACTGAAGCGAGCTGGAATGATACGTTCGCCAAAGCGAAGGATGTGCAGGCGCTGGACCCGGACACCATGCCGAATACCTATCTGAAATACTATCTGTTCCCGGACTATGTGGTACAGCACTCGAACCCGGAACGTACCCGCGCGAACGAGGTGATGGATCACCGTGAAAAACAGGTATTTGGCTCCTGCCGCGCCATTATTGAAGCGGGCCACTCCTCCGCTGGCGAGCTGGAAATTGATGAACACGCGTCTTATATCGTCGATCTGGCAACGGCAATCGCCTTTAATACGCAGGAACGGATGCTGCTGATTGTGCCAAACAACGGGGCGATTCATAACTTTGATGATGAAGCGATGGTGGAGATCCCTTGCCTGGTGGGGCATAACGGGCCGGAACCGCTGACGGTTGGTGACATTCCGCAGTTCCAGAAAGGGCTGATGAGCCAGCAGGTGGCCGTCGAGAAACTGGTGGTCGATGCCTGGGAGCATCGCTCTTATCAGCGTCTGTGGCAGGCGATTACGCTCTCCAAAACTGTGCCGAGCGCGTCGGTCGCCAAAGCGATTCTTGATGATTTGATTGAAGCCAATAAAGCATACTGGCCGGAACTGCGCTAACGATGCAGACTGGCATCCACCGGATGTCAGTCTGCGTGTTTCAAGGCCAACATGGCGGTATCGGCTGCAGAACTTTCTTTACCCAGAGGCGATTATTAATGCCTTCCGCTTTGGCTCTCAGGTAGAATCGCCGATATTTTACGCAATCGGGAGCCATGATGAAAATTTCCCGCCTCGGTGAAGCGCCGGACTATCGCTTTTCACTGGCCAATGAACGTACTTTTCTGGCGTGGATCCGCACGTCGCTCGGTTTTCTGGCCGGAGGCGTCGGTCTTGACCAGCTGGCGCCGGATTTCGCTACACCGCTGATTCGCGAGATCATTGCTCTTCTGCTGTGCTTGTTTGCCGGTGGTCTGGCGATTCACGGCTACTTGCGCTGGCTGAGCAATGAAAAGGCGATGCGGCTCAAGCAGGATCTTCCCTATACCCGCGCTCTGCTACTTATCAGTATTCTGCTGACGCTCGTCATTGTGGTGGTTACGGTCCTGGTGTTCTATGCCGGATAATCGTCGGATACGTCGCGAAAGCGACCCAGGGCTGCAGCCGGAACGCACGTCACTGGCCTGGTTTCGCACCCTTTTAGGCTATGGCGCGCTACTGGCGCTGGCGCTTAAGCACCACTGGCATCAGGCAGGGCTGCCATTCTGGCTCTCACTGTGTATTTTGCCGTTCGTCGCGATGATTCTTTGGCGCTATACCCGCAGCCGTAATTTGATGCATGTCGGGCAAAGCGATTTTGCCCGGCCGCAGGCGGTTCGTGATAAATTTTTGATCGCATTCGCAGTACTTTCGTTGTCATTGTTGTTTGCTATAACGCACATACGACAGATGATTTTGTTAATTAAGGATGTGACATGACAGGATGTCAGGCCGATTATAGTGACGTTTGGCACAGTGGCGACGGCAAAACCCTGATGAACGAGACTCCCGTTCGGGAAGTCATGATTTATCGCCACGAGTGTGAACACCCGGCGCGTGTTTATCACCAGTTAAGCGTGCAGGGCGCGACGGTTATCCAGTTTGTTCCCCATCTGCAGTCCGCTGACGCCAGGCTTTGGGGAGACTTCCTTTGCGCGGTATTTGCTATTTGGGTCAAAGAAGATGTTAACCGTGTCATGGTCTCGCTGTTTGAGGCCACGCTACATGCCTGGCGCGGCGAAGCGGTGCGTTATGACGATACGCCACCGGGGCCGACTTGCGCAGGCTGTATCTGGTTAAAATTATGCGGTGGCGGCTGCCCACAACTGCGTCTGGAGGATGGCACCAGCGCGTTATGCGAAGGGTACCGGCAGTTTTACAGCTGGAGCGCACCCTATATGCGCGTCATGCGGGATCTGATTAAACAGCATCGCTCACCGATGGAACTGATGGCGATGCTGCGTTAAGGTCAATGGCGTTTAGCGCCCTTTCGCCAGGTATCGGGCCATCTCCTCTTCCGGCACCATGCCGCCGCCGGTCGCCCACACCAGATGGGTCGCGTTCTGCATCTGTTCTGCGGTGAAATTGTGCATTTGCTGATATACCAGGCTGGCGCACACCCGTTGCGGCCCGGCCATTCCCGCCAGCGCGGACGGTTCCAGGCGAATACCATCTTCCTGCGCCAGCCAGCCCAGCATGTCATACATGGTCTGGTCATCAAGGGTGTAAAACCCATCCAGCAGACGCTCCATTGCCCTCCCTACAAAGCCCGAAGCGCGGCCAACCGCCAGACCGTCGGCGGCGGTCTGGTTATCGATTCCAAGATCCTGCACCGAAATTTGGTCATGCAGGCCGGTATAGACGCCCAGCAGCATACAAGGTGAGTGGGTCGGTTCGGCGAAGAAGCAGTGAACGTTGTCGCCAAATGCCAGCTTCAGACCAAACGCCACGCCGCCAGGGCCGCCGCCAACGCCGCAGGGCAGGTAGACAAATAAGGGGTGTTTGGCATCCACAACGCGCCCTTCGCGGGAAAACTGCGCTTTTAGCCGCTCTCCGGCCACGGAATAACCGAGGAACAGCGTGCGCGAATTCTCATCGTCAATAAAGAAGCAGTTTGGGTCAGACTCCGCCGCTTTGCGTCCTTGCTCGACCGCCACGCCGTAATCCTCTTCGTATTCCACGACCGTTACGCCGTGGCTACGCAGTTTGGCTTTCTTCCAGGCGCGGGCATCGGCGGACATATGTACCGTCACCTTAAAGCCGATACGCGCGCTCATAATGCCAATCGACATACCCAGGTTACCTGTGGAACCGACGGCGATGCTGTACTGGCTGAAAAATTGCTCGAATTCCGGGGTTAACAGCTTGCGGTAGTCGTCGGAAGGCGCCAGCAAACCGGCATTGATCGCCAGCTTTTCTGCGTGGGCCAGCACCTCGTAAATGCCGCCCCGCGCTTTAATGGAACCCGAAATGGGCAAATGGCTGTCTTTTTTCAGCAGCAGATCGCCGCTAATGGGCTGGCTGAAGGCATTCTCCAGCCTGGCCTTCATTGCCGGGATGGCGACCAGATCAGATTCGATAATCCCACCGGTTGCGGCGGTTTCCGGGAAGGCTTCCGCCAGATATGGCGCAAAGCGATCGAGCCGGGCATGGGCATCTTCAACGTCATTTTCCGTCAGACCAACATAGGGTAAACCTTCCGCAAGGGAGGTGGTGCCTGGGTTAAACCAGGTCGTTTCTTTCAGGGCTATCAGCTCCTCCAGCAGAGGAAACCGGGCGATTAAGGTGGTCATATCAGCGTTTTTCATATTACGTCTCTTTGCGCTCAGATAATGAAAGAAAGCAGGAATGTGCTCGCCAGTGCAAGTAACGAAGCGATAAAGGTTGCGGTGGTATAATATTTGAACGTTTCGTTGAGGCTTGCGCCGCAGTACTGTTTAACCAGCCAGAACAGGGAATCCGTGACGATAGTGCAGCCAATCGCGCCGGAGCCGATGGCGATAGCGATGATCTCGGGGCTGACGTTGGGATAGAGTGGCAGCATTGGCGCCACGATGGCGGTTGCGCCCATCATCGCAACGGTAGCGGAACCCACTGCGGCGTGCAGAATCAACGCCACCAGCCAGGCCAGCAGAATTGGATGCATGTCCAGATTCGACAGAATTACCGCCAGAGTATCGGCCAGGCTGCTGGTCTTAAGGATTGCGTTAAAGGCCCCACCCGCGCCGATAATCAGCAGAATATTGGCAATCGAACCGAAGCCGTTTTCCGTATGCGTCAGCAGGGCACCCATGCCTATTTCCTGGCGGAGCCCCAGCACATAATAGGCGACAAAGACGGCGATAAACATCGCGGTGATGGGGTTGCCGATAAATTCCAGCAGCATATACAGCGTGCCGCCTTTGGTCATATTCAGTTCGGCTATGGTTTTGACCAACATCAGGCCAATCGGCAGCAGAACCGTAAACAGCGTTGCGCTAAGTGAGGGTAGCGTCTCTTCTTTACGTACTTCGAGATTGGAAAATTCAGTGGGAACCGCTTTAAACGGCAGACGGTTGCCGAGCAATCGCAGGAATAGCGGCCCACCAACCAGCGAAGCCACCAACCCAACCAGCAGACCATAAACGATAACGGAACCGATATCCGCGCCCAGTTTATTCGCCACAAACAGTGCAGCCGGATGTGGTGGCACCACGCAATGCACCGCCATGAGCGCGGTACACAGCGGAATAGCCAGCTTGAGCAATGACGTGTTGGTCTTTTTCGCAATGGAAAACGCCAGTGGAATAAGCAGAACAACGCCCACTTCAACGAATAACGTGATCCCGCAAATCAGCCCCACCAGCACCATGATCACGTCAGCGGAAAGCCAACGGCAGCGCTGGAGCGTCAGGCCGATGCGTTCCGCTGCCCCGGAAACCTCCATCATTTTACCGAGAATGGTCCCGAGGCCAATAACCGCCGCCAGAAAGCCTAACGTGCCGCCAATACCGCTCTCAATAGCATTGACCATATCCAGTGGGCTCATCCCCATCATGGCGCCGACGAAAAAGCTCGCCAGCAGTAGCGCCAGGAATGGATGAAGCTTCAGTTTGATAATAGTTAGCACAATTAACACGATGCTTATCAGCAGCGTGCTGACAACCCAGATCTGAGATTCCATGCCCCACCTCACCTGTGAATAATCTGTGGTTATTGAACAGAAAATCGGCAACTGCTGACAAACGATATAAATGGCGCTTCAGATGAATCAGATTGAATCAAAGTGGTGATTTGGCTCTAAATAAGATGGTTTAATGTGCAATGAGTCACTTTTATTCATCTTTAACCTAAGTCCGGGACGCAAAGTTTCTTACAATCGGCACAATGAAAGTGAAAGAACAGGAAAGGGAGGCGCAAAAAGCGATGGGGAATCGACTGCTTAACGGCTGGCAACTTTCGAAGCTATATACTTTCGAGGTCGCCGCCCGGCACGAGTCGTTTGCGCTGGCAGCGGAAGAGCTGTCGTTGACGCCGAGCGCGGTTAGCCACCGCATAAATCAACTGGAAGAGGAACTGGGGATTCAGTTGTTTGTACGGTCGCATCGCAAGGTGGAACTTACCCATGAAGGCAGACGGGTGTTCTGGGCGCTGAAATCCTCCCTGGACAGTCTCAACCAGGAGATTCTGGATATTAAAAACCAGGAACTGTCGGGGACATTAACGGTCTATTCGCGCCCGTCCATCGCCCAGTGCTGGCTGGTTCCGGCGTTGGGCGATTTTACCCGCCGTTACCCCTCCATATCGCTCACCGTGCTGACCGGCAACGATAATGTCAATATGCAGCGAGCGGGAATCGATCTGGCGATCTATTTTGATGACACGCCTTCGTCGCAGCTTAGTCATTATTTTCTGATGGATGAGGCTATCGTGCCGGTTTGCACGGCGGATTACGCGCATCAGCATCAGCTTCAGCAGAACCCTGGCAATCTTCGTCACTGTACGCTGCTGCACGATCGCCAGGCCTGGAGCAATGATTCCGGTACCGATGAGTGGTTTAGCTGGGCGCAACAGTTTGGTATTGACTTGCCGCAATCGTCGGGAATTGGCTTTGATCGTTCGGATTTAGCGGTGATAGCGGCGATGAATCACGTCGGCGTGGCGATGGGGCGTAAGCGGCTGGTGCAGAAGCGGCTCGACAGCGGTGAGCTGATGGCACCGTTCGGCGACATGACCCTGAAATGCCATCAGCACTATTACGTGACGACCCTGCCGGGCCGTCAGTGGCCGAAAATCGATGCGTTTATCAACTGGTTGCAGCACCATGCACAATAATAATGGCTCGTTTTCTATAATCCGGGTTAGACATTTGAGTCGCAACCCGGAAGAAGGCGACCCAGGGCTTAAACCGGCAGCCGGTGATGATGAAAACGAGATGCCAGCGGCAGCCAGCATAGCAGAATCAGCAATCCCATCAGCATCATCAGTAGCCCCAGGCTGCTCTGGCCGGTTTGCGGCATCATCGCGGACAGCCATGCCAGCACGCCGGAACCGATATTCTGCAATCCTCCCACCAGCGCTCCGGCAGTACCGGCAAGAAACGGGAATGGCTCCATTGCGCCGCTGGTCGCCAGCGGAAACAGCATTCCTGCGCCAAAAAAGAACAATGCGGCGGGCACCAGCAGCGTCCAGATGGTCATCACGCCTAACAGCGCAGGGAGCCACATCAGGATCCCTGCCAACAGGCAGCAAACTACCGACTGCCACATTAGCATCGGGAAGCGCTTATTCGGGCGTCCGGCAAACCAGGCGCCAAAAAATGCCGCCGGAATCGGCACGATAAACAGAATACTCACTGACATGCTGCTCAGGCCCAGCACGGCGCCCATCAGCACGCCGGAACAGGCTTCAAAAACGGCGATCCCCGCCAGACCACCAATCAACATCAGCAGATAGCAGTTAAATGCGCCGGTACCAAACAGGGTTTTATAATTGGTTATCAACCGGCTGCGCGGCGCGCTGGCTGGCCGGGTTTCCGGCATCCAGCGCGCCATGCTGAAAGTTACGCCAGCGCACAGCACTAGCAGAAAAATATAGCAGGCCCGCCAGCTCCAGAGGGTGCCAAGGATACCGCCTATCAGCGGCGCCAGCAGCGGGCTGACCAAAATCCCCATATTAAGCAGACTATTAGCATGTCTTAGCTGCGCGCCTTCATACAGATCACGCGGCAGAGTACGCGCCATAACGCCGCCGACACCGGTGCCCATCCCCTGCATGGCGCTGGCGGCAATCAGCACTGGCAGGCTATGGGTGGTGATAGCAATCAGCGTCGCCAGCATAAAAACAGACATCCCGGCCAGGATCACCGGGCGGCGGCCAATGCGGTCAGACAGCGGGCCATAGAAGAGCTGCGATACGCCATAGGTCAGTAAATAAGCGGCCATGACGCTCTGCACAGCGCCCTCGCGGACGTTGAGTGATACCGCCATATCAACAATCGCCGGAATATAAATGGTTTGCGCCATCTGACCAACGGCCACCAGCAATACCAGCATCAACAATAAATTGACGTTCTTATGCCGTTTCATTCGATGAATACTTTGTAAAAAATAGATATAAAGAATATGTGACTGGAACATACGGTAATAGCGGAGAAATCTACCATATAAAAATAACAGGGCAACCATACGGCGGTGATTGTCGGAGGAGAATCGGGCTGGTTTTGTAAACCAAAATCGGCAACTAATGTTGCCATGTATAATTTATGATAACCGCAGCAGAATCGCCCCAACAGCAATCCCGCAAGCGGCAAGAATACGCAGCGGAGCGACTTTTTCTTTTAACAGGATCAAAGCGATAATCGCGCCGAAAAGAATCGACGTCTCACGCAGGGCGGCGACCACCGCCAGCGGCGCCTGGGTCATCGCCCACAGCGCCAGACCGTAGGAGCCCATTGTACCGACTCCGCCGACCAGGCCTTTCTTCCAGTGCTGGCGCAAATAGCGGCTGGCCTGCGGGCGTCGGGCGATCAGCGCCCAGCCCAGCAGACAGAATCCATTCATAAAAAAGGTCCATAGCGTATAGCCCAGCGCGGTTCCCGAAAGTCGCACCCCGGTTCCGTCAACCAGCGTATAACCGGCAATAAAACAGGCGTTGATTAGCGCCAGTACGATACCCGTACTTGAGCTGGCCCGGCCGTTAAAGGCCATCGCCAGAATAGCCAGGCAGATGATGCCAATTCCGAGCCACGCCACCGGGGAGAGACGATCGCCGAGGAGGGCAACGCTGATTATGGCTACCAGTAGCGGCGCGGTGCCACGCATTAGCGGATAGGACTGGCTCATATCCGAGACCTGATACGTTTTCGCCACCAGTACCGTGTACACCACCTGTAGTGCGCAGGAGACGGCGAGAAACGGTACGCTGGCGAGTGCGGGTTGTGGGGCGAAAGGGAGTAGAGCAAGGGCGATTAGTGAGGCGGAACCGCAAACGCCTACCGCTGCGTACATTTTATCGCCGCTCGCTTTAACGATAGCGTTCCAGCTGGCGTGCAGCAGGGCTGCAAACAGTAAAATGCAGAAGACGGTTATGGTCATCACGGCCCGAAAACAGGGAATAGATCGTTACTGGACTCTAACATGCGTGCGCTTCGGCAGCCAGAGGTGACGAAAGGGCGAAGAACAGGCGAGCCGTGACCCGCGGTTCATCCCACACCGGGCGAAATCCCAGATTTTCATAAAACGACGGGGCATGGGGATTCCCCGCTGTGTCAGTTTTCCTCCAGGCGGCGCAGCATGTTGTCATTTTGCGCCAGGATTTCGTCGCGTAGCGTGGCAAAACCGGGTGTGTTCGGCGTTGTTGCGGGTAATCTGCAGCGCTGGCATAGTCCTCTCCATCAGATCGGTTAATGGGTAGCCTGCAGAGGGGCGGTTTCCCGCCCCTCTCAGGTGCGACTTGAACCTGAATCAGCGGAACTGCTTCAGGACGGCATCAAGTAGTTGCAACACGGCAACCATGAGTTTCAGGATCAAAACGATAATATCCACTCCGCTCATACGCGTCTCCTCTGGTTCAGGAGCACGACCAGCTGGCGTACCTTTCCGCCGCCTGTTGCCAGCCAGAGTATATCCGTCATATTTCTGGTGCAGCCCCGTTGGCTGTGACCTAAATTATTCGGGATATTTGTTGACGTAACACAGTGTGCTCGGCTGGGGTTAAGGCGCTGACGGCACCACCCGTTTCAGCCAGGACTTGATTGCGCCGGTAAAAGTGCGGCCCCAGATGTCACTCTGCGTACTTTTGCAGTATAGAATAAATACTGTATGTATGAACAGTATTTATTGGACAAATTTACGCGCGCGATCGATACTCTAAATCAGCAAAAACCATGGTCAAAATTGCGCCTTCTTCGCCGATCGCGTATACTTTTGCCGTTGACGTAATACAGTGTGTTTGCGGCCACCAACCGGAAAGCGCTGAGCAAAAAACCTCGCCGGGCGGGGTTTTTTGTTTTTATCCCCTCGCAAATTAATGTGATCTTCCACACAGTTTTTTGTGGATGAAAATAAATCCATTGTGAAATGGTACAAGCTGTGTTTGTATAAATTCATTCACTATTTCGATACAACAGGTCCCTAATGAACGCAGCCATGCTGACTCCGACCCTACTACTCACCGCGCCTGCCGCGGTGGTCGTCGTGTCTGTGGTGGTCGTCGTCGGCAATGCGCCGTAGGGTCCGGAACAACACGAATTCCAAAACCCCGCCGGCGCAAACCGAGCGGGGTTTTTCGTTTTATGCCCCCCGGTAAGTCGGCCCAGAATAAAAGGACTGGAGCATGGCAAGTTCGGGCACAACATCACAAAAAATGCGCTTCACTGGCGCGCAGTTAGTCGTTCATTTACTGGAACGTCAGGGGATCACCACCGTTAGCGGTATACCGGGCGGCTCCATCCTTCCCATTTACGATGCATTAAGCCAAAGCACGCAGATTCGCCATATTCTGGCGCGTCACGAGCAGGGGGCGGGGTTTATCGCTCAGGGTATGGCGCGTACTGAAGGTAAACCGGCGGTGTGTATGGCCTGTAGCGGTCCAGGAGCGACTAACCTGATCACCGCTATCGCCGACGCTCGTCTGGATTCGATTCCGCTGGTTTGCATCACCGGCCAGGTGCCTGCCTCAATGATTGGTACCGATGCCTTCCAGGAAGTCGACACCTACGGTATTTCTATCCCCATCACCAAACATAACTACCTGGTGCGTAATATTGCTGAATTGCCGCAGGTGATGAGCGATGCCTTTCGTATCGCCCAGTCCGGGCGGCCAGGGCCGGTGTGGATAGATATTCCTAAGGATGTTCAGGCGGCGACCATTGAGCTGGACGTGCTGCCGGAACCGGGTACCCGGACGGCGGCGCCGGCGTTCGATAGCGCCTGCGTGCGCGAAGCGGCAGCGATGATTAACGCCGCGCAGCGCCCGGTGCTCTATCTGGGCGGCGGGGTTATCAACGCTCCTGAGCAAATTCGCCATCTGGCGGAGAAAGCGAACTTACCGACGACCCAGACCCTGATGGCGCTGGGGATGTTGCCAAAAGCGCATCCGCTGTCGTTAGGCATGCTGGGGATGCACGGCGCGCGCAGTACCAACTTTATTCTTCAGGAAGCGGATTTACTGGTTGTTTTAGGCGCACGTTTTGATGACCGGGCGATTGGTAAAACCGAACAGTTCTGCCCGAATGCGAAGATTATTCACGTCGATATCGACCGTTCAGAGCTGGGTAAAATCAAACAGCCGCACGTGGCGATTCAGGGCGATGTGGGCGAAGTGCTGAACCAACTGATCCCGCAGGTTGAGGCGCGGCCTCGCAGCGAATGGCTGCAACTGGTGGCTGACTTGCAGCGTGAGTTCCCTTGCCCTATTCCGCAGGAGAAAAACCCGCTCTCGCATTACGGGCTGATTAACGCCGTTGCCGCCTGCGTTGATGATGACGCGATCATTACCACCGATGTGGGACAGCATCAGATGTGGGTTGCTCAGGCTTATCCGCTGAACCGTCCGCGCCAGTGGCTGACCTCTGGCGGTCTGGGTACCATGGGTTTTGGCCTGCCCGCCGCAGTTGGCGCGGCGCTGGCTAACCCGCAGCGCAAGGTTATCTGTTTCTCCGGCGACGGCAGCCTGATGATGAATATTCAGGAGATGGCCACCGCGGCGGAAAATCAGCTGGATGTGAAAATCATTCTGATGAATAACGAAGCGCTGGGGCTGGTTTATCAGCAGCAGAGCCTGTTTTATAAGCAGGGCGTGTTCGCTGCAACCTATCCGGGTATGATCAATTTTATGCAGATCGCTGCCGGTTTTGGTCTGCAAACCTGTGATTTAAATAACGAAGCTGACCCGCAGGCGGCGCTGCAGGCGATTATCGACCGACCGGGTCCGGCATTGATTCACGTGCGTATCGATGCTGAAGAAAAAGTGTATCCGATGGTACCGCCGGGTGCGGCCAATACTGAAATGGTGGGGGAATAAGCCATGCAACAGTCAACTCATGAAAACGTTATTCTACAGCTCACCGTGCATAACCATCCTGGCGTGATGACCCACGTTTGCGGTCTGTTTGCCCGCCGCGCGTTCAACGTGGAAGGCATCCTTTGTTTGCCGATTCAGGGTAGTGCCCAGAGCCGTATCTGGCTACTGGTGAACGACGATCAGCGTCTAGGGCAAATGATTAGCCAGATTGAAAAGCTGGAGGATGTCGAGAGCGTGGTGCGTAACCAGTCCGATCCTTCCATGTTCAGCAAAATTGCTGTCTTTTTTGAATGAGTTATTCGCTTTCAGAATCTGGGGTGATGACGTTTATCGAACCATTCCGGCAGTGTGAGGCATAATCTGCCGGTAATGGACGGTCGCTGATAAGCACATCAAATGCCGATAATGGAGCAAGACTGGCAGGCGCGACATCGTCGAATAGCGCGTAGCGCGCGAGTAGTATCTTTCGCAGGCCGCGATCCATCGCTTTACGTTTGGTGGCCAGGTCTTCAGGATTGAACCAACTGACGCCAAAATATTCATGTACTCCACTGGCGGAGATAAATACTTTACGCGGATTGAGTGAATCGAGCGCCGATGGATTGATGGTATCGTAGAAGGCATCACTTTTAGCCCGATAGGTTCCGCCACACAGGATGGCTGTGGCGTTGGGCTTTTCATTGAGCGCCATAAATACCTGATGCGAATAGCAGATACCGGTAAAGGTAATGTCATCGGGGATCATGTTGATGATCAGCGGCATTTCTCTGCCGTTATCAAAAAAGATCAGATCGTTTTCGCTTACCAGACCCGCCGCAAGAATAGCAATGGGTAAATCGTCGCGATGATGTTTTTGCGTAGGCACAAGGGAGGGCGTGAGCGAGGGAGATGAAGGTTTGTTCACCATGACGATATAGCCGCCGAGCAGGGTAAGCGGCAGAGGCTCATCATTTTCCTGGTTGAGATCCCGGCGAATCGTCATCACGGAGACTTCCAGCATGCGTGCGGCGTCTTTAAGATGGACGCGATCGGTTTTCTTCAGCAGTTCCATCAGGCGACGTATACGTTCTTTTTGTTTGGTCTCCATTCATACTCTCCGCGAAGTAAACTAATGATGTTATTTTTATAACATTTTTCAGTGGGAAAACATTGCACACATCCATTACTATACAGTGACTATTCGCAATAAAAAACCCTGGTAGCCCCCATATTTTCACTTAAATTTATTCTTTTTCAGTGTGTTATCTTTTGTTTTTGCCCTTTTCACTTCGCTTTTCTCCGTTGAGGGCCGCTCTCCGTTGCTCGTTAAACAATCCATGAATGATTCAGTAATCGCGATCATTGTCACAAATGATACCAAAGTAACATGATAATGTTATTATAATATCATTGTTACATGGTTGTTTCTGAGAGGTAGTAAAATGGATATCGCGGTTATTGGCTCTAATATGGTTGATCTCATCACCTATACCAATCAAATGCCAAAAGAGGGGGAGACGCTTGAGGCGCCGGCATTCAAAATTGGTTGCGGTGGGAAAGGCGCAAATCAGGCCGTTGCGGCAGCTAAGCTCAATTCGAAAGTAATGATGCTGACCAAAGTGGGAGATGATATCTTCGCGGATAACACGATTCGTAACCTTGAGTCCTGGGGGATCAATACCACTTATGTTGAAAAAGTACCTTGCACCAGCAGTGGCGTTGCGCCGATCTTTGTGAATGCTAACTCCAGTAATAGCATTCTTATTATTAAAGGTGCAAATAAATTTCTTTCTCCCGAAGATATCGATCGCGCTGCTGAGGATTTAAAAAAATGTCATTTGATTGTTTTACAGCTTGAAGTTCAGTTAGAAACTGTTTACCACGCAATCGAATTTGGTAAAAAGCACGGTATCGAAGTTTTATTAAATCCAGCGCCGGCATTGCGTGAATTAGATATGTCTTATGCCTGTAAGTGTGATTTCTTTATTCCTAATGAAACCGAGCTGGAAATATTAACCGGTTTGCCAGTTGATACGTACGATAATATTCGCAATGCCGCACGCAGTCTCGTTGAAAAAGGTCTCAACAATATTATTGTTACTATGGGAGAGAAAGGCGCGCTGTGGATGACTCGTGATCAGGAAGTTCATGTCCCGGCATTTAAGGTCAGCGCAATAGATACCAGTGGCGCAGGAGATGCTTTTATTGGTTGTTTCGCTCACTATTATGTCCAGAGTGGCGATGTTGAATCGGCCATGAAAAAGGCAGCGCTCTTTGCCGCATTTAGCGTCACAGGAAAAGGTACACAATCCTCTTATCCGAGTATTGAGCAGTTTAATGAATTTCTGTCATTAAACGAATAATCACTCTGCACTATCAAAGGTAGCACTATGAACGATAAAAAAATCATTCAGATGCCTGATGGTTATCTGAATAAAACACCTCTGTTCCAGTTTATTTTGTTATCCTGCTTATTCCCGTTATGGGGATGTGCTGCAGCATTAAATGATATTTTAATTACGCAGTTTAAGAGCGTATTTGCATTGAGTAACTTTGCTTCTGCGTTGGTACAAAGTGCATTTTATGGTGGTTATTTTCTCATTGCGATCCCGGCATCGTTAGTAATTAAAAATACCAGCTATAAAATTGCCATCCTTATCGGACTTACACTTTATATCGTTGGTTGTACGCTCTTTTTCCCGGCTTCGCACATGGCAACCTACACCATGTTTTTGGCCGCAATTTTCGCCATAGCTATTGGTTTAAGCTTCCTGGAAACGGCGGCGAACACCTACAGTTCAATGATCGGTCCGAAAAATCATGCCACATTACGATTGAATATTAGCCAGACGTTTTATCCGATAGGTGCGGCGACCGGGATTTTACTCGGCAAATATTTAGTCTTTTCTGATGGTGAAAGCCTGGAAAAGCAGATGGCGGGTATGAATGCCGAACAGATCCATAACTTTAAAGTATTGATGCTGGAAAACACTCTTGAGCCTTACAAATACATGATCATGGTTCTGATAGTGGTCCTGGTGTTGTTCCTGCTGACGCGATTCCCGACCTGTAAAGTTGCGCAGTCCGAGAATCATAAGCGTCCGTCTGCGATCGATACGTTGCGCTATCTGACCACTAATGCACGTTTCTGCCGTGGCATTGCCGCCCAGTTTCTGTATGTCGGCATGCAGGTAACGGTCTGGTCGTTCACTATCCGTCTCGCGCTGGAGATGGGGAATATTAATGAGCGTGATGCCTCAACGTTTATGATCTACAGTTTTGCCTGTTTCTTTATCGGCAAGTTTATCGCCAACCTTTTGATGACCCGTTTTACACCGGAAAAAGTACTGATTATCTATTCGATCATCGGTGCGTTGTTCCTGGCGTACGTTGCGCTGGCACCGAGCTTTAGCGCGGTATATGTGGCGGTACTGGTAAGCGTGCTGTTTGGACCGTGTTGGGCAACCATCTATGCAGGCACATTGGATACAGTCGATAACGAACATACTGAAATGGCTGGCGCCGTGATTGTGATGGCGATTATTGGGGCGGCGGTTATTCCGGCGATTCAAGGTTTCGTCGCCGATATGTTCCACTCCCTGCAGATCTCTTTTCTGGTGCCGATGCTGTGTTTTATTTACGTTGGCGTTTATTTCTGGCGTGAGTGCAAAGTCCGTCGTGCGCTCACCGAAGCGGCAGCATCCTGAGGAGAATTCCTGTGACAACACGTTTACCTTTATGGCGTCAGTTATTTAGCGAGCAACCCCGTACATTACTGGCGAATGATGACTTTACGGTAATGGCATTCCGCTATGCCAGCGGCGTAGAGGCGTTGCGGGTGGAAAACGCGCGCGGTTATCTGGTGATATTGCCCTGGATGGGACAAATGATCTGGGATGCAGTGTTTGACGGTCATGACCTGACAATGCGCAATATGTTCAGTGAACCGAAACCGGCAGCGGAGGTGGTCGAAACCTATGGCTGTTTTGCATTTCATTCCGGGTTACTGGCGAATGGCTGCCCGTCACCGCAAGATACCCATCCTCTGCATGGTGAAATGGCCTGCGCGGCAATAGACGATGCCTGGCTTGAGCTCGGGGAAGGGGAGCTGCGCGTGACGGGACGTTATGAATATGTGATGGGTTTTGGACATCATTATGAGGCGCGGCCAGCGGTAGTATTCCGCAAAGCGAGTGCGCTGTTTGATATTCAGATGGCGGTGACTAACCTTGCCGCTGTCGCTATGCCATTACAGTATATGTGCCATATGAACTATGCTTACGTGCCGGAGGCAACATTTAGCCAGAATATTCCTGATGACGCGTTCTCGCTGCGTGAATCGGTACCAGCCCATGTGAAGCCGACTGCGTCGTGGTTAGCGTTTAATCAACGGATCCAGCAAGGTGAGACATCGCTGTCTATATTGAACGAACCTCAGTTTTACGATCCGGAAATCGTCTTTTTTGCGGATGATCTGGCGCGTTACACCGCTACTCCTGAATTTCGCATGATAGCGACTGATGGGACCATGTTCATCACCCGTTTTTCAAGCTCGGAGCTTAATTACGTCACCCGCTGGATTCTCTATAATGGCGATCAACAGGTCGCGGCCTTTGCGCTACCCGCTACCTGTCGGCCGGAAGGGTTTCTGGCAGCCAGGGCCAATGGTACTTTGGTTTCACTCGCACCACAGCAAACTCGCACTTTCACGGTGACCACCGGTATTGCATGAGGTGGATAATTCTGTTCAATGCTTTGGGCAGTAACGCGTTTATATACAAACGCACTCCAGTTGCATCAAGGCGGCGAGTCTGAGAAGCCCCCGGCGCTTACTTAAGTAAGTACCGGGGGAGCAGACGCAGACAGTGCAGAGGTAGCTTGAAGGATGACGTGTATCTCGCTAAGGTAGGCGCGTTTTTTACACCCGCCAGGACATGCCATGACCACTATCGCCCTTATTGACGATCATCTTATCGTCCGCTCCGGCTTTGCCCAATTGCTGGGGCTGGAAGCCGATTTTCAGGTTGTCGCCGAATTCGGTTCTGGTCGCGAGGCGCTGGCGGGACTGCCCGGTCGCGGCGTGCAGGTCTGCATCTGCGATATCTCCATGCCGGATATCTCCGGGCTGGAGTTATTAAATCAGCTTCCTAAAGGGATGGCGACGATAATGCTGTCGGTACATGACAGTCCGGCGCTGGTGGAACAGGCGCTGAACGCCGGTGCGCGCGGCTTCCTTTCCAAGCGCTGTAGCCCTGACGAGCTGATTGCCGCGGTACATACGGTGGCGACGGGCGGCTGTTACCTGACGCCGGATATCGCCGTTAAACTGGCGGCCGGACGGCAGGACCCGCTGACCAGACGTGAACGCCAGGTGGCGGAAAAGCTGGCGCAGGGAATGGCGGTGAAAGAGATCGCCGCCGAGCTGGGGCTGTCGCCAAAAACGGTACACGTACATCGCGCCAATCTTCTGGAAAAACTGGGCGTCAGCAACGACGTTGAGCTGGCGCGCCGCATGTTTGATGGCTGGTGATGAAAACCATCCTCTCCCGGTTAATTACCGTTATCGCCTGCTTTTTTATCTTCTCCGCCGCGTGGTTTTGCCTGTGGAGCATCAGCCTGCACCTGGTTGAGCGCCCGGAGCTGGCGGTACTGCTGTTCCCGTTCGGTTTACGCCTGGGGCTGATGTTGCAGTGTCCACGCAGCTACTGGCCGGTATTGCTGGGCGCGGAATGGCTGCTGGTCTGGTGGCTGGCGCAGGAAGTGGCGCTGGCGCATCTACCGCTTTTGATGATCGGAAGCCTGTTGACGCTGCTGCCTGTGGCATTAATCTCCCGCTATCGCCATCAGCGCGACTGGCGCACCCTGCTGTTACAGGGCGCGGCCTTGACGGCGGCGGCATTGTTACAGTCTCTGCCCTGGTTAGGCCAGGGGGAAGAGACGTTAAACGCGCTGCTGCTGACGCTTACCGGCGGGTTGACGCTGGCGCCCATCTGTCTGGTGTTCTGGCATTACCTGACCAGCACCACCTGGTTACCGCTCGGCCCGGCGCTGGTCTCGCAGCCGGTGAACTGGCGCGGGCGGCATCTGGTCTGGTATCTGCTGCTGTTCACCGTCAGCCTGTGGCTACAGCTGGGTCTACCGGCTGAGCTGTCACGCTTTACGCCGTTCTGCCTTGCGTTGCCGATTATTGCGCTCGCCTGGCATTACGGCTGGCAAGGGGCGCTGATCGCGACGTTGATGAACGCCATCGCGCTGATTGCCAGCCAGACCTGGCACGATCATCCCGTTGATTTACTGCTTTCTCTGCTGGCGCAAAGCCTGACAGGGCTGCTGCTTGGCGCGGGGATTCAGCGCCTGCGCGAACTCAACCAGTCGCTGCAAAATGAACTGGCGCGTAACCATCGTCTGGCGGAACGCCTGCTGGAAACGGAAGAGAGCGTGCGGCGCGACGTAGCGCGGGAACTGCACGACGACATCGGTCAGACCATCACCGCCATTCGCACTCAGGCGGGAATTGTACAGCGGCTGGCGGCGGATAATGGCGGCGTAAAACAGAGCGGGGCGCACATTGAGCAACTGTCGCTGGGCGTGTATGACGCGGTGCGTCGCCTGCTGGGGCGCTTGCGTCCACGCCAGTTGGATGACCTGACGCTGGAACAGGCTATCCGTTCGCTGATGCGGGAAATGGAGCTGGAAAGTCGCGGCATTATCAGCCATCTCGACTGGCGAATAGACGAGTCTGCGCTCAGCGAAAGCCAGCGGGTAACGCTGTTTCGCGTTTGTCAGGAAGGGCTGAACAACATTGTGAAACACGCTAATGCCAGCGCGGTTACGCTACAGGGCTGGCAGCAGGATGAGCGGCTGATGCTGGTGATTGAAGACGATGGCAGCGGCCTGCCGCCGGATTCCGGCCAGCAAGGCTTTGGTCTGACCGGGATGCGCGAGCGCGTGACGGCGCTTGGCGGCGTGCTGGCCATCTCCTGTACGCACGGCACGCGCGTTAGCGTGTCGTTGCCTCTGCGTTACGTTTAAGGAGCGGCGATGCTGACGTTTCTGAAAGCTCCGGCAAATGCGCCGTTGATAACTGATAAACACGAAGTTGATGCGCGTTACCGCTACTGGCGGCGACAGATCTTACTTACCATCTGGCTTGGTTACGCGCTGTTCTATTTCACCCGTAAAAGTTTTAATGCCGCCGTGCCGGAGATCCTCGTCAGCGGCGTGCTGACCCGCAGTGATATCGGCCTGCTGGCGACGCTGTTTTACATCACTTATGGCCTGTCGAAGTTTGTCTCCGGCATCGTCAGCGACCGTTCCAACGCCCGTTATTTTATGGGCATTGGGCTGATCGCCACCGGCGTGGTGAATATCCTGTTCGGTTTCTCCACGTCTCTGTGGGCCTTTGCATTACTGTGGGCGTTGAATGCCTTCTTCCAGGGCTGGGGAGCGCCGGTGTGCGCCCGTCTGCTGACGTCCTGGTACTCGCGTAATGAGCGTGGCGGGTGGTGGGCTATCTGGAATACCGCGCATAACGTCGGAGGGGCGCTGATTCCGATCGTCATGGCTGCTGCCGCTCTGCATTACGGTTGGCGCGCCGGGATGATGATTGCCGGAACGCTGGCGATTATCGTCGGCATTTTTCTCTGCTGGCGGCTGCGCGACAGGCCACAGGCTATCGGTTTGCCAGCGGTCGGGGACTGGCGGCATGATGAGCTGGAAATCGCTCAGCAGCAGGAGGGCGCAGGGCTGACCCGCAAAGAGATCCTGACCAAATACGTGCTGTTGAATCCCTATATCTGGCTGCTCTCGCTGTGCTATGTGTTGGTGTATGTGGTACGCGCGGCGATCAACGACTGGGGCAACCTGTATATGTCGGAGACGCTGGGTGTCGATCTGGTCACCGCCAACATGGCGGTCACGATGTTCGAGCTGGGCGGGTTTATCGGCGCGCTGGTGGCGGGCTGGGGCTCAGATAAACTGTTCAACGGCAACCGTGGGCCAATGAACCTGATTTTCGCTGCCGGAATACTGCTCTCTGTCGGTTCGTTATGGCTGATGCCGTTCGCCAGTTACGTGATGCAGGCGGCGTGCTTCTTCACCACCGGCTTTTTTGTCTTTGGCCCGCAGATGCTGATCGGCATGGCGGCTGCGGAATGTTCGCACAAAGAGGCGGCGGGGGCGGCAACCGGTTTTGTCGGTCTGTTTGCCTATCTTGGCGCATCGCTCTCCGGCTGGCCGCTGGCGCAGGTGATGGAAACCTGGCACTGGACCGGGTTCTTTGTGGTGATTGCCATTGCGGCGGGCATTTCCGCCCTGCTGCTGCTGCCGTTTTTGAATGCGCAGGCGCCGCGCGAGGCCAGCATTACGTGACGGACTTCACCTTTTTACCCCGAGTGGGGCAAAACTAAGACATTTTCCCGGTTTCGCCTGGACGCTGTCTCAGGCTGGTTGGGCGACTGATTTTTACAATGCCTGCAATAAAGCAGGCTTAAAAAATCAGGAGATACCCGTCCCATGCTGAACTTCTTAAACCAGGTGCGTAAGCCGACCCTGGATCTGCCGCTCGATGTACGGCGCAAAATGTGGTTCAAACCGTTCATGCAGTCCTATCTGGTGGTCTTTATCGGCTACCTGACCATGTACCTGATCCGCAAAAACTTCAACATCGCCCAGAACGACATGATCTCCACCTACGGGCTGAGCATGACGCAACTGGGGATGATTGGTCTGGGCTTCTCGATCACCTATGGCGTAGGCAAAACGCTGGTTTCCTACTATGCCGACGGCAAAAACACCAAGCAGTTTCTGCCGTTTATGCTGATTCTTTCCGCTATCTGTATGCTGGGCTTCAGCGCCAGCATGGGAAGCGGTTCCGTTAGCCTGTTCCTGATGATCGCCTTCTACGCGCTGAGCGGTTTCTTCCAGAGTACCGGCGGGTCGTGCAGTTACTCCACCATCACCAAATGGACGCCCCGTCGTAAGCGCGGCACCTTCCTCGGCTTCTGGAATATCTCCCACAACCTCGGCGGCGCTGGCGCGGCAGGCGTGGCGCTGTTCGGCGCGAACTACCTGTTCGACGGCCATGTGATCGGCATGTTTATCTTCCCGTCGATCATCGCGCTGATTGTGGGCTTCATCGGCCTGCGCTTTGGCAGCGACTCCCCGGAATCTTATGGTCTTGGTAAGGCGGAAGAGCTGTTCGGCGAAGAGATCAGCGAAGAGGACAAAGAGACCGAAGAAAATGAGATGACCAAGTGGCAGATCTTTGTGGAATACGTCCTGAAAAACAAAGTGATCTGGCTGCTGTGCTTCTCCAACATCTTCCTCTACGTGGTGCGTATTGGTATCGACCAGTGGTCTACCGTTTACGCGTTCCAGGAACTGAAACTCTCAAAAGAAGTGGCGATTCAGGGCTTTACCCTGTTTGAAGTGGGCGCGCTGGTCGGCACGCTGCTGTGGGGCTGGCTGTCGGATCTGGCGAACGGTCGTCGCGCGCTGGTGGCCTGCGTTGCGCTGGCGCTGATTATCGCCACCCTCGGCGTTTACCAGCATGCCAGCAACCAGTACGTCTATCTGGCGTCCCTGTTCGCGCTCGGCTTCCTGGTGTTTGGCCCGCAGTTGCTGATTGGCGTGGCGGCAGTTGGCTTCGTCCCGAAAAAAGCGATCGGCGCGGCGGACGGCATTAAAGGCACCTTCGCTTACCTGATCGGCGACAGCTTTGCCAAGCTGGGGCTGGGGATGATTGCCGACGGTACGCCAGTCTTTGGTCTGACCGGTTGGGCGGGCACCTTCGCCGCGCTGGATGCCGCTGCCATTGGCTGTATCTGCCTGATGGCGATGGTCGCGGTGCTGGAAGAACGTAAAATTCGCCGCGAGAAAAAGAAACAAACTTTGCAGACAGCCTGAGTGATTGGCTGTACGTCACGTTACCCGGCTTCTGTGCCGGGTTTTTTTATTTGCGCCGGGTGATGCTCACATTGCCTGTCGACAATTTGTCGCTATGATGAACATCCTGTTGAGTAACGGATGTACGCATGATTTGGATTATATTGGCCACGCTGATTGTGGTGTTTATTGTTGGCTTCAGGGTGCTCACCTCGGGGACCCGGCGTGCGATTCGTCGGTTAAGCGAGCGTCTGGGCATTAGCGTGGTGCCGGTGGAATCAATGATCGACCAGATGGGCAAAGCGCCGGGAGAGGCGTTTTTACAGTACCTGCATCGTCCTGATGAATCACATCTGCAAAATGCCGCCCAGATATTGCTGATCTGGCAGATCGTGATTGTGGATGGCAGCGATCAGAACCTGCAACAGTGGTATCGTCAGTTGCAAAAAACGCGTCTGGCCGCGCCAATTACTGACGCGCAGGTACGCCTGGCGCTGGGGTTTCTGCGCGAAATAGAACCGGATATGCAAGAGATTAACGCCTTCCAGATACGCTACAACGCCCTTTTTCAACCTGAAGATGGCGTGCACTGGTTGCATTGAGAACGGTATGTGCCATTTTGCATATAACGAATGGTGTTAATTGCTTATCAGCGAGATTCATCAGGCCAGCACTTTTAGTCCGTGCTTTTGCACAATGGTAAGAAGCTTCAATGCTATACCGCCGGGGCGCTTTGTGCCGCTCTCCCATTTTTGCACTGTAGAAACGCTGGTATTCAGATAGCGCGCGAAAACGGGCTGGCTGACGTTCAGCTTCTCGCGTAGTGCTTTGATTTCAAGCGGCTGAAGATCCTCCACGCTACTGAGGCATGCTTTGTCAAAGTTGCGCATCGTTTCCTGGGGAATGGCATCAACGCTGAATAATCCAGAAGCTGCGCTGTGAATAGCTTCAAAAGCAGGGCTTTTGAATTTATTTTTTGCAGTCATGGCAAATCTCCACCAATTCTTTACTTTTAATCAATGCCGTCATTTTATCTTCAGCGAGACCAGCATAATGTTTTGCTAACTCGCGGAACCCGGCTAATTCACCGTTGTCGATGTTTGCCATATCCTGTTTGGCATATAAAAATGTATAAAACCAATGTATACCGCCTTTTGCGAGGATGATCGCGCGATCGCGATTCTGATTGAGGCGTTTTTTGTAAACCCCACCACCAAGATCCTCCACTTTTCCCTGCATTGCTGCTGCAATAACCTTACATAACTCTTCGTCTTTGATTGCATGGGACTTTGCTACCCTGGCAAACCATTTGGTTTTAAATACACGCATCGGGTTGACATCCTGTAACCGTAAGTATAGCACTTGGTGCTATATTATGTCCTTTTCTTCCCACAGTGAATGCGAAGGGACGTCAATATCATGGCGCATTTTTCATCATGCGGTCGGGTAAGCATATTTCCCTGCAACAAAGGAAAGTTGCTAAAACGTTAAATACGTCACAATTTAGATGTTACACTGCACGGCTTTTCTGGCAGAGAAAGACGCAGGTAACGAAATGAGTACAAGAATTGCAGAACAATCCCATGCTGAGACGATTATCCGGCCAAACTGGTCGGCTGTTTTCGCTGTGGCGTTCTGTGTTGCCTGCCTGATCACCGTTGAGTTTTTGCCCGTCAGCCTGCTGACGCCGATGGCGCAGGACCTCGGAATATCTGAAGGCGTCGCCGGGCAGTCGGTAACGGTAACGGCGTTTGTCGCCATGTTTGCCAGCCTGTTTATCACCCAAATTATTCAGGCGACCGATCGTCGCTATGTGGTGATCCTGTTTGCCGTTTTACTGACGCTTTCCTGTCTGCTGGTCTCATTTGCAACTTCCTTCACGCTGCTGTTGGCCGGGCGTGCCTGCCTGGGGCTGGCGCTGGGGGGATTCTGGGCGATGTCGGCTTCGTTGACGATGCGTCTGGTGCCGCCGCGTACCGTGCCTAAAGCGTTGTCGGTTATTTTTGGCGCGGTCTCCATCGCGCTGGTGATCGCCGCGCCGCTGGGCAGTTTTTTAGGTGCGATTATTGGCTGGCGTCATGTTTTTAACGCGGCGGCGGTGATGGGCGTACTGTGTGTTATTTGGGTAGTGAAATCGTTACCTTCGCTGCCTGGCGAACCGTCTCACCAAAAGCAAAATATTTTCAGTCTGTTGCAACGTCCCGGCGTAATGGCGGGGATGATCGCCATCTTTATGTCCTTTGCCGGACAGTTCGCGTTCTTTACCTACATCCGCCCGGTGTATATGAATCTGGCGGGCTTTGATGTCGATGGCCTGACGCTGGTGCTGTTGAGCTTTGGCATCGCCAGTTTTGTGGGAACGTCGCTCTCTTCTTCTGTTCTTAAACGCTCGGTCAAACTGGCGCTGGCAGGCGCGCCGTTGGTTCTGGCCGTCAGCGCGCTGGTGCTGACGTTGTGGGGACGCGAAAAAGTGGTGGCGGCAGGGATTGCGATTGTCTGGGGGCTGTCGTTTGCGCTGGTGCCGGTAGGGTGGTCAACGTGGATCACTCGCTCCCTTTCCGATCAGGCGGAGAAGGCCGGGTCAATCCAGGTAGCGGTGATTCAGCTGGCTAACACCTGCGGCGCAGCCATTGGTGGCGTGGCGCTGGATCATTTAGGACTGCTGTCGCCGCTGGCGCTCTCCGGCACGTTGATGTTGCTTGCCGGCATATTGGTGGTAATGAAAGTACGGGTATAACGGGGGAGGAATGCTTCTGTCCCCCGGCCAGTAATGGATGCGGCTGACCGGCGTATCTACCATGCCATACGCCCTGAAACGAGTCGATCTCTGGCGTTCACAGCCTGATGCGTTGATAACATCCAGTGCCGCCAGATTATCGTCAGGTCGTTTTCACTCGCCGCCGTGAATCAAGGGCTATCAGCACCACCGATGAGAGAATCAGTAGCGTTCCCAGCCAGTCCGGAAGGGTAAAGGTAATGCCCAGCAACAGCAGGGAAAGTAAGGCGCTGCTCAGTGGTTCCGCACAGCTGAGAATACCCGCCTTCGCGCCGCCAATCCGCTGTGCGCCGTTCAAATAAAGACTAAAGGTAAGCGATGTGCCGATAACCACCAGGTAGAAAAACGCCAACAGCAGACCGCCAGTAACCACAAAATGATTGCTCTGCCCGGCGTAGAACGGTAACAGCATCGCACCGCCGAGCAGCATGCTCCAGCCGACAATCGGCAAGGTTCCGTAGCGGGCTATCAGCGTTGATGGATAGGTGGTGTAGAAGGCGGCGGCAAACGCCGAGGCAATTCCCCAGAAGAGCGCGGCGGGGGAAATCGACAGGGTTGTCGGATTGCCGTGGGTGACCAGCAGAAATGTGCCAATGAGTGAAGTACAGATAGCCGCCAGCACCAGCGGATTGGGGCGCATTTTACGGGCGACAGCAAACCAGGCGACGATAATCGTCGGCGACAGAAACTGCAGCACCGTCGCGGTGGCGGCGTTTGATTTTTCGATAGTTATCAGGAAAGTGTATTGTACGGTCAGTGCGCCAAATAAGGAGAAGATCAGCAGTCTGAAGGTATCTTTGTGGTTTTGCAGGATACGGAAAATTTTATCGCCGTGAACGAACGAGAGCATCAGGATAATCATGCCGGCGAACAACAGGCGGGTCATGGTCAGAAACGGCGATGACATCTGACTTTGCTGCATAATGAATTGTGCACAGACGCCGGAACTTCCCCACAGCACGGCGGCTATCAGTACATTCAGCATTCCTTTTTTGCTGGAGCCCATCTTTCCCTCAGGTGAAATATCGCAAAGACGCATCATAGCATGAGCGCGCCCGCACAGTGGGGGCGGAGATGGTTTTCAGACGATTTGGTCCGTTGCTGATCTCTGCGGTTTTCGGCGCTATTGATGGGAACGGGTAACCCGGTAAGCGTTGCGCCACCGGGCCATTGCCGCAAACTGCCGTGGTCAGCGATGTTAATCAGGACGGCACCTTAACTTAAATCGACATTTTTACTGCCGAACAGCCAGGTCAGCGCGAAGCCGCACAGGTAAGACACTGCCAGCCCCGCGGCATATACCGCCATTCCGGCATAGATGCCGCTACCGGACGTCATCAGCGGCAGCGCCACCAGCCCGGAAGGGCCAAACACCGTATTCAGGCCGACCGGTAACCCCATCCAGGCAATAAAACCGAGGAAAAACCCGCCGCAGGCGCCGCCGAGGCAGGCGGTGATAAACGGCTTCATTCGCGGCAGCGTGACGCCGTAAATCAGCGGTTCGCCGATACCGAGCACGCCGGGAATTATCGCCCCTTTAATCTGGGTGCGCAGCAGCGAACCATGCTTTGCCCGCCAGAACAGCGCCAGCGCCGCGCCCACCTGCCCGGCTCCGGCCATCGCCAGAATCGGGAACAGCGAGTTAAAACCTTGCGCGTCCACCAGCGCGAAATAGACCGGCACAAAGCCCTGATGCACGCCAAACATGACCGCCAGCAGAAACAGACCGGCCAGCACCGCAGAGCCGAACGGGTTGCCGTTAAGATGCAGGAACAGCCATGACATCCCGGTGAACAGCCAGCCGCCAATCGGCATAATGACGGTAAAGGTTATCGCGCCCATTATCAGCAGCGTCACCGCTGAGGTGAGGATCATATCGAGGTTGGCGGGCATAATACGGCGCACCTGCTTTTCCACCCACGCGCCGATAATGCAGGCGATCAGCACCCCGATAATGTTGCCGCGCGGGTCGATACTTTGCCCGAAGAAGGTCGAGATACCGGAATAAAAACCGCTGGTGGCTTCCGGGTTATAGCCGAGAACAAATAGCGCCGCGATAATCGCGCCATTCACCCCGGAGCCGCCGAACGCCTTCTGGGCGTTATAGCCGATCAGGATGCTCAGAAAGGTAAACATCCCCTTGCTGAAGACCTTCATATAACCGATCAGCGCCACCAGCGCGGCATTCGGATGGGTATTTTCGAGGATAAACATCTGCTCCGCCAGGGTGGCAAACCCCAGCAGCAGGCCGACGGCGATAAAACCGGGGATCAGCGGCGTGAAAATGGTGGCAAATTTGGCGAGAAACTTTTGTACGCCGCTGGTTTGCTTGCTTTTCAGTGCCTGTTTTTTCTCCGCGGCGACATCGGCCAGAGAGGGGACCTCCCTCGGGGTCTCTTCCAGCAGGGCATTCATTATCTCCGCTGCGGTTTGCGCCTTGCCGGGACCCAATACCACCTGAAACTGTTCGTCGCTGACGATAACCCCCATCACGCCGTCAATCTGACGGATAGCCTCGCTATCGGCCTGTGACGCATTGCGCAGGGTCAGGCGCAGGCGGGTCATACAGTTGCCTGCCTGCGCGACATTCCCGGCCCCGCCAACGTGGCTGAGGATCCGCACTATCATTTCTTTATTTATTTTTGCCATTGCAGATTACCTGTTTGTCAGCGGTCAGGCGCGGCTCAGCGCCTTGCGGATATAGCCCTTATTTTTCGCCAGCAGCGCCCCGGCTTCTGCGGCGCTTAAATCAGCCAGCACCATCACGATGGCCGTTTTACAGTGGCGGGCGCAGGCATCCAGCGCACGTTGGGCGGTCACGCGATCGCACCCGGTGGCTTCCATGACGATGGAAACCTGGCGCTCAATAAGTTTGGCGTTGGTGGCTTCAACATCCACCATCAGGTTGCTGTAGACCTTGCCGATGCGGATCATCGCGCCGGTGGAGATCATATTCAGCACCAGCTTTTGCGCGGTACCCGCCTTCAGACGCGTTGAGCCGGTCACCACTTCCGGGCCGACGACCGGCGTAATGGCGACATCCGCCAGTTGCGCCATTTCGCCGTGTGGGTTACAGCTGACCATAGCGACAAAGGCATTCTGACTGCGAGCATATTCCATCGCGCCAATCACGTATGGCGTGCGCCCGCTGGCGGCCAGGCCGACCAGCACATCACCGCTGCTGACGCTGAGGTTTTGCAGATCCATCGCGCCTTGCGCTTTGTTATCTTCAACGTTTTCGACGGCGCTCAGAATCGCTTTATGGCCGCCCGCGATGATCCCCACCACCTGCTCAGGGCGGGTACCGAATGTTGGCGGACACTCGCTGGCGTCGAGGATCCCCAGACGACCGGAAGTCCCTGCGCCAATGTAAATCAACCGCCCGCCCGCCTGCAGCGCCGCCGCAACCTTATCCACGACCAGGGCAATTTGTGCCAGCCAGGGGGTGATCGCGTGCGCCACCAGCTGATCTTCCTGATTAATCACCGTCAGCATCTCTTCGGTGGAGAGGGTGTCAATATTGGCGCTATTGGCGTTTCGGCGCTCGGTCGGCAGTTTGCTCAGGTCGATACTCATAAGAACCTCATTATTCACAGTGACAGGCAGTATAAGGAATTAATTATTCCTTTCGTGTGAAGATTATCACGATTGGGATGTTATGAATAATAGGAGATTTCAGTAAGAGCGGGAAACATGGCGGTAATAAAATTGGAATATTTTATTACCGCCAGAGGATGTTATTCGCTGACGTGTGGTTTTTTCAGGCCAATAAGCAGGGAGGCCAGGTAGGCAAGAGTCATGGCAAGGCTCATTTTTAGCATCGTTTCACCGCCGATCCCGGCCAGCGGCGCGGCAATGCCGCCAAAGACAAACATCAGCGTACCGAGCAGTGCCGACGCGGTGCCGGACTGGCGAGCGTTGATGGCATTCATTGCCTCCGCGCCTGCCACGGTACCGATTCCGCTCATGATGGAAACCGTGAAAAACAAGCCGATCAGGGCCAGCGTCGACAGGTGTAGCCAGGCAAACAACAGAGTGATGACAGCAAATGTCACCGCCAGCACCTGGCCGCTGCGTAGTAGCGGCTCGGCACTGATGCGGCGTGCCAGACGCGAAAAAATCAGCGCGGTGATAATCAGCCCGATACCGTTAAGGCCGAACAGCAGGCTGAACTGCATCGCGCTCATGGCGTATTCATTCTGGATAACGAACGAAGATGAGCCGATATAAGAGAACAAACCGGCCATCATAAAGGCCTGAATCAGGCAGTAGCGCATAAAGTGGCGATTTTTCAGCACAGGAGTATCAGTCTGCTGCTGTGTCACGGAAGCGGCGCTTTTTTTCGGCAGCGTTTCATGGAGAACCACCAGGCTGAGCAGCAGCAATATGATGCCGATAGCCGCCATAGCCCAGAACAGAATGCGCCAGTTAAACGCGGTGATGATCCAGCCGCCAATCACCGGCGACAGCACAGGAGCGATGCCGTTAACGGTCATCAGCAGAGCGAAAAACTGGGTCAGAAGGGTGCCCTGGTATCGGTCACGGGCGATGGAGCGTGACAGCACCGAACCGCCCGCTCCGGCGAAGCCCTGCAGAAAACGCCAGGCGATCAGCATATGAATATCGTAGGTTATCGCACACATCACCGAGGAGAAGATAAACAGCAGCAGAGAAAGCGCCAGCGGTTTTTTACGGCCAATCCGGTCGCTCAGCGGGCCAAAAAAAAGCTGGCCAAGGCCGAGTCCAATCAGCGCCGCGGTCAGCGATAGCTGGGTTTGCGTGCCGGTGGCGTTAAGCTGTTGGGTGATTTCCGGCAGCGCGGGCAGATAGAAATCGGTACACAGCGGCCCGATGGCACTGAGTAACCCGAGAACCACCACCCAGGAGAGGGATATTCGGGACATATTTACTGGCTCCTTGTCAGCATACCGGGCGTTGCCGCCCGGAATAAGCGTTAACTGGCTCCGCCTCCCAGCGACTGCCAGAGAGTAATACGGTTTTCCAGATCGGTTTGTTGAAGAGAGATTAGCGTTGCCTGTGCCGACCACAGCGTCCGTTGGGCGGTGAGCACCGACAGGTAATCTCCAACGCCGGCCTGGTAGCTCTTCATCGCAATATCCAGCGATTTTTGTTCCGCCGCGACATATTTTTTCTGCGCGTCCAGCTGTTCGTTGAGCGTTTCCCGGCGCGCCAGCGCATCGGCCACGTCCTTGAAGGCGCTTTGAATCGTCTTCTCATAGGTGGCGATTAGCCCTTTTTTCTCCGCTTCAGCATAGCGCAGTTGCGCCAGATTACTGCCGCCGGTAAACAGCGGCAGGCTAATGGACGGTGCGAATGACCACACCTGCATGCCGTGACTAAACAGAGAAGAGAGCGAGTCGCTACCAACTCCGGCGCTGGCGGTCAGCGAGATCGACGGGAAGAAGTTGGCCCGCGCCGCGCCGATATCGGCGTTAGCGCTCTTCAGATTATGCTCTGCTTCCTGAATATCCGGGCGACGTAGCAGTACCGAAGAGGATACACCCGCCGGGACCAGGGCGATACTGTGGCCGCCGAGACTCTCCAGCGTGCCGGGCAGCAGACTATCCGGTACGGTTTCTCCGGCCAGCAGATTGAGCGCATTTTTATCCTGCGCCACCAGCGTACGGTAGCTGGCGACGCTGGCGCGCGCCTGCTGATAGACGCTTTCCGCATCGCTGAGGTCACTTGCCGAAGCGGTACCTACGTCCATCTGGCGGGTGACGATTTTGCGTGAATTCTCCGCGCTGGCCATCGTTTCCTGAGCCAGCGCCAGATTACTGTTATCCGCCGCCAGCGTTATCCAGGCGGTGGTCAGGTCGGCGATCATCGTCAGGCGCGTATTCTGCGCGGTGTATTCACTGGCAAGCCAGGTCTCCCGCGCCGCACGCGTCAGGCTTTGGTTCTTGCCGAACAGATCCAGCTCAAAGCTGGAAACCGCGCCGTCGGCTTCCGATGACGACGTGAGCCCATTGGCGACCGTTTTGCTGCGGGTATGGCTCAGTTCCGCGTCGAGGGTCGGGAATAACGAGGCGCGGGTTTCGCCAAACTGGGCGCGCGCGGCTTCGATATCGGCCAGCGCTTTCTGCACGTCGCTGTTGCTGGTCAGCGCAATACTCACCACTTTTTTGAGGCGGGCGTCATTCACCACCTGCTGCCAGTCATTCACTACCGCGGTTGCCTCGCCGTGGCTACCGGGCAGGGTGGCGGGAATGGGCGCCGCCGGGCGCTCATAGTGCGGATCGAGAGAGACACAGCCTGCCGTCAGGAGCGCAACAAACACGAGGGAAAAACGAAACATAGCTTACTCCTGAGAAGAACGATAGCGGGTGAAGAAACGTTTCACCAGCACGAAGAACAACGGCACGAAGAAGATTGCCAGCAGCGTCGCCGTCAGGGTCCCGCCGATAATCCCGGTACCAATCGCCACGCGGCTGTTGGCGCCAGCGCCGGTGGCGATTGCCAGCGGCAGAACCCCGGCGATAAACGCCAGCGAGGTCATCACAATGGGGCGTAAACGCGTTTGCGCAGCGCGCATGGCGGCACGCGACAGGGAGTAGCCCTCTTCCAGCGCCGATTCGGCGAATTCAACGATCAGGATGGCGTTCTTTGACGACAGGCCGATAGTGGTGAGCAGCGCCACCTGAAAGTAGACATCGTTATTCAGACCGCGCATCCATGTCGCCAGCGCCGCGCCAAGCAGCCCGAGCGGGATCACCATGATCACCGAGAACGGTACCGACCAGCTTTCATACAGCGCCGCGAGGCACAGGAATACCACCAGAATAGAGATCGCATAGAGGCTCATCGCCTGGCCGCTGGCGAGTTTTTCCTGCAGCGACATGCCGCTCCAGGCCCAGGTGCTTCCGGCAGGCAGCTTATTGGCTAAGGCTTCCATCTTGTCCATCGCCGCGCCGGAACTAAACCCGCTGGCATTCTCGCCCTGGATTTCAAAGGCGGCGGAGCCGTTGTAGCGCACCAGGCTTTCTGGTCCGTATTCCCAATGGGTGGTGGCGAAGGCGGAGAACGGCGTCATGCTATCGTCGCTACTCCGGACGAACCATTTTCCGAGGTCGGACGGTACGGCGCGGGCGTCGCTTTCCCCCTGGATATAGACCTTTTTGACGCGACCGCGATCGATAAAGTCGTTGACGTAGGTCCCACCCCAGGCGCTGGAGAGAGTATCGGTGACATCGCTTAACGACAGCCCAAGCGACACCGCTTTATTGTTATCGATATCCACCCGGAGCTGCGGCATCTGCGGCAGATCGTTGGCGCGCACGGATTGCAGCTCTGGGCTTTGATGCGCCTCTGCCAGCAGCTGGCTGCGCATCTTCATCAGACTATCACGATCGGTGCCGCCGCTGGCCATCAGTTCAAAGGTGAAGCCATTGCTCTGCCCCAGACCATCCACCGAAGGCGGGGTCATGGCGAACAGCGTGGCGTCACGAATGCGGCCGAGTTCTTTATTGGCACGCAGAGCAATAGCCTGGGCGGTATTTTCCGCACCTTTACGTTCGGACCAGTTTTTTAGCGACACGAAAGCCATCCCGGTGTTCTGCCCACTACCGCTGAAGCTAAAGCCGTCGACGGTAAAGATAACGTCAGTATTGGCTTTCTCTGTGGTCAGGAACCAGTTGGTGACCTGGCGCCGGACCTCGGCGGTACGCACTGCCGTTGCCCCGGCAGGCAGGGTGTACTGGACCATGATTTCGCCCTGATCTTCTGTCGGCAGGAAGCTGCCCGGCAGTTTCCACATCGCCAGCGCCATGCCGCCGCAAATCAGCACAAAGGCACCCATCATCACCGCCGAGCGGCGCAGGCCGCCGACTACCCGGTGCTGGTAACCCTGTTCGGTGCGCCCCCACAGGCGGTTGAAGGCGCCGAAGAAGCCTTTGGTATGAGGTTTAGAATGGGTCAGCAGCGACCCGCACAGCGCCGGGGTTAAGGTCAGCGCGACCACTACCGACAGCATCATCGCCGAGATAATAGTGACCGAGAACTGGCGATAGATCACCCCGGTGGAGCCGCCGAAGAAGGCCATCGGCAGGAACACCGCCGAGAGGACCAGGGCAATGGCGATCAGCGCGCCGGAGATTTCTCCCATTGATTTTTCGGTGGCTTCGCGGGCGGGCAACCCTTCGTCGCGCATAATACGTTCGACGTTTTCCACCACCACGATGGCGTCATCTACCAGTAACCCGATCGCCAGCACCATCGCAAACAGCGTCAGGGTATTGATGGAGTAACCAAACAGCGCCAGTACGCCGAACGTTCCCAGCAGCACCACCGGAACCGCGACCGCCGGAATCAGCGTAGCGCGGAAGTTTTGCAGGAACAGATACATCACGCAGACGACGAGGACGATGGCTTCAAACAGGGTCTGAATCACATCTTCCACCGAGATTTTAATAAACTCGGTGCTGTCTTTCGGGTAGGCGATTTCGTAGCCCTGCGGCATCTGACGCTGGAATTCGGCAATCTTGCTTTTCACCAGCGTCGCGGTATTCAGGGCGTTGGCCCCTGGGGCCATCATCACCGCGATCCCCGCGGCCGGGTGGCCGTTGAGGTTGGCGGAGGCGGTATAATCTTCACTCCCCATTTCGACGCGGGCGACATCGCTCAGGCGCACCACCGAACCGTCGGCTTTGCTTTTGACGATAATATTTTTGAACTGGTCGACGGTTTGCAACCGTGACTGGGCGCGGACCGTCGCGGTCAGCTGTTGATGACTGGATGCGGGCAGCGCGCCGATTTTACCGGCGGAGACCTGCACGTTCTGCGCCTCTATTGCTGATTCCACATCAGAGGGCATCAGCGAATAGGAAGCCAGTTTGGTCGGATCCATCCAGATACGCATGGCGTGTTCCGCGCCAAAAACCTTCAGACTGCCGACGCCTTCAAGACGCGCCAGCGGGTCCTGCATGTTACTGACCAGCCAGTCGGAGATATCGGAACTGGTGGCTTTGTTATTTTTGTCATATACCGCGAGGATCAGCAGGAAGCTGCTCTGTGATTTTTCCACCGTCACGCCGGACTGTTGCACTTCGCTGGGCAGGCGTGATTTGGCCTGCTCGACTTTGTTCTGTACCTGAACCTGTGCGGTATCCGGGTTGGTACCCTGCTCGAACGTCACGGTGATGCTGACTGAACCGTCCGAGCTGCTGGTGGAGGTAAAATAGAGCAGATTATCCAGCCCGGTAAGCTGCTGTTCGATGACCTGGGTCACGCTGTTTTCCAGCGTTTCCGCAGAGGCGCCGGTGTAGGTGGCGGAGATTTTTACCGCCGGCGGCGCGACGTCGGGATACTGGGCGACCGGCAGAGTACGGATCGCCAGAACCCCGGCAAGCATAATCAAAATGGCGATAACCCAGGCGAAAACCGGACGTCGCACGAAGAAACGGGAGAACATCAGGCGTTATCTCCGTCATTTTGGGTTTCTTTGACTTCAACGGCTTTCACCTGTTGGCCGGGGGCGACTTTGCTGGAACCCTCGACAATGAGCTTATCGCCACTTTTCAGACCTTTGACTATCAGCCACTTGTCGCCATAGGTGTCGCCGGTTTCTACGCTGCGTTGCTCAACTTTATTGTGAGCGTCGACGACCAGCGCGATAGCGTCGCCTTTGGCGTCACGGGTGATACCCTGCTGCGGGGCGAGGATCGCATCGTTCATGATGCCTTCATCAATGCGGGCGCGAACGAACATCCCGGGCAGCAGTATGTGCTGCGGATTGGGGAAGATTGCGCGCAGCGTCACCGACCCGGTGGATTCATCCACTGCCACTTCGGTCAGCGCCAGACGGCCTTTTTGGTTGTAGGTGCTGCCATCTTCAAGGGTCAGGGTCACGTTAAGCGTATCGCTGTTGGTCGCGAGGCTTTGCTTACGCAGGCGCAACAGGTCGACGCTGGAGCGGGTGAGATCGACATACATCGTATCCAGACCGCGGATCGTTGCCAGCGCGGTATCCTGATCGGCGGAAACCAGCGCGCCCGGCGTGACCGAGGAGATGCCGATGCGGCCGGAAATGGGCGCTGTGACTGTTGTCCAGTTCAGGTTGATACGCGCGCTCTCCAGCGCCGCTTTTTTCGACTCGACGCTAGCTTTGTCCTGGTTACAGGTCGATAGCGCGTCGTCGGCGTCCTGACGGGAGACGCCGTTATCTTTGACCAGCACCGCGTAGCGCCGGGCTTTTTGACAATCGGCTGTCACCAGCGCCTGGGCCTGCTTCAGCGATGCGGCAGCTTCGTCGAACGTCGCCCGATAGCTGGCCGGGTCGATTTGGTACAGCGCCTGTCCGGCTTTGACCATATCGCCTTCGGTAAACAGGCGTTTTTGTATGATACCGCCGACTTGCGGCCGCACTTCGGCGCTAAGCGAAGCGGTAGTACGGCCCGTAAGGTTGCTCACCACCGGGACTGGCTGGCTTTTCAGGGTGACGACGCCCACTTCCTGGAGCTGTTGTTGTTGGGAGGATGTTTGTGCATTATCGCATCCGCTAAGGAGAAATAATGCTATTGCGATGGGGGCTATAGTGTATTTCATTATATTTTCTCAGGATGAACGACGTCCGCCCCGTAAAACTCACAGTCGGGGTGATGGGGTAGACGATGATGCATCTCCGGGCAAGCATAAAATAACAAAATGGAAAATAAATATTCCTGTTTGCAGTAAATGACGCTGATATTACCGTTATGAACTAACCGGTTTTTTAGATAATGCCTCTGACGGCAAGATGGTATCAGATAGTGATTACAGACTCTGAACCAGGACGTTTTGCCTGTCACAGGGCGTACATATATACCCGTCATACTTTAAGTTGCTTATGCGTTGGCTACGCTCGAACACCTCAGTCACATAGTTATCTATGCTCCAGGGACTCATGCCCTTGCCGCCTTTAAGCAACCCGAATTATTTAGGGTATCGGATAACCCTGATTTAAAATAATGAGAATAGTTATTCTCATTTTCTCCATTATACGTCAGTGCTGAATGATGGAAAGGCTTTTTACACAAATTTTAATGACTTAATTTTAGTCAGGGAATAATGGAGAAAAAAAGGATATTTTGTGAAAACCGAATAGGAAATGGTCTGTAAAAAATAAAAGGTGGAGATGACGGGTGACGCTGATAATAACAAATAACATTCAACCCACCGATCGGGAGGAATTGCTGGCTGTGCATTGGGTATCTGTGGATCAGGGAAGCCTCTCGCGGCAGCGGGTTGGGGCGCGAGTTGATGCAAGAAGTGGAAAACCCGGCGCGGTGGTGCGGTTGCAATCATATGCTGGTGGATACGTTCAGCTTTCAGGCGCTGCCGTTTTACCAGAAGCCGGGTTATCAACTGCTGATGATTTGGCAAATCGGCTGATCCTGTCTTCAGCATGGTACGGGGGCGCGTAAGCCGGGGAAGATGATTTTATTTCCAGTTGCCGCTTTTGCAGTTTAAAACCCAACCCGGAAGTCGTTATAGTTTTATACGGAAAAATAATAATTCTGTATGGATTAACGGGGTAATAACAATGACTTTGCGTTTACGGACAGCCGCCGCCGTCATGCTGGCAGGCCTGTTGCTGGTGGGCTGCGACCAGAAGGGCAGTGATGCGAAACATATTAAAGTCGGCGTCATTAATGGCGCTGAGCAGGATGTGGCGGAAGTGGCGAAGAAAGTGGCAAAAGAGAAATATGGCCTCAATGTCGAACTGGTGGGCTTTAGCGGTTCACTGTTGCCGAATGAGTCCACCAACGCCGGTGATCTGGACGCGAATGTTTTTCAGCATCGGCCGTTCCTCGAACAGGATAACAAAGCCCACAACTATCACCTGGTGGCAGTTGGTAATACTTTCGTCTTTCCAATGGCGGGCTATTCGCGCAAAATCAAATCTGTCGCTGAACTGAAAGATGGCGCGACTATTGCGATTCCTAACGATCCGACCAACCTGGGGCGTGCGCTGCTTCTGCTGCAAAAAGAGAAGCTGATCACGCTCAAGGCAGGTACAGGTCTGCTGCCGACGGCGGTCGATATTACCGACAATCCGCATCACCTGAACATCATGGAGCTGGAAGGGGCGCAACTGCCGCGGGTCATTGATGACCCGAAAGTTGACGTGGCGATCATCAGCACTACCTATCTTCAGCAGACAGGACTTTCGCCGGTACGAGACGGTCTCTTTATTGAAGATAAACGTTCGCCGTATGTGAACATTATCGTGACCCGTGAAGACAACAAAGATGCGGAAAACGTAAAAGAATTTATACAGTCCTACCAGTCACCGGAAGTGGCGAAGGCGGCTGAGACTATCTTCAACGGCGGTGCGGTTCCCGGCTGGTAACGATTAACACAAGGAGGCGTGGCGATGACCCGGCAACGCCAGGCAGATTTGCTGCTCATAGCCGCGACGGTTATCGCCGCCTGCGGATGGATTTTTTCCCGTGAAGCGATTGCCGGCATGCCGGTTTTCGCCTTCCTTGGTCTGCGCTTTTTCTTCGCTGCGCTGTTGCTGCTGCCGTTCTGCCGCGGTTATCGCGTCAACAAGCAGCACTGGCCGCGCATCATTATCAGCGGCCTGTGGTTTGCGCTAAACCTGTGTCTGTGGATCTATTCGGTATCGACAACTCCATCGCTGGGTGAAGGGGCGTTTATTATGAGCCTGTCGATGCTGTTTGTGCCGCTTACCGCCTGGGTGATGATGAAGGCGCGACCGGCGCGGGCATACTGGGAGTGTCTGCCGGTCGCGGTTATCGGCCTCGGATTACTGAGTCTGCATATGCCGATTGCGTTCCATCCCAGCCAGGGCTGGTTTCTGCTCACTGCGCTGGTACAGTCAATCTGGTTTTGCTACACCAGCAACTGCGCCCGCGAGGTACCGCTGATCCCGTTGACTACCGTACAGTTAGGTATTACCGGGATTGTCGGACTGGGGATCTCCGCCGCTTTTGAAAGCTGGGATCAGCCGTTTACGCTGCCGACCTTTGGCTGGCTGCTGGCCAGTATCGTTATTGCGACCAGTCTACGCTTCGGTTTGCAAATGAAGGGGCAGAAGTATGCCGCGGTCGCCAGCGCTGCGATTATTATGGTGCTGGAACCGCTGCTGACGGTGATCGCCGCTGCACTGTGGTACGGCGAACAACTGCCATTACAGAAGATTATCGGTGGTGTGCTGATCCTCGTCGCCCAGTTGTGGTTTCGTTGGCGGATGCTGAAGCCGCTACGCTAAAGCGCCCCGTTTTCTCCTGCGGTTCGCTCCACCGTCTCGCGCGGGAAAACGTCCGTTGTCCGCCAGTCGCCATATCGATCTCACCTTGTGCATCAGCACCGCTGCGTGTGCGGCACAGCCCTCTGTATTGCGCATATGGCGGCTGCCGTAAACTGGCCCAATCTCATCGCTCATTGACCAAACGGCCATATTTCGCCAGGACGGTGACAGGTACGATGTTTATCAGATGACTGCGAAGAGGAATGAACATCATGCAAATCACCCATATCCGTAATGCTACTCAGATTATTGAATACGCAGGTAAAAGATTTTTGATTGATCCTATGCTGGCGGACAAAGGCGCCTGGTCGGGATTCGCCGGTACTGCGCGTAGTGAGTTGCGTAATCCGCTGGTGGATCTGCCTTTTCCTGTCAAAGAGATAGTTGACGTTGATGCTGTTATCGTCACCCATACGCATGAAGATCACTGGGATGCGGCGGCGATCGCCGCGATCCCCAAAACGTTACCGGTTTATGTCCAGCATCAAGCCGATGGTCAGCTACTGTACGGGCAGGGTTTTTGCAATATTCATCTGCTTTCAGCGCACGGCAAGTTTGCTGATATCTCCCTGGTGAAAACGACGTCAGGTCAGCACGGTAGCGACCGTACTTATGCTATTCCGGCGATGGCTGAACGTCTGGGCGAAGCCTGTGGGGTCGTCTTCCGTCATCCGCAGGAAAAAACGTTATGGCTAGTGGGTGACACGATCTGGCGCGATGAGGTTGAAGCCGATATGGTCAGACTACATCCGGACGTCATCGTACTGAATGTCGGGTATGCTCACGTCATCGCTTTTGGGCCGATCATTATGGGTAAAGAAGATGTACTGAAGGCGCACTTCACTCTGCCGGAAGCCAAAATTGTCGCCAGCCATATGGAAGCGGTGAACCACTGTTTGCTGAGCCGGGATGAGCTGCGGCAGTACGTGGCTGATAATCGGATTGCCGATGCGGTCAGCATCCCGCAGGATGGGGAAAGTATGTTTTTTTAAAGCCGGAGCGGGCGATGAAACTAACGGAAGTGGCGATTGTGGCGGTGGACGGGTTTAGCCCGTTTCATTACTCGGTTCCCTGTATGCTATTTGGCGATACGGTCTCGGAAACCAAACGCTTTAATCTGCATATCTGCGCCGAACGGCCTGGTCTTCAGAGCGCTCGCGACGGCTTTATGCTAAATGCCAGCGGCGACTTTTCGATCCTGGAGCAGGCGGATATTGTTGTGGTGCCATATTGGGGGGCGGTGAATCAACGTCCTCCTCAGTCGTTGCTCGATAGTCTGCTGCGCGCGCGCAATAACGGTGCGGAAATTGTCGGTCTGTGCCTCGGGGCATTTGTGCTGGGCTACGCCGGATTACTGGACGGTAAACGCGCTGCAACACACTGGGCATTTGAGCAGGATTTTCAACGCCTGTTCCCGCAAGTGCGTCTGGATATTAATGCCCTGTACGTGGACGATGAGCGGATTATCACTTCGGCGGGCACTGCGGCGGCGATCGACTGTTGCCTGTATATTATTCGCCAGCGTTTCGGTAGCCTGGCGGCGAATCAGATTGCCCGGCGGATGATAATCGCTCCGCACCGTGAAGGCGGGCAAGCGCAATTTATCGCTCAGCCCGTACCGAAAAGCACCCGAGATACGCGGATTAACGGTCTGCTTGAGTATCTCCAGCAGCATATTTGCCAGCCGCACAATCTTGACTCTCTGGCGCAGGTGGCTGCAATGAGCCGCCGTACTTTGACCCGCCATTTCGTGAAAGCAACAGGTATGAGCCTTACCGACTGGCTGTCTGCGGAACGCCTGCGCCGCAGCCAGCTCCTGCTGGAAGCCGGGGATTTGCCTGTTGAGCAGGTGGCGGAGGAAGTGGGTTATCTCTCTGCGGTAACTTACCGCCAGCAGTTTAAATCGCGTTTTGGCGTCAGCCCGGCAGAGTGGCGTCGTACTTTTCGCCGCCGGACTTAATCGCCGCTAAGGGCGCAGTCGATTCCCGGCGCCGCGACCAATGGCATTGATCTGCATAGCAAAATCTCTTTTGCATCACTCTTGCATAAACGCAGGCTGGAACGCCTTTTGAGCGATAACAGTAATATGAAGACTGACGGAATGAGCGTATTTTAGTCTGGCACGGACGGTTTTAAGCCATAACTTAGAGCCTATCCCACCAGGCGTTATTGGCGCAGACAGTTTGAACACGGCCAGCGCGGAAGAACCGGAGCGTACACGTAGTACGTGAAGATTCTGAGCACTGCCCTGGTTCAAAATGGCAAGCAAAATAGCCCTAATGGGATAGGCTCTTACTCTGCATAAGTAACCAAAAGCGTCTTTTGAGACATTGTCATACTAATAATGAAATTAAGAATTAGTGTAATAGACAATGCGTCATATTCTGATGATTATCTATCTGAGCGTATGCGAATTATCTCAACTGTTTTCTCATTAAAACATGCAGTGGTTGTTTTTAAGACGGTTCGACTTTTATTAATCAGTTGACTTCACTATGCGCTATATCAACATCTTGTTGAATAACTAAATTTTATTTTTTGATCTGATTCCAGATAATAATTCTGATAAATTTATTTTCCTAAAATTACATTTTGATACAAATTGTTTCATATGGTTTCTTTTTTTGTTACAAGTTATTTGTTTTTCTACTAAAATTGGCTGGAACTATAATAAATAGATTTTTAATACTATCTGGATGTTATATTTTAAGATTTATCCTATTTGCTCGAAATATAAACTTATAAAACAGGCTATCCAACAGGAGTGCCCTTATGCCCTTTTTAAGCATTGTCGTCACAGCCCATGATTGTGAGCTAACTCTTGCTGAAACGTTGAAAAGTGTAAAAAAGGCCATTGATTGTGAAAATGATGTTGAAGTTATCATTCTTAATGACAGTTCTCATGATAGAACACAGCAAATTATTGAGCGCTATGCACAAAGCTTTTCTTCAGTTCAGATACAAGAAGTTCAGATGAGGAATGTCGGGAGCGTCAGAAACATTGCTGTACGGATGGCCCGTGGTGACTATATCACCATGGTTGACGATGATGATCTCCTTAAGCCCCGAAGTCTGCGTGATGCGGTGGCGTTTCTTAAGCAACACCGCCCCGATTTGCTGCTGACGCATCTGATTGAGACCCGTGACCCTGGCACGATTGATAACCACTGGGCGGGCTTTTCCCCGATTCAACTCACGCAGAACGAGGCCATTCGTCGTTTTCTGATCCATAAGGATTTTCAGGCGCATTTAATTGGTCAATTTATTCGTAAGGATATTTATCTTTGTGAGCCCATACCCGCCATGACCTGCTACGAGGATTTCGCCGTTTTCCCCTCTTTTCTGATGCGGTCGCAAAATATCTGGTTTCAGAAAGAGGGACATTATTATTATATTAAACGCAAAAATAGCCTCTCCAGTGCGTTGGATAGAGCAAAAATTAGTAATTTAGTTAACTGTACGAGAAAAATGGAAATCGTCTTTCCTCCCTCATTTCAGTGGCTGATTTACTGTCATTGGCTGGATATTTATCTGAAATATGCCCGCTTCTTGACTGAAAAACAGACTCATATTGTTGAAAAAAAGATAAAGGCAACATTGTCACCGGGATTTTTTATGTCTGGCGACGTGCGATTAAGTTATAAGAAAAAGGCAATCCAGGCATTATGGAAAAGATAAACCGCAATACTTATATGCTGACAATAATACTGTCGGCGATATCATTACTATTTCTGCTGCTGGATTCCGCTCAGCAGCGTGTTTTTTTCTATCTGGCGGTATATGCCAGCATACTGGGATTCGTTGTTGAACGCAAAAATCTCAGAAAAGTACGCCTGAAGGTCGCTCTGTTGCCGATGATCATGGGGGCGATGGAGCTGCTATGGTTTCTCTTTTTCGAGGTCAGGAATGGTCATGTCAACCATTATAATGACCACTTTCTCGGCGGTAAAAAACTGCTGCTGGGCAGTATTCTGGTGTTATACCTGGATAGCTTTAAATATCATCTCCATCGCGACATGGCGAAGAAGATTTTTATTATTGTTTCGGGAGTGAGTCTGTTACTGGCAACCGGATATGGTTTTATTCAGGAATGGCAGGGGATGCAGCGTATTGAGATGGCGATCAGTCGCCCCACGATTGCCGCTTATATCTATTCAACGCTGTCGCTGGCGTTTATCTATGCGTTGTTCCAGTTACGCAAAAAATCGGCTTATATGTTGGCTGTCGCGGTGATACTTATCTCATACCTGAATATTATCTTCACCGGTACGCGGGCGGCGATGGGGGTCTACCCGATATTGATCTTCTTGTTAACACTGTTTAACTTCAAAAAAAATATTCCGCTTAAACCAATGCTGGGCGTGGCGGTGGTTATTCTGTGTATTGTGGGGATTAACTTTAACGCCCATGTTAAACCTAAAATTCTCCAGACGGTGCATGAGATCTCGTCTTATCAGACCGGTAATGACGATACGTCGCTGGGAGCAAGATTTTCGATGTGGACGCTGGGCATTTATAACGGAGTCCATAAACCGCTTGGGCAATCGATGGAGAGCCGTGAGCGTTTAAGCGCTGATTATGTTCAGACTCATCCGGAGAATAAAACCGCGATGATGTACATTAACGTCCATCTGCATAACGAGCTGATTGATACCTTTTCGTTACAGGGCGTGATTGGGTTAGTCCTGCTTCTGGGGTTCTATATCGGCGGTGTTCTGCTTGCTCTTCGGCGTAATAATTTGCTGTTGTTTTTCATTATGCTATCGATGCTGATTTATGGCCTTACGGACGTACTGTTAATCAGCGCTGAATTTGTTGCTTTCTTTATTATTCTGATGGCATTCAGTACGCTCATTACCGATGAAAAAGCGGCGCCGGTCAGCGTAGTGCGAACTGGGAAATTTCCGGATCGGGCCGGGCGCCATGATCGACATTACGTAAGCCATGGTTCTTAATGCTTTTCGCAAAAGCGTTATCGCCCTTCGGCGATATACCTGGCCAAAAAGTCATATACTTCAGGTCGATGGCAGTAAGAGACGTTAAAACGCAGCCAGGGCTCCTGACAGGGTTCAACATGAAACAGGTGCCCTGGCGCCAACAGGATGCCGCGTTCGGCAGCGCTGCGGGTCATGGCTAACAAATCAACCTCATGAGGCAGGCGCGCCCAGAGAAACGGGCCGCCGCTGGGGCGATGGAATAATTGCAGGCCGATGCTCTCCAGGCGGTTGCATACGGCCTGTTGCGCGTCGGCCAGGCGGGTTGCCAGGCTTTTAAGATGCAGGCTCCAGCCTTTCTCCGTTAAAATTGTCCACAGTAGCGTTTCGGTGAGTTCTGACGTCGTGAGACCGTGAATCATTTTGTAGAGCATCAGTTTTTCATTGAGTGCTTCGTCGCAAGCGATAAACCCCGCTCGCAGTTCAGGCGACAGGGTTTTAGAGAAACTGCCGATATAGCATACCCGTCGGAGTTGATCCTGACTGGCGAGGGTTGTGGGTACCATCGGCGTCAGCCCGGCCATAATGTCGTTTTCTACCAGTGTGAATTCATAGGTATGTGCCAACCGTAAGAGCTGGTTGACCATTGTCGCGCTCAAGGATGAACCGGTGGGATTGTGTAGCTGGCTGGTGGTGAAGAACAGTTTGGGCCGATACTGGCGCAACTGCTGTTCCAGTGCCGATAAATCATAGCCGTCAGGGCGGCGCTGAATTCCCACCAGATTCAGACCAAATGCCCGTAGCTGAATAAAGAAGGTGCTGTTTCCCGGGGAGTCGACAAACACGGTATCTCCCGCCCGTGTTAAACAGTGAACCAGCAGGATCTGCGCCTGGGTAGCCCCTGAAGTGGTCATGATCTGATGAGCCGGTACGTGGATACCACGTCGGGCAAGGACCTGTTCTATCTGCTGACGTAGCGGCAACAGCCCTTGTGGTGATGCGTATTGCGTCAAACCATGGGTTTTGTTGCGTGCCAGCCGGGTTAAGGCCTGGCGCATGCCTTCGCCATACAGCCACTGCGGATGGATCCAGCCGCAACCTGCCTTTAATAAGGAATTATTCTCTTCATAGGCCCGTTGAATCAACCATAGTTTGTCCACTTTAACGCCAGCGGATTCCGGTTCAACGACACCTCGCGGCAGTGAATGACTCACGAAGTATCCCCGTCCCGCCTGAGAGACCAGATACCCCTCCGCAACCAGGCGACTGTAAGCGTTTGTCACCGTCATGACACTGACATGGAAAAAACGCGCCTGCTGGCGAATGGACGGTAGCTTGCTACCAGGGACGAGCTGCCTTTTGGCGATTTGTCCGGCAATTCGGTCGACAATTTGCCTGACCAACGGTTGTGCCGAGGCGGTGTTCAAAAGCCCCATATCCCCTCCGGGAATTGCTGATTTTTTGTTCTTTTCTGGTGCAGGACATGCACCGCAATGATGAGTTTTTACATCATTGCATACTGACGGTGCAGACCTAAGCTACTGTTATTAAATATTTCATTCTCGCTGTATATATGTGCTCAGACGGCCGGTTTCTATACTGACTACGCATCCCATTAATGTAAAGCGTGACTTCGTCCACTCGAAAATCTGAGGATATGGCAATGAAATATGACAGTGTATTCCCTGCGATTTTCGCTCCTCGTGTTCAGCGAGGTTTGCCATTGCTTGGCGCTTGTTCTATCGCCATCATGCAATGGTTTTTTACCGCCCCGGCCATAGCGAATACCTTACGTATTGTGCCCGCCTCCAATATCACGGTACTGGATCCAATATGGACCACCGCCTACGCCAGTCGTAATTTCGGTTATCTGGTGTTCGATACACTATTTGGTACGGATGCCAAAGGGGCTATTCAGCCACAGATGGTGCAGAGCTGGCAGGTGAGTGATGACAAGAAAACCTGGACCTTCACACTGCGTGACGGTCTGGTATTTAGTGATGGCACGCCGGTGACCAGTGCCGACGTGATTTCTTCACTCAAGAGATGGATGGCGCGGGATACGCTGGGGGGGTTAATGGCCAGCGCGCTGGACCACCAGGACATCGTCAATGAGAAAACATTCAAATTAGTGTTCCGCACACCGTTTGGACCGGTGCTGGAAGCGCTGGGTAAACCATCGTCAAACGTTCCCTTTATCATGCCGAAACGTATTGCCGATACCTCAGCTGATACGCCAATTAAGGAGATTGTCGGTTCGGGGCCTTATATCTTTGAGGCGGATCGCTTCCGTCCAGGGGAAAGCTTATGGTTTCGTAAAAACCCCGCGTATAAGCCGCGTAATGAGCCACCGTCAGGAACGGCTGGCGGCAAGAAAGTGTATGTCGATGAAGTGGAATGGAAAATTATCCGCGATCCGCAGACGCAAATGAACGCGCTATTGGCTAATGAAGTCGATATTCTCGAACAGCCCGCCTTTGAACAACTTCCCACCCTGAGCAAAACGGCCCACATACGGCTGGTGAATGCGCAGCCGAATGGCTATCAGTTTATGTTTCGCTTCAACTTTATTCAGCCTCCGTTTAATGATGTGAAGGTGAGGCAGGCGGCGATGCTGGCGCTCGGTCAGGAACCGATGCTACGCACTCAGGTAGGCGATGCAAAATACTATCGTACCTGCGCCAGTCTGTTTCCGTGCGGTACCCCTTATGCCAGCGATCCGGGCACGGCGTTCACCGGCAAGGCCGACCTGGCAAAAGCGAGAGCGCTACTGCGACAGTCTGGTTATAAAGGTGAGCCGATTGTGCTGCTGCGCCCGACTGATAACGCCACCATCGGCAAACTGCCCTTAGTTGCCCAACAAATGCTGCAGCAGGCCGGGTTCAAGGTTCAGGTCATGAACATGGACTGGTCGAGTCTGGTATCCCGGCGGGCGAAAAAAGATGCGCCGGGCGCCGGCGGCTGGAATGCCTTTATCAGCGCCTGGGGCGCAGAGGATGTCCAGAACCCGCTCAATAATGCCATGTTAAATGCCACAGGCGATAAAGGGTGGTTCGGCTGGCAAAACGATCCGCATCTCGAAGCGTTGAAAGCGCGTTTTGCCCGGGCGACAGACGATGCTGAGAAGCAGCAACTGGCCCAGGAAATACAGACTTACGCCTATCAGGTTGTTACCCATGTTCCGTTGGGACAATACATGATCCCCGCCGCGGTGCGCGACAGCATCAGCGGCATTGTGCCCGCAGGCGCCCAGGTGTACTGGAATATCCGTAAGAACGGCCAATAAGCCGCCCGGGAGGATGTTATGTTGCTATTTATCACCAAACGGCTGTTAGGCCTAATCCCGGTACTGATGATCGTGGCGGCGATCGTCTTCCTGATCGTGCGCCTGACCCCCGGCGATCCGGCGGCCATTATCGGCGGCAATGGCGCCAGCAGTGATGATCTGGAGCGTATTCGCAGCCAACTGGGACTCAACTTGCCACTGTGGCGGCAGTTTGTTATCTGGTGCCAGCATCTGCTGAATGGCGATCTGGGTTACTCCTTCTTCCTTAATACTCCGGTCAGCTCGCTAATCTCTCAGCGCCTGGGGCCGACGCTATCGCTGACATTGTTGACGCTACTCTTCACCGTGGTCATTGCCGTGCCGCTGGGCACGTTGGCAGCATGGCGGATGGGCGGGTGGCTGGACAGGGCCGTGATGGCATTTTCTGTTGCTGGTTTTTCCGTTCCGGTATTTGTTATCGGCTATGTGCTGATCTACTTCCTGGCAGTAAAAACGTCATTATTTCCGGTTCAGGGCTATCAGCCGTTGTCTGCGGGTTTCTGGCTCTGGCTGAACCATTTGATTTTGCCCTGTCTCTCTTTGTCTATTACCTACGTCGCTTTGTTGGCGAGGATGACGCGCGCGGCGGTCAGTGAGGCGCTGACTGAAGACTATATTCGCACTGCGCGGGCGAAGGGTATTCGCGAGTGGCAAGTGGTCACGTTTCATGCTTTGCGTAATGCGGCGGTACCCATCGCAACCATTATCGGCATTAGCGCGGCGTTATTGCTGGGTGGCGTTGTGGTCACGGAAACCGTATTTGCGGTACCGGGTCTGGGCCAGTTGACGGTAGACGCGGTACTTAACCGTGATTTTCCGGTACTACAGGGCGTGGTGCTGTTTTTTGCGCTGGCCTATGTGGTGGTGAATATGCTGGTGGATATTAGCTACCTGGTACTCGATCCGCGCATTCGTTATTGAGGCGTTAACTGAAGAGGCTAAGCAATGAACACACTGACAACGTTGTGGCATAACCTTTCGGTCCGTTCGGGTGGCGCAGTTCTCATATTGCTGCTGTGTTTAGGCGGGTTGGCGCCGCTGCTGGGAACGTTCGATCCCGCCACCATGGATTACAACTTTATTTCCGTTGCTGCCGGTACTCGGGGCGAGGTGACGCTGGTAGACGGTGAGGTCATTCCCCATCTGTTTCTGATGGGGAGCGACAGCATGGGGCGTGATATCTGGAGCCGGGTTCTGTTCGGTACCCGTATTTCGCTGTTGGTGGGGGTCGCCACTGCGCTGATTGCGGTGGCCGGTGGCAGTCTGCTAGGGATGCTTGCGGGCTATTACCGTCGGCTGGACATGATTCTGATGCGTATTGTCGACGGTATGATGGCCATTCCCTCCGTGCTGCTGGCAATTACGCTGGTAGCGATGCTGGGAGCCAGCCTGCCCACGGTAGTGCTGGCGATTGCGATCCCCGAAGTGCCGCGGGTAACACGATTGGTGCGTTCCCTGGTCATCAGCCTGCGTGACGAACCTTTTGTTGAAGCGGCAAGGACCATGGCAACGCCCTCAATCACCATTCTTTGGCGCGATATTCTGCCTAATGCTCTGGCGCCGATTCTGGTTCAGGGGACGTTTATTGCTGCTTCCGCCATCATCACGGAAGCCATCCTGAGTTTTCTGGGGCTCGGTCTACCGGCGGATATACCTACCTGGGGCAATATCATGTCTGAAGGGCGCATTCAGTTCGCCCAGCATCCCGGGAATGTGCTGTTCCCGGCGCTGTTTCTGGTTCCCGCCGTTCTGGCATTCAATCTGTTGGGTGACGGACTGCGTGATGTTTTCGACCCTAAACTCGCCCGGCGCGCCTGATGGCCGACCATAAGGAGGTAACCATGTCTGCCGTGTTTACGCTTGATTTCGACCCCGGCATCATTCCTCACAGCGATCCGGCGCTACTGACTATTGAGGGCCTGAAAATTGCGCTCCCCCCGGGCGGCGATCGCGCGGAGGCCATTGAAGATCTCTCTTTATCGCTGCCGGCAGGACGTACTTTGTGCGTGGTCGGGGAGTCCGGTTCCGGAAAATCAGTTCTCGCCATGACGTTGATGGGGTTGTTAGACCCTGAGCTGAGCGTACAAGCCGGCAGGGTGAAGATTGGAGAAACCCTGTTACTTGACCAGGGGCGTTATGCGTCGCCTTCGGTGATCAATGCGCTACGCGGCGCACAAATCGGCATGGTATTTCAGGAACCGATGACGGCACTCAACCCGGTGGTGACCTGCGGTAAACAACTTGACGAAATGCTACGGGCGCACCAGCGCTTATCCCGCCGCGAGCGGCGGGCAGCAATCCTGGCGATATTTGCCCGGGTCCAGTTGCCAGATCCTGAGCGTATCTATCACAGCTATCCCCATCAGCTCTCTGGCGGTCAGCGGCAACGGATTGTGATCGCGATGGCCGTGATCCTGCGCCCAAGGCTGTTGATTTGCGATGAACCCACCACGGCGCTGGATGTGACTACCCAAAAAGAAATCCTCGGTTTGATCCGCGAACTGCAACAGGAAAACGACTGCGCGGTGTTGTTTATTACGCATGACATGGGGGTGGTGGCGGAAATTGCCGACAGCGTCATGGTGATACATCTCGGGAGGGTGGTTGAGCAGGGCGACGCCGCCCAGGTGTTGCGCCAGCCGCGTCAGGCGTATACCCGAATGCTGCTGGGTAGCGTTCCTGACGGCATACCACGGCGTAGCGGAGATAAACGGCGTGGCCAGCCTTTGTTGAGTGCCGAGCTGGTCGCTAAAACCTATACCCGACGTTCGCTTCTGGGACGCAGCCAAAGGATAGCGGCTTTAAATGACGCCAGTCTGGCCGTGCATTACGGAGAGACGGTGGGCATTGTCGGGGAATCGGGCTCCGGTAAATCGACCTTTATCCGTTGTCTGATGCGGCTGATCGACCCATCCTGCGGCGTGATTCGTTGGGGGGAAAAAGAGGTGCAGTCTTGTCGGGAGAGCGAATTATGGGCGCTGCGTTCCCGGGTACAGATGGTATTTCAGGATCCTAACCGCTCGTTTAATCCCCGTCGTACCGTTGGATCGTCGATTTGTGAAGGCGCTATTAACTTTGGCCTCGACCGCGCGAGCGCATGGGCGCTCGCGGAAACATTAATGGATCGCGTGCGGCTGCCTCGCGAGGCGTTATTTCGCTTTCCTCGTCAGTTTTCCGGTGGTCAGCGTCAACGGCTGGCTATTGCCCGAGCGCTGGCTTGTCGTCCACGTGTTCTGGTGGCCGATGAAGCGGTATCGGCGCTTGATGTATCGGTCCAGCAACAGATCCTTTCATTGCTGGAAGAGATTCAACGCGATCTTGGGCTGGGAATGATTTTTGTTACTCACGATCTGCGTGTGGCTGCGCGTTTGTGCGATCGGCTAATCGTGATGCAGAAGGGCGAAATTATTGAACAGGGGCCGACAGCCGAGCTGTTTGCCGCGCCAAAACGGGCCTACACGCGGAGTTTATTGGCTGCGATGCCGCGCTGGGAAGCGCCAGCGACGCTTTAATCTGCCGTATCCGGTCCGCAAAACGACAATATTCAGTGTGACAAGTACAGGATAGCGTGATGATGAAAAACGTAATGAGTTGGGATGAATGGGGTGCCTGTGATGCAACCGCGATGGCAGAGCTAATTAAAAAAGGAGATGTCACACCAACGGCGTTAGCGCAACAGGCGGCGCAAGCCACAGCGCTGGTGAATCCGCATCTCAGTGCCGTCGTTGAACTGTTCGATGATGTTATCGCCGATCCGCAACGCGATGGCACCCGACTTGACGGACCGTTCGCCGGCGTACCTTTTTTGATCAAAGACCTGGGGCCGGGAGTGAAAGGCCGTTTGCAGGAACAAGGGTCGAAATTTATGCGCGGCAACAGGCCTACTGAAGATGCGTTTCTTACCACCAAAATCCGTGCTGCCGGGCTGAACATCATTGGGCGTAGCGCCGCGCCAGAATTTGGCGTCTGCGGTTCGGCGGAAAATCCCGACATATATGTGACGCATAATCCCTGGAACCCGGATTACACCACGTTTGGTTCTTCTGCTGGGGCGGCTGCGTCGGTTGCGGCTGGAGTGCTTCCCCTTGCACATGCGACTGATGGCGGCGGTTCTATCCGCATTCCCGCCGGATCTCACGGGTTGATCGGTCTGAAATGTAGCCGCGGCGTTTTCTCTATTGCTCCCGGGCTTTCTGATATCAGCGGTTATGTTTCCACTCAAGGTTGCGTGAGTCGTAGCGTCCGGGATTCGGCTCTGTTTGTCGACAGCTGTCGTGGCGGCGCACCAGGGGAATTTATGCCCTACTGGCAAAGCAATGAGCCGTTTAGCGAACTGATTAAACGCGATCCTGGTCGATTGCGTATCGCGGTATCACACCAATGGGGGCAATATCATGCCGACCCGCATTTTGTCAGCGAGCTGGAGCGAACGGTAACGCTGTTACGAGAGCTGGGGCATGAGGTGGAATGGGTGACGCCGGATATCGATTTTGACGCCGCATTCGCGGCGCAAACCACCTGCTATATTAGCAATTTTGCCCAGTTTATTCAGCGTTTACTGGAGAAGAAAGGCCTTTCCTCCCCGCCGGAAGATCAGGTGGAGCCAATTAACATCAAAATCTGGCAGAAAGGGATTGATATGTCCTATAGCGAACGGTGGAAGATGCAGGATGTGTTTAACACGACATCGCGCAAGCTGGGGCAGTTTTATGAACAATGGGATATCATTCTGACGCCTACTTTTTCAAAACCAACGCCATTGATGGGCGAAAAAAAGTACCTGACCCTGAGTGATAACCCGGATGTATTGAGCTGGTTTTATGACTTGTGGGACATTTTTTCTTATACACCGCTCGCCAGCTTAACCGGCACGCCCGGTATTTCTGTGCCGCTGGCCTGGCAGCAATCCGGCATTCCGCTGGGAATGCATTTTCAAACCCGGCAGGCCAATGACGGAACATTATTACAGTTGGCAGCTCAGTTGGAACGCGCTCTGGACGGGCATTTCCTGCGCGGAGCCCGACCTCAGGTACATGTGACACGCTAACTTGGCTTATTTTGGCCATTTTTATGGGAAATGGCCATTTTTACCGCTCTTACTTCAATAACGCGTTTTCTTCCCGCTTTGCCACGCGAATCGAGTATTCCGGGTGACAAACCATCAAATTTTCTGCTTGTGGGCTGAGGAAGTGATTGTCCTGCACTTTGCCAGTAGATTCAGCGTGTCCCCGTTGCCTTATGTGTTACGAGTGATGGAGATTTGCGGATGAGGCATTTGCGAAAATAAAGCGACTTTTTGGATGTTATCGGCGGGGGAGAAATGACGTTTGGCGGAAGATCACAGGAGTCCTTTTTTAAATATAAAATACTGTTTTTATTGCATTTTGTTTCAATGTTGTATTTTGGTTATACACATCGCTATACACATTTTTCCAAGTGTATGGTTCAATCTGACGGATAAAGCTAAAGTCCCTTCATCATCTCTCGAGCTGTTTCAATTAACTCTTCTGAAGGTTTAAATCTAGACATATGACGGACACATATTACAGGGATTTTCACATCATTTATTACGGCTGAGAAAGCGAAAGTTGTGTAATAACCCTTCTGCTGCGTATAGATGAGAGTGCTTGGATCACCGAAGTGTTTTAGCAAAATATTTGCTGCTGAAATGCTTTGTAGGCTATTGCTATAAGCGATAATCAGTTCAGGCTTACACAGAGGGATTGTGACATTCTCAAAAAATCTTGTTGAGTATTTTACGAGTTGTTCGACAGTTAGTTTGTGTCGACTCGCCTCCTGTTTGAGTGCTGAAGCATTGGTTGAGCACATCATTAGAGCATTCGTAAATACTACGTCTTCCCATCTGTAACCGAGGCTGATAGGTAGCTGTTGTAGTCGCTTAGCTAGGTGAGTAATTCCCCATTCCCCTTGCGTCCCTAAATGGACATTCGAGACAAGAGGCTTTGAATGATCCTGAATAATAGACTGGCTGTTGGTCATATGGGAATCAGCCGACGAACCATTGAAGCCCATCACAATGAGGCGTTTGCGTATAGGTGGGGAGGCTATTAATTCAAAAGCAGAATCGTAAGGTCTGCCGGGCAAATCAGCCAAGCCAAAGCGAGAAAGCCCTCCAAGAATAAAGTCTCTAGTCTTATCCATTATTCAAATTCTCTTGTGAAACCTCATACCGACATCATACGCAAAAAAAGTTTTTTTGCATTTAACTGTTCACACTGTTCACCTTTGACTTTTTATTAATAATTTCATAGTGATACGGGGTGAATATACGGTGAAGGGTGAACAGTGGAGTGTTCACCTTGTGGCAATTGCCGGAAAGAAAAAGACCGGCTGTAGCCGGTCTGGAGTGGGTTATGTCGCTGCGGGTTCGTCGCATTTCGGCAGCCAGTCGCCGTAGCTTTCTTCTTTCAGCGACAGGTTAGTTTGTATCCCCTGCTTTGTGTGCCGCTTTTCATAATTCAGGCCGTACTCTTTCAGCATCATGGGCAGCCCCAGCCCGAACATTTTCAGGCTGAGCACGTTCCTGTATCCGTTAGCCTCCATATAGGCCAGATACGCGTGATAGAGATATTTACGGTAATTGCGCGGGACGATGCTGGCATTACCCATAAACATCCCGTTGGTCTGCGGCAGCATTTCCAGATAGCCGCAAAAATCAAACGTCGGGTCAGCATCACGCTTGATGCTGAGCGCTTCATCGGAGTTCTGCTGCGACTGGAGCAGTGCGCGCGCGGCCATCGGGTCGCTGAATTTCTGCATAAGCTGGCGCACGATAACGGCCAGCTCGCGCGCAATTTTATCCCTGAGCTGCGGGTCGCGCTCTTCCGGGGCAATCTGCTCCGGGAAATGAATAATCACCCGGCGACGCGACACACCGCCACTGCGGTCAGTGAAGCGCATTGGGTTATTGTTCACGGCCAGAATCACCGCAGGGATATGCGTTGAGTACGGATTCTGGTATTTCGGGTCAACTGAAACTGCATCGCCGCCGGTGATGGCCTTCAGCCCTGCACCGTCACCGCTCCATTTTTCCTGGTCAGGCAGACGTATCAGCGAGAAGCCAATCAGGGATGCACGCTTGCGCGGGTCTTCCAGCGTATCGATATCGGCCGACGTGGCGTTATCCTCTCCGGCGAGCAGGGTCGCAATTTCGGCCAGAATACTTTTCCCACTTCCGCCGGGACCGGTGACTTCGAGAAAGAGCTGCCAGTCGTAGCGGTTCGCCAGCACCATAAACAGCGCGGCCAGAATCACGTCGCGTTTTTCTGGTCTGCTGCGCCAGTTGCGGCGCAGCCTGAGGCCACCTTTGCACCTGCATTAAAAGCAGTCCCTTAAGCGGGCAGGCGTGGCGGGGAGAGCATTGCGCGCTGTGTTTAATTATGAATTAATTAATTCTTTTTAAAAAAGTATCCAATTCTTTTACTTTCATACATGCAGGGACAAGCCTCGCGATTGATAGATCAGTATGATCGTATTGTTGTTTGGATAATTTTTTTACATTCGCTGCTGGAGTGTCAGAATTTAATTTGTTTTCATTGTTTATATTTTCTATCCTTGAGTTGATGTATTTTTTTATGCGAATTAACCACTCGCTTACAAAATAGTAAACATACTTACCTCTAGTAAGTTTGTCGTTATCTAGCGTAGAAATTACATTGTAATAATTCCATTCATCTTTGGTGAGGTTTTTTAATCGCTCAGTAATGAAGGGGATTTCACTTATTTTTAGAGTAACTTTGTCTTTTTCAATTTTGTCGAATACATCACTATTGGAAGGGAACTCAATCCCTAGGCCAAGTATTCTAGACATATAAAGTTGCACAGATATGTTTTTTATCTCAGAATAAAAACTGACCTTTGCTTTAGTATAATGTTCCATGACACTATCTATAATTTTTCTATGCCTTTCATCAAATTTAAATGTTGAGACTATAAAATGTTTTATCACTCTATCATCGGATAATGGATTTTCAATGGCATAAAATGGAAGGGTTACTATGTTTTTGTTAAAGTAGCAAAAGTTAGAATAATCTTGATCAACAAAAAAATATGTGTTTGTTAACTTGTCACTATTTTCTTCATATAGTTCTTTATAAAGTGAAATTGATTGATCTTTTCCTGCACCATTTATATGGGTATATTCTTTATCAAACCCCGAAATAGTTATAGCATGATGATAGAAATCATAGTCATCATCACCCTCGAAAACAAATAAAGTTTTTCCAGCCTCTTTGTTTTTTATTAGCTTTAATCTCAAAACGCACGGTTTTTTGATAGCATCCATCATCATGTTAAAACGAAGATCGTCCATTTTATCCTCAATGCTTGATAACTTTTAAAGATTTTACTTGGGTTTTCAGTTCATTATTAAAAACAAAAGGTGAATGTGTTATTGCAAGCATTTGAGTAACTGAAGGACTATTCACTATGTCTACGAGGACATGCTCTTGCCATTCAAGTGAAAGTGATAATTCTGGTTCGTCTATTAAAACAATTTTTTTCTTAGTATGGTCAAGATACATATGAGCCATTAAAGAAATTATTTGCTTTTCACCAGATGAAAGGTCTTCTAATTCAATGGTGTTGTTGGTATATAAATCCTTTACAATAACCTGTAATGTTTCAATATCAAAGTTTAGTGATTTTGAATCATCTGATAACTGTAGATATTTATTGCAAATGGTAACGAAGCTCTCTATTTTGAATTCAAGCTCTTTTGTTGAGTCAATGACAGCCTTTAACTTCGATAAAAAGTAGCTCAGCATGTCATTTGATGCGAGCATGTCTTTATTTTCCATAATATTTGTAACTTCTTGAATTATCCTCTTATTGCTTTCCTTATCTTTATTAACGACCCTGCCTAAAAACCTTGATAATTCAGATACAGACGGCAGTTTAGGTCTTGTTGGAGCACTGGCTTTTCCTGTCATCATATCTTCAATTATGGTTGCACTTAACGTTCTATAGCCTAAACTAGAGCGCCGCTCAATGGAGGAGCTTAAATCCTTTAATTTTGATTCAACATCAAATAATCCAAATTCTATATTTGAGCCAATTTCACTTTCCTCTCGAATGCTGATGACCTCTCCATCTCTAACGACAAGTTTTTCATTTTCATCTCGAGTAAACTTATCACGCAGTGTAGATTTTTCAATGCGACGATATGTGGGTAAGTAAATCACTTCTATATTTTTTGTTTTTTGTTTTATTTCCTCTATTGCTTGAATAGTTTTAGACAATTCAGGTTTACTTACATCGAAAAGATCAGGCTTTTCAAGAGATGAATAATGATTTTTTAATAATATTTTAATCTCGGCTAATGTTGAATCGATATCACTGAAATTATAAGGAGTTGAATGATACATTTTTTTGTACCATGGAGTCTGACGGGCATCCCTCACAGATTTATGCCTTAAGAAGGCTAAAGCATCTTCAATTTGTGTATTATTGAGTTTTCTTGTGATTTCATGAAATCTAGATGGTAATAATGCACTATTTAAAAAATCAGAATAACTTAACTCTGCAATATTTAATGTGAAGTTTTGATCGGTAAACTCAATTTCAATACTTTCACACTTGATTCTTCTCAATTCATCAAGTTCACCTTTTAGGGTGGATTTGAGCGCATTGATTAATGTAGTTTTACCAGCGCCATTCTCTGCTATAATAATTGTGCTTTTTTCATTAAAAATTAAGTGTATATCTTTATAACCATATAATTTGTTAATTGAGAATTTTTTTAATTCTATGCTCATTGCGAGACTCCTTTCTATTAAAAACATTAATATATTTCAAAAAAACAACAGTTTCCAGTATGTATCTGTATGATATTTGCTATATCCTCGTAATCGCTTGATAACTAATCAATTATATTCACTTCGAACGTTGCTTGTGACTTTTGATTACCTTATATTGCATATATAATTAGCATACCAATTCATCATTTTTTTTCTGCCTTCAAAATACTGAGCATGGTTATATGTCCCACGAATACTGTTTTTATCCACATGTGCTAATTGCATCTCAATCCAAGCAGTATCAAAGCCTTGTTCGTGCAGAATTGTCGACATTGTATGCCTAAAACCGTGACCAGTAGCACGTCCTTTGTAACCAAGTAACTCAATCACTTGCGATACACTTTCTTTCGAGATTGGTTTAGTACGGTTATTCCTACCAATGAAAATGTATGGGTAATGGCCGGTAATGGGCTTGAGCTGCTTAAAGAGGTCAATCACTTGAGTAGATAAAGGGACAATATGAGGCCTACGCATTTTCATCCGTTCTGCCGGGATTTCCCACACACCTTTTTCGAGATCGACTTCATCCCATGTAGCAAATCGCATCTCCTGTGTTCTTACACCAGTTAACATGACTATCTTTGTAGCATTTTTGGTGATGATGCTTCCGGTATACGCTTCAAGATCCCGAATAAAATGAGGCAACTCTTCGGCAGATAAAAAAGGGTGGTGCTTTTGTTTAGGAACGGCTAGAGCGATAGCTAAATCAGGTGCTGGATTGTACTCAGCGCGGCCAGTTATGATTGCATAGCGATAGACCTCGCCGCATCTTTGGCGCACTTTTCTGGTCTTCTCTAGTGCTCCACGCTTCTCTATTCGTCGCAATACTTCAAGCAGTTCTAATGGTTTGATTTCACTGATAGGGCGTTTACCAATAAACGGGAACACATCTTGTTCAAATGTCTTAATGATTTCTTCGCGATAGGCTACTGTCCAGCGGTCAGCTTTGTTGGTGTGCCATTCTCGACATATGACTTCGAATGAGTTCTCTGTTGAGATTTGCTGTGCCAGCTTTTGGGCTTTACGTTCTTCTACTGGGTCTATGCCGTTTGCTACCTGCTTACGAGCTGTATCGCGTTTCTCACGTGCTTCTGCGAGGCTCACAAGGTCGTAGCTGCCAAATGACATTAGCCGTGCTTTACCGGCAAAGCGAAAGCGAAAGCGGAAGCGCCAGCCCTTTGAGCCGTCTGGATTGATAAGCAATGACAGGCCTTGCCCGTCGTTCAATGTGTATGGCTTGTCTTGGGGCTTTGCTCGTTTGATTTGTATATCTGTAAGTGCCATGTGTATAAGCCATAAATGTGTATAAAAAATCTATACACATCACTATACATATTTTTCATGGATTCAGGGAGATCTTGTCGGACTGCTACGGATGATTAATCTACAATGGTGATTGAAAATAAAGAATTTTTAAGACTTTCTCGGATGGGTGAGGAGGAACTTTGGCGGAAGATCACAGGAGTTGAACCTGCCCGGGACCGCTGGCGGCCCCAACTGGATTTGAAGTCCAGCCACCTCACCGGAGATGACGATCTTCCGCGCCTCGATTGCTACATGGAGGCGGGCGCATTATAGCTACTTTCCTGCATTAACCACATCCCCCAACGCACTTTTTTACTGTGAAAACTGGGCTTTACAGAACCTTCCGAAACAATTCCTTGCAAAATCCGTGGGTTACAATTCTGAACGATTTTCAGGTTAACCCTGTTGCCACATTGCTGACAGATCGTTTGCTGACCTCTTATGCTGTATCCCGGTTTTTGGGCTGCAGAATTTTTTCTGATGGCGTGAAAAATATCAATAGTGGACGATGATAAGCACGTTATTCAGGATGACTCTGACCCTGTGTGTACGCGAAGGGAGCCTCGCTGCCGGGAACGCGTTAAATACCATCACCGTATTCAAAGGTATGGTGTATCCCATTGAAATGCTGATCCATATCCATCGCGGGCTTATCGCTCTCCGGCTTGCCGACGATGCGAGCGGGAACGCCTGCGGCGGTGGTATGCGGCGGTACCGGCTGTAACACCACGGAACCGGCGCCGATTTTCGCGCCACAGCCCACTTCAATATTGCCGAGAATCTTCGCTCCGGCACCAATCATCACGCCTTCGCGAATTTTCGGGTGGCGATCGCCGCTGGTTTTACCGGTACCGCCAAGCGTCACGGATTGCAGAATGGATACATCATCTTCAATCACCGCCGTTTCACCGACGACAATACCGGTGGCGTGGTCAAGCATGATCCCGCAGCCAATCTTCGCCGCCGGATGGATATCCACCTGGAAGGTTACAGAAACTTGATTTTGCAGGAAAATCGCCAGTGCCTGACGCCCCTGGTTCCACAGCCAGTGGCCGATACGATAGGCCTGCAGCGCGTGAAACCCCTTCAGGTAAAGCAGCGGCGTGGAATATTTATCCACCGCCGGGTCGCGGGTGCGCACGGCCTGAATATCGCAGGCGGCTGAGGCGATCATTTCCGGGTCAGCGGCATAGGCTTCTTCCACCACTTCACGAATCGCGATAGCGGGCATAATCGGGGAGGCCAGTTTGTTTGCCAGCATATAGCTCAGCGCGCTGCCGAGGTTTTCGTGCTTGAGGAGTGTGGCGTGGTAAAAACTGGCGAGCATCGGCTCACAGTCTGCTAAAGCCCGGGCTTCGGCTTTAATATTATTCCAGATAGTATCCAGTTCTTCACACGGCATTGCTGACTCCAGACGATATAATAATGACCGGCCAGTTCTTTGCTGACCGGGTCATACAGACGATAAATGTTCCCTTGTGACGATCCCCATTATACTCGCCATCCTTCATGTTGCCTCTGTGGTGGCTGTGCTGATTCGCCCCGGTTTAGTAAGCCCCGGGGATTCGATTGCTTGCCGCCTTGATGCAACTTGCATGAATGATTTTGTGTATATACTTCAGGCTGCATAGACGCTGGCTGCTGATTTACTGGTCTCATTCATGAGACTTACCCTTGCGAGCCATTACTCCGCGACGGCGAGATCCTTTCCGGACATGCTTATCGCTTTCTGCAGCACGAATTATTTCGTGGAGAAACTGCTTCGCTCGTCCTTGCGTTCACGACCTAATAAGGTTAATGCTGCCTCGCGCGTAATTTTTCCGCAATACAATACCTGATAAATTTCCTCAGTTATTGGCATTTCGACGCCTAAACGCTGCGCCAGCACGCGAACTTCTTTGGTATTACGGTAGCCTTCAACCACCTGACCAATTTTATCCTGTGCGCTTTGCACATCCATGCCCTGACCGAGCATCATGCCGAAGCGGCGGTTACGCGATTGGTTATCGGTACAGGTCAGCACCAGATCGCCCAGCCCCGCCATGCCCATAAAGGTTTCCGGATCGGCGCCAAGCGCCTCTCCCAGACGAGACATCTCCACCAGTCCGCGGGTGATAAGCGCGGTGCGCGCGTTGGCGCCGAAGCCAATACCGTCCGACATCCCGGCGCCGATGGCGATAACGTTTTTCACCGCGCCGCCGAGCTGAACGCCAATAAAATCCGGGTTGATATAGACGCGGAAGCTCTTGCCGCAGTGCAGCAGGATTTGCAGGTCGTCAGCGAACTGCGGTTCGGTGGAGGCCAGGGAGATAGCCGTCGGCAGGCCTGCCGCCAGCTCTTTGGCGAACGTTGGACCGGAAATTACCGCCAGCGGGATATCATCGCCCAGCGCTTCCCGCGCCACATCCTGCAGCAGACGGCCGGTTTCTGCTTCGAGGCCTTTTGTCGCCCAGACCAGGCGCGCATCAGGGCGCATCAGCGGTTTAATCTGCCGCAAAACCTCGCCAAATACATGGCTTGGTACGACGACCAGGATGTCGCGGCTGGCTGCCAGCGCGGTCGCCAGATCGCTCTCCAGATGCAGCGTATCAGGAAAAGGCACATCAGGAAGGAATGCGGCGTTGCAGCGATCGTGTTGCAGCGTCGCAATATGTTTCGGGTCATGGCCCCAGAGCACAACATGGTGGCCATTTCTTGCCAGGGTGATGGCAAGAGCGGTGCCGTAAGAGCCGGCACCGATCACAGTCATTGCAGCATTAAGCGCGTTCATCAGGCATCCTGATGTTGTTCAGCACCTTCGCCAGTTTGCTGCTGCAGATAGTTCATAAACAGCGCATCGAAGTTCACTGGCGCAAGGTTCAGTTGCGGGAAGGTACCGCGAGAAACCAGGCTGGTGATGCACTCACGCGCGTACGGGAACAGAATGTTCGGGCAGTATGCGCCGAGGCAGTGCGCCATCTGGGTGCCTTCAATGCCATCAATGGAGAAAATACCGCCCTGCTGTACTTCACACAGGAATGCAGTTTCTTCGCCCAGCGAGGCGGTGACGGTCACACGCAGCACCACTTCATACACGCCTTCAGCGAGTTGGCTGGACGCGGTATCCAGATCAAGTTTAACTTCCGGCTGCCAGTCTTTCTGGAAAACTTGCGGAGCATTCGGCGCTTCGAAGGAGATATCCTTGGTGTAGATACGCTGAATCTGGAAAGTCATTTCGGTGCTGTTTTGTTCTGACATAGTAAAACCCTTTCGTGTTGTCCTTAAATACGCCCGTCGATGGGATGGGCGTAAAAATTAGCGCAAGAGGGGATCGAGTCCACCACGTGAATCAAGCGCGTACAAGTCGTCACAGCCGCCAATGTGCTGCGTATCAATAAAAATCTGCGGAACCGTCGTCCGGCCGCTGCGCTGAATCATCTCTTCACGCTTTGCGGCATTGCCATCGATAGGCAACTCGTTGAACGTCACGCCCTTGCTGTTCAGCAGCGCTTTCGCACGCACGCAGAACGGACAGGTCGCTTTGGTATAGATATCAATATTGGCCATGACTTCACTCCTGTTTTACCCGCGAGGATTTTACGCCGCAGACATCATTTCCCCCTGACGAAAAGGCGCCAGAGGGAAAACGCGCTACGCCATAAAAGGCGCGGGTAAATTATTTACCGCGTACCAGCGGAAGGTTTTCGCCGCTCCAGCCGGCGATGCCTTCTTTCAGTACGAAGACCTTTTCAAAACCGGCTTTATTCAGCGCGCTGGCGGGTTCTTGCGCCTGCATACCGGAGCCGTCTACCACTATAATGGGTTGCGCTTTGTGCTTTTCCAACTCGCCGACGTTATTTGCTTTGATATCGCTCGGCAGCAGGTTAACGGAGCCAGCAATATGGCCTTTACGAAAATCGTCACGCTGACGCAGGTCGACAACCACAGCATCTTCTTTATTGATCAGGCGCGTCGCTTCACCACGGGTGATGACTTTAACTTTCGACATCAGCCCTTTAAAGGTAGTGAACAGCACCGCCACCAGCAACGCGACCCACGCGATGCTCAGGACGGGGTGACGGCCGATGAATTGCATTATTTCTTGCATGGGGGGTTACAACTCCCGACTAAGTGATAAAAAAACCAGGGAAGGAGTATACCTGTGCATTGCGGCAAATACAGCCAGTGAGCACGATGTAATGTATTTTCTGCGGTTCGTCACGAAAAAAAACCGCTTTCAAGCTAATGCTGCGCTCTGGCCGCTCTCTTTCTTTGATCTTTTACGGTAATTTGATCGATTCAGCTGTAGTAAAATTACGCAAATTTTTGTCTTTGAGCATGAGGTTGTCGCAATGTCGGTTTCTAAAAAACCTATGGTACTGGTGATTCTGGATGGCTACGGCTATCGCGAAGAGCAGCAGGATAACGCAATTTACAGCGCAAAAACCCCCGTTATGGACGCATTGTGGGCGAAACGTCCTCATACCCTGATTGATGCTTCCGGTCTTGAAGTGGGCTTGCCGGATCGTCAGATGGGCAACTCCGAGGTGGGCCACGTCAATCTTGGCGCAGGCCGCATTGTCTATCAGGATCTGACCCGCCTGGACGTTGAAATTAAAGATCGCGCATTTTTCGCTAACCCGGTACTGACAGGCGCTGTGGATCAGGCGAAAAACACAGGTAAAGCCGTGCACATTATGGGTCTGCTCTCTGCGGGCGGCGTACACAGCCATGAAGATCATATTATGGCGATGGTGGAACTGGCCGCGGAACGCGGCGCAGAAAAAATTTACCTGCATGCTTTCCTTGACGGTCGCGATACCCCGCCGCGCAGTGCTGAATCTTCGCTGAAAAAGTTTGAAGACAAATTTGCCGCATTAGGCAAAGGCCGCGTGGCTTCTATCGTTGGTCGTTACTATGCGATGGACCGCGACAACCGCTGGGATCGCGTTGAGCAGGCTTACGATCTGCTGACCCTGGCAAAAGGCGAGTTTCAGGCGGATACCGCCGTCGCGGGTCTGCAGGCGGCTTATGCTCGCGACGAAAACGATGAGTTTGTGAAAGCGACGGTTATCCGCGCAGAAGGCGAAGCCGATGCGGTAATGGAAGATGGCGATGCGCTGATTTTCATGAACTTCCGCGCCGACCGCGCGCGTGAAATCACTCGTGCGTTTGTTAATGCTGATTTTGACGGCTTCGCTCGTAAGAAAGTGGTTAATATCAACTTTGTGATGCTGACCGAATATGCTGCTGACATCAAAACCGCCGTCGCTTATCCGCCTGCTTCGCTGGTGAACACCTACGGCGAGTGGATGGCGAAGCACGATAAAACCCAACTGCGTATTTCTGAAACGGAAAAATATGCGCACGTAACCTTCTTCTTTAACGGCGGCGTCGAAGAGCCGTTCAGGGGCGAAGATCGTATTCTGATCAACTCGCCGAAAGTGGCAACCTACGATCTGCAGCCGGAAATGAGTTCTGCCGAGCTGACCGAAAAACTGGTTGCCGCGATCAAAGGCGGTCAGTACGACACTATCATCTGCAACTATCCGAACGGCGATATGGTTGGCCACACCGGGGTGATGGAAGCCGCAGTGAAGGCGGTGGAAGCGCTGGATCACTGCATCGACCAGGTCGCTCAGGCGGTAGAGTCGGTCGGCGGCCAACTGTTAATTACCGCAGACCACGGCAACGCCGAACAGATGCGCGATCCCGCCACCGGCCAGGCGCATACCGCGCACACTAACCTGCCGGTTCCTCTGATTTACGTTGGCGATAAAAACGTCAAAGCGGTCAACGGCGGCAAACTTTCCGACATCGCGCCGACGATGCTGACGCTGATGGGAATGGAAATCCCGCAAGAGATGACTGGCAAGCCGCTGTTCATCGTGGAATAATCCTTCCCCATGAGGGGAAAGGCGACTTATTCAACTACATGGATCGCAACGGCAGTTCGATCCGTCCTTTACGCCAGCGCGCTTAGCGCTGGCGTATTGCTGTGCGCCGCATCTGCGCATGCAGATGATCGTGACCAGCTAAAATCCATTCAGGCCGATATCGCCGCCAAACAGCGGGCGATTAAGCAGCAGCAGCAGCAGCGCGCTTCCCTGCTCGCCCAGCTTAAGGCGCAGGAAGAAGCCATTTCCGCCGCCGCGCGTAAACTGCGAGAAACCCAGGAGACGTTGAATCAGCTGAATAAGCAGATCGACGAAATGAACGCCGCGCTTGCGAAGCTGGAACGCCAGCGCGCTTCACAGGAGCGTAATCTGGCGGCGCAGCTTGACGCCGCGTTTCGTCAGGGGCCGCATACCGGCATCCAGATGATCCTCAGCGGCGAAGAGGGCCAGCGTAATGAGCGTCTGCAGGCCTACTTTGGCTATCTGAACCAGGCGCGTCAGGAGACCATCGCCCAGCTAAAGAAAACGCGTGAAGAGGTGGCGGTGCAGAAATCCATGCTGGAAGAGAAACAGAGCCAGCAGCAAACCCTGGTATATGAGCAACGCGCCCAGCAGAACAAACTGGAACAGGCGCGCAACGAACGTAAAAAAACCCTCGCCAGCCTTGAATCGTCGATCCAAAAAGGTCAGCAGCAGCTGAGTGAAATGCGGGCAAACGAATCGCGCCTGCGTAGTCGTATTGCGCAAGCGGAGGCGGCAGCCAAAGCCCGCGCGGATCGTGAAGCCCGTGAAGCGCAGGCGGTGCGCGATCGCCAGCAGGAAGCTTCACGTAAAGGTACCACCTATAAGCCCACTGAAAGCGAACGTTCGCTGATGTCCCGTACCGGTGGTCTTGGCGCGCCGCACGGCCAGGCTTTCTGGCCGGTACGCGGGACAATTCTGCATCGTTATGGCGAACGGCTGCAAGGTGAACTACGTTGGAAGGGGATGGTTATCGCTGCGTCTGAAGGCAGCGAGGTTAAAGCGATCGCTGATGGCCGCGTTATTCTTGCCGACTGGCTGCAGGGCTATGGCCTGGTCGTCGTCGTTGCGCACGGTAAAGGCGACATGAGTCTTTACGGCTATAATCAAAGCGCGTTGGTCAGCGTTGGCACTCAGGTCCGGGCGGGTCAGCCGATCGCGCTCGTTGGCAGCAGCGGTGGTCAGGGCCGTCCGTCGCTCTATTTCGAAATTCGCCGCCAGGGTCAGGCGGTCAATCCACTGCCGTGGTTGGGAAGATAAGTTTTGCTTCAGTTTCGCCGAATTGTACTCGCAGTAACCACTACACTGATTATGGCGTCGCCGGTTTTTGCCGGCAAACTCTCCATCGTTATTGACGACTTTGGTTACCGTCCGCAAACAGAAAATCAGGTGCTGGCGCTGCCTGCGACGATTTCCGTTGCCGTACTCCCTAATGCCCCTCACGCCCGTGAAATGGCGATCAAAGCGCATAATCTCGGGCACGAAGTGCTGATTCACCTGCCGATGGCGCCGATAAGCAAACAGCCGCTGGAAAAAGACACGCTTCGTCCGGATATGAGCAGTGACGAGATCGCGCGTATTATCCGCGACGCGTATGGCAAAGTCCCCTACGCCGTGGGGCTGAACAACCATATGGGCAGCGCCATGACTTCGAATCTGTTTGGCATGCAGAAGGTGATGCAGGCTCTGGAGCACTACAACCTCTATTTCCTTGATAGCGTCACCATCGGCAACACTCAGGCCATGCGCGCGGCGCAGGGCACTGGCGTGAAGGTGATTAAGCGTAAGGTGTTCCTCGACGATACGCAGAACGAAGCGGATATCCGCTATCAGTTCAATCGCGCGATTGCTCTGGCGCGCCGTAACGGGTCGGCGATCGCCATTGGCCATCCCCATCCAACCACGGTACGCGTACTGCAGCAGATGGTGTATAACCTGCCGTCAGATATTACTCTGGTGCGCCCGAGTAGCCTGCTCAACGAGCCGCAGGTCGACACCTCAACGCAGCCGGTTCAGCCGCCGCGTAATCCGTTCCGCGGCGTGACGCTGTGTAAAACGAAGCATCCGCCGAAGCCGGTAAATGCCAGCCGCTTCTTTACCATTCTCAGCGAAAGCATCAGCCAGAGTACGCTGGTGCAGTACTATAAATTGAAGTGGCAGGGCTGGAATAGCCCAACTCACTAAACCGTTCGGGAATCCGTGTGCTTTTTCGCCGCGGGTTCCTGCTTATCCTGATGGGCATACCAGGCCTTAAAGTATTTCAGAAAGCTGTAAAACGTCGCGTATAGCCCGGTCACCACGCCTACCTTACCTTTCCGCCATGCGCCGCTGAACAGATACCACTTAAAGAACGCGCCAATTGCGCTGATAATTCCGCGCCCGATCGACGGCCTGATCTTCTGATGCACAACCAGCCGCGTGGTGTAGCTATTCAGCTTACTGAATACCTCGTGCAGGGAATAGAAAGTGTCATGGCGAACGAAACCCGGCAGCTTACTGTCGTGTTTAAAACCCACTACCTGATCGTCCACCGGGCGGTCATTGAATCTGGCAACGGCGCGATTAAATAAGCGCACCGGAAAATCCGGCGATGACACCGGGTAAATGGTGCGCACTTCTTCACCCAAAACAAACCAGTAGCGCGGCAGACGCCATGCACAGGCTGGGTCAGGCTCATCACCCGCCTTTAGCGCCAGAATTGCCGCTGTTACCTCATCATCAAGAATTTCATCGCTATCCATACACAGTACCCAGTCATGCGTAGCCCGTGAGATGGCGTAATTCATCTGCGCGCCGTGAGTGACATAAGGATGATGGTGAGCGGTGAGGCCAAATTGCTGGCAAATCTGCAGCGTGGCATCCGTGCTGCCTGAGTCGATGACGATAAGTTCATCGGCTACCTTGAGCAAAGGGGGTAAAACTTCCCGTAACAAGCGGGATGAATTACAGGTCAATAAGCATACAGAAAGTTTAAGCATGTTTTTTGTAAGGGATAAACGTTGACTAAACAGACTGTATAAATGATTAAGTAAGAAAGCACTTTAAAAAAAGTGCGGCGTGGGAGCGATATCGTAAAACTGTAAGTTAATTCTCAAAAATCGTCCGGGTCATGCCGGTCAGTTAAGTAAGTCATCGGGTTTCTATGTGGCTTCATTTGCCAGCGAGTATTGTCTTTTTTATAACTTTCAGCACTCCGGTAGCTGAAGATTTGCAGGGGGTTGGGCGCGAGTAAAACGCCCCCATGCTATTCACAGGCTGCGGAGATGGCGAATATCTTCTTTCTGACCGGTAATAAAGCCCGGCAAGACCCGCTGGCGCTTTTTATGGCGCCGCGCGGGTTAAATTAATCCCAGTTGAGGATCACTTTTCCGGACTGACCGGAACGCATGGCATCAAAGCCCTGCTGGAAGTCATCAATCGCAAAACGGTGGGTGATAATCGGCGACAGATCGAGACCAGACTGGATGAGCGCAGCCATTTTGTACCAGGTTTCAAACATTTCCCGGCCATAAATCCCTTTGATAAACAGCCCTTTAAAAATTACCCTGGTCCAGTCGATAGACATATCCGATGGCGGAATTCCGAGCATCGCGATTCGCCCGCCGTGGTTCATGGTATCCAGCATGGTACGGAACGCTGATGGCGCGCCGGACATCTCCAGACCGACATCAAAACCTTCGGTCATGCCCAGCCCGGCCATCACCTCGTTAAGGTTCTCTTTCGCCACGTTTACCGCCCGGGTAACCCCCATTTTACGCGCCAGATCCAGACGATATTCGTTCACATCGGTGATCACGACGTTACGCGCGCCGACGTGCTTCGCTACCGCTGCCGCCATCACGCCGATCGGGCCTGCGCCGGAAACCAGCACGTCTTCACCGACCAGATCGAAAGAGAGCGCGGTATGAACCGCATTACCAAATGGATCGAAAATCGACGCCAGATCGTCAGAGATATTGTCCGGGATTTTAAACGCGTTAAATGCCGGGATCACCAGATACTCAGCAAAGCAGCCCGGACGGTTTACGCCAACGCCGGTAGTATTGCGGCACAGATGCGTGCGTCCGGCACGGCAGTTACGGCAGTGGCCACAGGTAATATGCCCTTCACCGGAAACGCGATCGCCAGTCTTAAAACCGCGAACTTCCTGGCCAATACCTACCACTTCGCCGACGTATTCATGGCCTACCACCATCGGAACCGGAATGGTTTTTTGTGACCAGTCGTCCCAATTGTAGATATGCACGTCGGTACCGCAAATCGCGGTCTTACGGATTTTAATCAGCAAATCGTTGGGGCCGACCTCCGGTTCCGGTACGTCGGTCATCCAGATGCCTTCTTCCGCCTTCAGTTTGGATAATGCTTTCATATCACACCCTCAGGCAATGACGCCCAGTTGTTTACCGATGCGGGTAAAGGCCGCCACCGCACGTTCAATTTGTTCAGGGGTATGCGCCGCAGACATCTGGGTACGGATACGCGCCTGGCCTTTTGGCACCACCGGATAGAAAAATCCGGTGACGTAAATGCCTTCTTTTTGTAACTCGCGCGCAAACGCCTGCGCCACGGTAGCCTCGCCGAGCATCACCGGGATAATGGCATGATCGGCACCCGCCAGAGTGAAGCCCGCGGCGGTCATTTTTTCACGGAACAGACGAGCGTTAGACCACAGACGATTGCGTAATTCGCCGCCTGCCTCCACCATCTCCAGCACTTTGAGGGAGGCGGCAACAATCGCCGGAGCCAGCGAGTTGGAGAAGAGGTACGGACGAGAGCGCTGGCGCAGCCATTCAACAACCTCTTTACGCGCCGCGGTATAACCGCCGGATGCGCCGCCCAGCGCTTTACCCAGGGTGCCGGTGATAATGTCTACCCGGCCCATCACGTCGCAGTATTCATGGGAGCCGCGGCCGTTTTCGCCCACGAAGCCGACGGCGTGGGAGTCATCGACCATCACCAGCGCATCGTATTTATCCGCCAGATCGCAAATGCCTTTCAGGTTGGCGATCACGCCGTCCATGGAGAATACGCCGTCGGTGGCGATCAGCACATGGCGCGCGCCGGCCTCACGGGCTTCTTTCAGACGGGCTTCCAGCTCCTGCATATCGTTATTGGCGTAGCGAAAGCGCTTCGCCTTGCACAGGCGCACGCCGTCGATAATCGATGCATGGTTCAGGGCGTCGGAAATAATCGCGTCTTCTGCTCCGAGCAGGGTTTCAAACAGACCGCCATTGGCGTCAAAGCAGGAAGAGTAAAGAATGGCATCTTCCATGCCGAGGAAATCCGCCAGCTTCTTCTCAAGCGCTTTATGGCTGTCCTGAGTGCCGCAGATAAAGCGCACGGAGGCCATGCCAAAGCCGTGGCTGTCCATCCCACTTTTCGCGGCGGCAATGAGCTCCGGATGATTGGCAAGGCCCAGATAGTTATTGGCGCAGAAGTTAATCACCTGGCTGTTGCCGACGGTGATAGCGGCTTGCTGCGCCGAAGTGATAATACGTTCTTCTTTAAACAACCCCTCCGCACGCGCGGTATCCAGGTCATTGGTTAACTGTTTGTAGAAATCCCCACGCATTGCAATTCTCCAGATTCGGCCAAATTTGGCACATATTACCTAAAGCTATACGTTGATACGAGATGATGCATTACCAGATGAATTATTTGCAGCATATACCCGTCATACTTCAAGTTGCATGTGCGTTGGCTTTCCTCGTTCACCCCAGTCACGTACTGGAGTACGCTCCCGGGGATTCACTGCGTCGCCGCCTTCCTGCAACTCAAATAATTTAGGGTATAGATACGTTATCCGTCGGCTGCAACGCCGGTCACCGCGCTATCCTTGTTGCTGGCGGTTTCGCCGCCTGCCGCCCTGATGCATCCTGAATGATCTTGTGGATAAAACGTGAGACCTGCGGCACCTTCTCGGCGAAGGGCTGAAGCCTTTACGATGTGGTGATATGATAGAAATATTCGTGTCCGGATTGTCTCTGGACTCCCTACATTTAAAGGTTACAGTTATGATCATCGTTACCGGCGGCGCAGGCTTTATCGGCAGCAATATCGTTAAAGCGCTGAATGACCAGGGCATTACCGACATTCTGGTCGTGGATAACCTGAAAGACGGCACCAAATTCATCAATCTGGTGGATCTGAATATTGCCGATTATATGGATAAAGAAGACTTCCTGATCCAGATTATGGCTGGCGAGGAATTCGGCGATATCGATGCTATTTTCCATGAAGGCGCTTGCTCTTCCACCACTGAGTGGGACGGCAAGTACATGATGGATAACAACTATCAGTACTCAAAAGAAGTGCTGCATTACTGCATGGAGCGTGAAATCCCGTTCCTGTACGCTTCTTCCGCGGCGACCTACGGTGGCCGCACCAGCGACTTTATCGAATCCCGCGAATATGAGCAGCCGCTCAATGTTTATGGTTACTCCAAATTTCTGTTCGACGAATACGTTCGCCAGATTTTGCCGCAAGCGGATTCGCAAATTGTCGGCTTCCGTTATTTCAACGTTTACGGGCCACGAGAAGGCCATAAAGGCAGCATGGCGAGCGTCGCTTTCCATCTCAATACTCAGTTGAATAATGGCGAAAACCCGAAACTGTTCGAAGGCAGCGACGGCTTCAAGCGCGACTTCGTCTACGTCGGCGACGTTGCCGCGGTGAACCTGTGGTTCTGGGAAAGCGGCGTGTCCGGTATTTTCAACCTTGGCACCGGTCGCGCGGAATCCTTCCAGGCAGTCGCCGATGCGACTCTGGCTTATCATCAGAAAGGCAGCATCGAATACATTCCGTTCCCGGATAAACTAAAAGGCCGCTATCAGGCGTTTACCCAGGCGGATCTGACTAACCTGCGCGCTGCGGGCTATGACAAACCGTTTAAGACCGTCGCCGAAGGCGTAACGGAATATATGGCCTGGCTCAATCGCGACGCGTAAGAAGTAAGCATGAAGATATTGGTGGTGGGCCCGTCTTGGGTGGGCGACATGATGATGTCGCAAAGTCTGTATCGCACGCTCAAGGCGCGCTATCCCCAGGCGATAATCGACGTGATGGCGCCCGCGTGGTGTCGTCCGTTGCTGTCACGTATGCCGGAAGTTAACGAAGCGATTCCGATGCCGCTCGGTCATGGCGCGCTGGAGATCGGCGAACGACGTAAGCTGGGACACAGCCTGCGCGAGCGTCGCTACGATCGCGCTTACGTGCTGCCGAACTCGTTTAAATCCGCTTTAGTTCCTTTTTTTGCCAATATCCCGCTGCGCACCGGCTGGCTCGGCGAGATGCGCTACGGCCTGCTAAACGATGCCCGCAAGCTGGATAAAGCGGCCTGGCCGCTGATGGTTGAACGCTATGTGGGTTTAGCCTACGACAAAGGGGTGATGCGCTCGGCGAAAGACCTGCCGCAGCCGCTGCTCTGGCCGCGACTACAGGTTCATGAAGGCGAGAAATCACAAACCTGTAGCGCGTTCAATATCTCAGCAGATCGGCCGATTATCGGCTTCTGCCCCGGCGCGGAGTTCGGCCCGGCGAAACGCTGGCCGCACTACCACTACGCAGAACTGGCAAAACAGCTTATTGATGACGGTTATCAGATCGTTCTGTTCGGTTCCGCTAAGGATAACGACGCGGGTAAAGAGATCGTTGCGACGCTGAGCAGCGAGCAGCAGGCATGGTGCCGCAATCTGGCCGGGGAAACTCAGCTTGAGCAGGCCGTTATCCTGATTGCCGCCTGCAAAGCGGTGGTCAGCAACGACTCCGGCCTGATGCACGTCGCAGCCGCGCTGGACCGCCCGCTGGTGGCGCTCTATGGTCCGAGCAGCCCCGACTTCACGCCGCCGTTGTCGCATAAAGCGCGCGTTATCCGCCTGATTAGCGGCTACCACAAAGTACGTAAAGGCGATGCTGCCGAAGGTTATCACCAGAGCCTGATCGATATTACCCCACAGCGCGTACAGGAAGAGCTAAATGCGCTGTTGCTGGAAAAAACGGAACAAAAGGAAGCGTAGCGGATGCGGGTATTAATCGTAAAAACCTCGTCCATGGGCGACGTGCTGCACACGTTGCCCGCGTTGACCGATGCCGCGCAGGCCTTTCCTGGTATTCGCTTCGACTGGGTGGTTGAGGAAGGTTTCGCCCAGATCCCTTCCTGGCATGAAGCCGTCGACCGGGTTATCCCGGTGGCGCTTCGCCGCTGGCGCAAGGCGTGGTTTTCCGCGCCAGTTAAAGCTGAGCGCAGGGCCTTTCACGACGCCATACAGGCGGAAAAGTATGACGCCATTATTGATGCTCAGGGGCTGGTGAAAAGCGCCGCGCTGGTGACCAGACTGGCTCGCGGCGTGAAGCACGGCATGGACTGGCAGACCGCGCGTGAACCGCTGGCGAGCCTGTTTTATAACCGTCGTCATCATATTGCTAAAGCGCAGCACGCCGTTGAACGCACCCGCGAGCTGTTCGCCAAAAGCCTCGGCTATACTCAGCCGCAAAGCCAGGGCGATTACGCCATCGCCCAACATTTTTTGCGCCAGGATGACACCTCTGCCGCGCCGTATCTGGTGTTTCTTCATGCCACGACCCGCGATGATAAACACTGGCCGGAAGAGAACTGGCGGGCGCTTATCGCGCTGCTGGCCGACAGCGGTCTGATAGTGAAGCTGCCGTGGGGCGCGCCGCACGAAGAGGCGCGGGCCAGACGGCTGGCGGAAGGGCACGATTTTGTCGAGGTGCTGCCGCGTATGAGTCTGGAACATGTCGCTCAGGTGCTGGCTGGCGCGCGCGGGGTGGTTTCCGTCGATACCGGACTGAGCCATCTCACCGCCGCGCTCGATAAACCGAACTTCACGCTGTACGGCCCGACCGATCCGGGATTGATTGGCGGCTACGGTAAAAATCAGTATGTGGTGCGCCCTGAAAGCGGTAACAGCACCGGGGATATTGCCGCTTCTCAGGTGCTGCAATTGTTGCAATCTCAGGGGCTGGCTTAATGGCGTGATGATTTACGCTGCCTGGCGCTACATGTATTGACAACATCATCTGTATCGCCAGCGCTAACGCCGTAACCTGTCGGACAAGAGGAAACGGCCACGCTGGTTAATCTGAGTGACATGAGGAATAGCCAGCAGAACGCTGTGCTGCTGATTACACCGATGCCGGGCCACGAGCTTTTATCGCTGCGCGTATTTCTGTTGGTAGTATTCCGCCAGCGTCATCCCCTTCACCTGCGGCGCCAGCCAGCTGAAAAACGCCTCCAGATCGGCGTATAAGCGCTCGATATCCTGCTCGTTCTTAAACGTCGGGCTGCCGCCAGGCATGTACTCGGAAGAGTGCAGCATATATTCGACGTAGTCATTGCCCTGCGCCAGCGTCTGCTGAACAACGTTCTTCATCGTCTCGACGTTGCCGCCCATCGGGCGCAGCCAGTGTACCGACGGGGAGCGCACTTTACCGCGCAGGCGGTCGTAACCCTGTTTCAGGCTATTCATCCACGCCGAATGCTTGAACTGAATGCTCATTGGCACTTCAAGCAGCGGTGAGTGGCCTTCGCGGCTGATATCATTTTCATCAAGGAAGTAGGCATGCTGGGGGAAGCGGCGATAATCGGTGCCGCCGTCGCCCTGCGGCGCGCCTTTGGCGGTTTTCCAGTTCACCCGCGGCGTTACCGAGCAATCCACCTGATAACCATACTCCACCAGCAGACGCGCGTAGCGCTCATCAAATGCCCAGCGTCCGGCGCGGTGGCTGACCATTTTGGTCTGGAAGGTGTCCTCCAGCAGTCGGGTCATATAGTCGACTTTTTCACGCATCAATGCATCGCTGTACTCGATCAAATACGGTTTATGCCGCCAGTCGTCATCGGTGAGCGGATCGGTCGGCGGACTGTTCCAGGCATGAAGATGCATACCGATTTCCGCAGTTCCCCGGGCGATGACATCTTTGGCGAATTCGATATACGCGGGATCGATGGCCATCTCATAGTTGGTCAAATATACCGGTTTGAAGCCATACTTTTCGCAAAGCTGCTGAAAACGCGGTAAATAGCGTGCATTCTCGGTGGTGATGCTGTCATGTTTTTGCCAGAGGTTGTCGCCCTCTGTATCAATCGTGATGAGAAATGCGGGTTTGTGCACGAAAACGTCCTCAGGTCATACCTATCGGCTCATGGTAGAGCAAGACAACGCTTCTCTCAATCTATCTGATCCCCTAGAATTGGAACCTTGATCCTGAATGAAGAACAGAGCATGACGCCTGAAACCCGCACTTCCGGCCGCGTGAACCCGGCGCGAATCCTGGTCATTAAGCTTCGCCATCATGGCGACATGTTATTGATAACGCCGCTTATTCATGTGCTAAAACAGCAATATTCCACCGCCTGTGTGGATGTGCTGCTTTATGAAGAAACCCGGGATATGCTGGCGGCAAATACCGATATCAACCACATTTATGGCATTGACCGGCGCTGGAAAAAACAGGGAACCGCGCATCAGCTTAAGATGGAGTGGCGGCTTATTCGCACCCTCCGCCAGCAGCGCTACGATATGGTGTTTAACCTTGCCGATCAGTGGCCCAGCGCGATCATCAGCAAACTGACCGGCGCGGCGACCCGTATCGGTTTTGACTTCCCAAAGCGTCGGCATCCGGCCTGGCGTTTTTGCCATACCGCACTTGCTTCCACGCAGCAGCATAATCAACTGCATACGGTTCAGCAGAATCTGTCGATTCTGGCGCCATTAGGGCTGAATATTGACGATGCGCCGGCAAAGATGGGCTACAGCGAGCAGGACTGGGCCACCAGTTGCGCGCTGCTACCAGATGGGTTTCAGGACCGCTACATTGTGATTCAGCCAACCTCCCGCTGGTTCTTTAAGTGCTGGCGAGAAGAGCGTATGAGCGCATTAATTAACGCCCTCTCTGCGGCGGGTTACCCGGTGGTGCTGACTTCCGGGCCGGACGCCAAAGAGAAGCAAATGATAGCCACCATTATGGCGGGCTGCCCCGATGCCCGCCTGCACTCCCTTGCCGGGCAACTGACCCTGCGCCAGCTGGCGGCGCTTATCGCTCATGCCCGCCTGTTTATCGGCGTCGATTCCGTACCGATGCATATGGCCGCCGCGCTGGGCACGCCGCTGGTGGCGCTGTTCGGCCCCTCCAAACTCACCTTCTGGCGACCCTGGCAGGCGCGGGGCGAGGTGATCTGGGCGGGGGATTTCGGCTCTATTCCCGATCCTGATGATATCGACACCGACACAGACGAACGTTATCTCGATTTAATTCCCACCGACGCGGTTATCGCGGCGGCGAAAAAGGTACTGGCATGAGTAAATTCAGGCTGGCTCTGGTACGCCAGAAATATCGCCCGGATGGCGGCGCGGAACGCTTTGTCTCCCGCGCGCTGGAAGCCCTCGACGACAGTGACCTTGAACTGAACGTCATCACCCGTGAGTGGCAGGGGCCGGTGAAACCGGAGTGGAACATTCATATCTGCAACCCGCGCAAATGGGGGCGGATCAGCCGCGAGCGTGGATTTGCCGAAGCCGCGCGCCAACTGTGGCAGCGCGAGTCTTTCGACCTGGTGCAGAGCCATGAACGCATCCCCGGCTGCGACCTGTATCGTGCCGGAGACGGCGTACATCGTCGCTGGCTACAGCAACGCTCGCGCATTTTACCCGGCTGGAAAAGCCGCCTGCTGTTTGCTGACCGCTATCATCGCTATGTGATGCAGGCTGAGCGCGAAATGTATCTGGATTCGCACCTGCGCGGCGTTATCTGCAACGCGGAGATGATTAAACAGGAAATCATTGAAGACTTCGGTCTGCCGGCGGAGAAAATCCACGTTATCTATAACGCTATCGATAATCAGCGTTTTCTGCCGCCTGCGGAAGCTGACTTTGCCGCGCTGCGCGCCAAATGGGATCTTCCGCAGCAGGCGACCTGCCTGATCTACGTGGGCTCCGGGTTTGAGCGTAAGGGGCTGGATGCGGCGATTCGCGCCATCGCCCCCACCGATCGCTACCTGCTGGTGGTCGGTAAAGATAAAGAGCAGAAGCGTTACCAGCAACTGGCGAAAACCCTGGGCTGCGAGGCGCGGGTCCGCTTTTTCGGTATGCAGTCGGAAACCCTGCCGTTCTATCAGATGGCCGACGGTCTGCTGCTGCCAACGCTGTACGATCCGTTCCCTAACGTGATCCTTGAAGCGATGGCCTGCGGTCTGCCGGTGATCACCACCACTGGCTGCGGCGGCGCGGAATTTATCGTTCAGGGGCGCAACGGTTATGTTTGCGATGCGCTGGATATTCCGGCCCTGCGGGAGTCGGTTATTGCGCTCCCCGCCCGCGCTTTAGGTTCGGCAGAAGGCGAATGCGCCCGCGAGCGTATCATGGCCTGCACCAGCGAACGCTTATCGGCGCAGTTGCTCTCCCTTTATCAGGATTTGGTGAAATAACAATGCGCATACTGTTTGTCATCGACGGTCTGCCGGGCGGCGGCGCGGAAAAAGTGGTGTTGACCCTGGCGGAGCAGTTTCTCAGCGAGGGCGAACAGGTCTCGCTATTTTCCCTGCGCGACGTCTGCGATTATCCGTTGCCGGAAGGCCTGGATTATCAGGTCATCGTTGACCGTTGCCGCAAACCGTGGCGCAAGCTAACCGAGCTTTCCCGACGCGCGCGCCAGCTTGATGCGGCAGTGGAGAAAGCGGAACAGCAGGGGCGTTTCGACCTGGTGCTCTCGAATCTGCATAAAACCGACCGTATTGTCCGCCGCAGTCGACTGTTGCGCGGGCGTAACCTCTGGTTCTGCCTGCACGGTATGTTTTCCGCTTCATATCTCGGCCATCGCACCGGCTTCGATCGCTGGATAAAGCAACAGAAGATCAAGCGCGTTTACCAGGGGCGCAACATCGTTACCGTCTCCGATGCGGTTGGCAGGGATCTGGTGGAACAGTTCGCTATTCATCCCGCCCAGTTGAAAACTATTTATAATCCGTTTGATATCGCCGCCCTGCGCGCCGCGGCGGCAGAAGCCAGCGAGCGGCCTGAGGGCGACTATATCATTCACGTAGGACGCTTCCATCCCGGCAAACGTCACGATCGGCTGATTGAAGCCTATGCGCAGAGTGGTATTGATGCGCCGCTGGTGCTGTTGGGGCAGGGGAAAACGGAGCAGGAACAGCGCCTGCGTCAGCTGGCGCAGACGCTGCAGGTTGGCGATCGCGTCCTGTTTAAAGGCTTCCAGAAAAACCCGCAGCCGTGGATTAAAGGCGCGCGGATGCTGGTGCTGAGCTCCGATAGCGAGGGCTTCGGCAATGTGATCGTTGAAGCGCTGTTGCTGGAGACGCCGGTCGCCAGCACCCGCTGTCCGGGCGGCGTGAGCGAAATTTTAACCGGCGGGCTATCGCGCGGTCTGGCGGATCTGAACAGCCAGGCACTGGCTCAGACGATGCAAAGCATTTACCATAGCCCGCCTGCCATCGACGTATCGGCGCTGGAAAAATTTAGCGTCGCGTCGATTTGTCAGCAGTACCGTCAGCTGCGCAGCGTCTGACACCGTTATTTAACCAGGACGAATGAGTGATGAGTCAAACGCCTTTGTTGAGCATCGTGGCCGCCGTTTATAACGGTGAAAAATTCCTTGCGCAATTTTTTGCGTGTCTTGAGCAACAGCAACTGGAAAGCTATGAGCTGATCCTGGTAAACGACGGTTCGACGGACGGCAGCCTCGGGGTTATTGACCAGTGGAAAGATCGTCTGCAAAACGTGAAGGTGCTGGAGCAGGAAAATCAGGGCGTTTCGGTGGCGCGTAATACCGGGCTTGCGGTGGCCGCCGGTAAGTACCTGGCCTTCCCGGATATTGACGATAAGTTTTACCCTGGCATGTATCGTACCCTGCTGGAGATGGCGGAAAAGGGCAACCTCGACGTAGCGACCTGCAATGGCCGCTACGTCTACGAGACGAAAAAAGATATCCACCCCATTTTCCCGCCCGACCGTCTGCGGTCTACCGGCGTGTTGCCCGGCCACGCGTGGTTAAAGCAGGCGCTGGATTCACGCAAGTTCCTGCATGTCACCTGGCTGAATATCTACCGTCGTGCATTTATCGCTCAGCACAACTTTCACTTTGAGCCGGGTCTGCGCCATCAGGATATTCCCTGGACCACGGAAGTGTTGCTGGCGGCTGAACGGGTGCAGTACACCAGTGAGCCGTTCTACGATTACTATATTCATTCGCAATCGGTGTCGCATAAGCCGGATAACGACGATACGCTGATGCGCTCGGCGCGCCACTATATGAAGATTCTGGAGATGCTGGAGATTATCAACCAGCGTTATCCGGATAAGGTTCGCGATATTTCCGCCTGCCGCTGGCAGATAGCCAAAGAGGGGCTGGGAATTATCCATACCTTCGATAGCATGAAAGATGAGGCAAAAAAACATATTATCGTTAAAGAATTTTTTGAGCGCGGCATCTGGCGTCTGATCTGGAAAAACGCCCGTACGCCGCGTTTACGCTGGCGTCTCGGGCGCCGCTATCTGCGCATCAGGCGCTATCGCGACGCGGCTTAATACAGAATCCCTTCGTTTCTGCCAAAGAGATAGCTTTACGCGGGGTAAATGCTTAGAATTTGCCCGCAAAAACATAAATACGGATAAATCGCTTGGAATTGCTTTATACCGCCTTACTCTACCTTATTCAGCCGCTGGTGTGGCTGCGGTTGCTTTTACGCAGCCGTAAGGCCCCTGCCTATCGTAAACGCTGGGCGGAGCGTTATGGCTTCTGTCAGAACAAGGTAGAACCGGATGGCATTTTGCTGCATTCCGTTTCCGTAGGCGAAACTCTGGCGGCTATCCCGCTGGTACGCGCGTTACGCCATCGTTACCCCTCTCTGCCGATTACTGTCACTACCATGACCCCAACCGGTTCGGAGCGAGCGATGTCCGCTTTCGGTAAAGACGTGCATCACGTCTATCTGCCTTACGACCTGCCCGGTGCGATGAATCGTTTCTTCAATACTGTACAGCCGAAACTGGTTATCGTCATGGAGACCGAGCTATGGCCGAATATGATCGCAACGCTGCATAAGCGTAAAATCCCGCTGGTGATCGCTAACGCCCGTTTGTCCGAACGTTCGGCGAAGGGTTATGCCAGACTGGGCAAATTTATGCGCCGTTTGTTGAGCCGCATTACGCTTATCGCCGCGCAGAATGAAGAAGATGCAAACCGCTTTATTAGCCTGGGTCTGAAGCGCAATCAACTGGCGGTCACCGGGAGTCTGAAATTCGACATCTCGGTGACGCCGGAGCTGGCCGCACGCGCCATTACTTTGCGTCGCCAGTGGGCACCGCATCGCCAGGTCTGGATTGCCACCAGCACCCACGACGGCGAAGAACAAATTATTCTCCAGGCGCACAGAAAGCTGCTGGAGACCTTCCCCGGTCTGCTGTTGATCCTCGTCCCTCGTCATCCGGAGCGCTTTATCGACGCCCGCGAGATGGTGCGCAAAGCGGGGATGAGCTACACCCTGCGCAGCACCGGTGAGATTCCCTCTGGCAGCACTCAGGTGGTGATTGGCGATACCATGGGGGAACTGATGCTGCTGTACGGCATTGCCGACCTTGCGTTTGTCGGCGGTAGCCTGGTGGAACGCGGGGGCCATAATCCGCTGGAGCCCGCTGCCCACGCAATCCCGGTGCTGATGGGCCCGCATACTTTCAATTTCAAAGATATCTGCGCCAGGCTGCAGCAGGCCGACGGCCTGATTACCGTCACCGACGTCAGTTCTCTGGTGACGCAGGTGTCTAACCTGCTGACGGATGAAGACTACCGCCTGTGGTATGGCCGCCACGCGGTGGAAGTGCTGCACCAGAACCAGGGCGCGCTCTCCCGTCTGCTACAGTTACTGCAACCCTATCTGCCACAGCGGAGCCATTAATGTCGCCTCGACTTTCGGTCGTGATGATCGCCAAAAACGCCGCAGATCTGTTGCCCGATTGCCTGGCGTCGGTAAACTGGGCCGATGAAATCATCCTGCTGGATTCCGGCAGTAGCGACAATACGGTTGAATTAGCCCGCAGCCTGGGCGTGCAGGTTCATATCAATCGCGACTGGCAGGGCTACGGAATTCAGCGTCAGCGGGCCCAGGAGTACGCCTCCGGCGATTACGTACTGATGCTCGATACCGATGAGCGCGTCACCCCAGAGCTTGCGCAAGCTATCCGCAGCGTGCTGGCCGCACCGCAAACCGGCGCGATATACAGCATCGCCCGGCGCAACTATTTTCTTGGCCGCTTTATGCGCCACAGCGGCTGGTACCCTGACCGCGTGATGCGCCTGTATCAACGCGAGCGTTATCGCTATAACGATAATCTGGTACATGAATCTCTCGACAGTAAAGGCGCGCAGGTCGTTGAACTTTCCGGCGACTTACTGCATTTAACCTGCCGTGATTTTTCCGCCTTTCAGCAAAAGCAGTTAGCTTATGCCGCCGCCTGGGCGCTGGAGCGTTACCAGAAAGGTAAAAAAACCTCGTTGGTTGCGATCTTCGGCCATACTCTGGGAGCATTTGTGAAAACGCTGCTGCTGCGCGGCGGAATTCTGGATGGCAGACAGGGCTGGCTGCTGGCGGTGGTCAATGCGCAATATACGTTTAATAAATACACCGAGCTGTGGGCGCTAAGCCGCGGCTACTCGGAGAAAGTGTCATTATGAGCACAAAAGCGATCTATCCGGGAACCTTCGATCCTGTCACTAACGGCCATATTGATATCGTCACCCGTGCGGCCAGCATGTTTGATAAAGTCCTGCTGGCGATCGCCGCCAGCCCGAGTAAAAAACCCATGTTCACCCTCGATGAGCGGATTGCGCTGGCAACGCAGGCCACGGCGCACCTGGTCAACGTTGAAGTTATTGGCTTCAGTGATTTAATGGCTAATTTCGCCCGCGCGCAGCAGGCGAATATTTTAATTCGCGGTCTGCGGGCGGTAGCGGATTTTGAATATGAGATGCAGCTGGCGCATATGAACCGGCATCTGATGCCAACGCTGGAAAGCGTTTTTCTGATGCCGTGCAAAGAGTGGTCGTTTATCTCGTCATCGCTGGTCAAAGAAGTCGCGCGCCACCAGGGCGATGTCTCCCACTTCCTGCCCGCTAACGTACACCAGGCACTGCTGAAGAAGTTGTAGATCGCCCCTCAATTTGCAGGCCGTTCACAGGCTGAGGATATAACCGATGTCCTCGTAATGGCGGTGAACGGAACAGTCCGCCGAACAAAAACAGGCGAAAAGAAAATCCCCCTCGCATTTAAGGCGTGGCAACTGTTGGAGCTGAAGGCTCCTGAGTCGTAGTGACGTCTCCATTGTGCATTATCTGCGCAACCTGCTGCTTCTCCATATTGATCGCACTAAGCTGGCCGTTGACGGTTGGCTTCAGCGACGCATCGGCCAGGACGCTGCCGGTAGCGGTCAACTGGAGATTACCGTCGCCGGAAATCGGCAGCGCCGGCCAGCCCCACGCCTGTAAAATATTCAGCGGCACGCCGCGGCCATTCAGACTTACATTAACCCGTCGCTGCGGGAGCTGTGAGACCACCGCTGTGGCCTGCAAAATGCCGCGTTCAGTAAAGGCGCTGAGTTCGTTAATGTTCACCGTTGAGGCGTTTGCGCTAAGCTTCAGCGATGGACGGCGGACGTCGATACGATTAAAGGTGGCGGCAGCGGCGTTCAGCGTCGCACTGCCGTTCCATATGCCCCAGCTGCGGTTTTTCACCAGCTGTAGCTCGCCGCCGTAGCCATCAAGGGCGGTAATCTGCCACGGGAATGTCGGTTCAACATCAATAATCAGGTTACGGCTGGCGCTAAATTTTTTCAGCGTCAGGCTTTGCAGCCACTCCGGTAGTGGTTCCATCCACAACTGCTTCCAGTTGGCGGGCAGGGTATATTCGAGACCCGCGAACGCGGTGTCATCCAGCACCAGGGCACGGTCGGCGCGCAGCCAGTTGCCGGACGTGCGCACCATCCCTCCCTCCCAGCGCGAGGTGAACTGGCGCAGGGCGAGGCCCTGCGGCGAGAAACCGGCGTTGAGAATAGGATCGAGAAAATGCAATGAGCCGTAAATAAATTCGTCGGCATTCATCGACAGCGCACCATCCTGGCTTTGCCAGTCGCCGTGATTCAGGGCGAGGTTGCGCAGATTTAGATCGAGGTTGGTGACCGCCCAGCCAGGCCCCTGCAGGCTGGCGTCGGTGATATCAATACGACCAATTTGCAGAGAAGGAAGGGTGCCCAGTGGCGCAAAAAAGTCGGCAAGCGATTTATTGCTTTGCAGGCGGATCTCGTTGAGGCGTAAATTATTGACCTGCCAGCCACCGTCGGCGCTACGTTTCGCCGTGCCGGTGAGTGTGCCGCGCGCAACATCCGCTCCGATGGTTGAGAGCGTCACTTCCCCGTTATCAATATTGCCCTGAATCAGCACATTGCTGGCTTCAATCCCGTTGAGCGTCATTGATCCGGCGCTCATCTGAATCTGTGTTTTCTTGCCAAGGACATTACCGGCTTCCGGTACCCATGGGCTGACGCCGCCGGTGACGCGTTGAGCGCTGAGATCCCAGTCGCTTTCCGGGCTGTTGAACGCCATGTTGCGCAACTGCAGACGGTCCGCAGCAAACGGCAGTGCCGCGGAAGACGGCGAGAAATTGAGCGTGCCGTTACTGAGAACAATATCGTCAGCGTGCAGCGGGTTGCTAAACTGGCGACTGCTAAAACCGATATCCACCGTTTTAGCGACCAGCGTGGCGGGTTTGCCGTCGCGACCGAGGGTGACGTTTTGCAGCCGCAGGTGCAGGGGCGAGGAGAAATTATGCTCCATCTTGTCGAAGGAGACCTGCCAGCCAGTACCGTCGCTTAGCCAGGCGCTGGCCTGGCGCGCCCCCCAGCGGGTTTGCAGCAGGAAATAAGCGGCGATAACCGCCACCAGCAGGGCAATCAACAGCCAGAGAATCAGCTTTTCGAGAAATTTCATGGTCTTCGATCCTGAGCGAGGCATATAAGGCTGTTATGCCCGAATTATGCACAATCCTCAAGACAGGAATTGTGTAATGAGATGATGTGGCGTTGATGATACTCGCGCCCCGACCATCAGTATGTGGCCGGGGCACCAGACAGGATCAGTTTTTTTCTGGCGGGAAAATCAGATTCAGTATAATTGCCGTGATACCACCGGCAGCGATACCGGAAGAGAGCAGATTCTTCAGCCAGTCAGGGGCGAACTGCAGGATCAGCGGCTGTTGGGAGACGCCAAGACCGACGGCCAGCGACAGGGCGATAATCAGGATTGCGCGGCGGTTCAGCGGCTCGCGGGAAACAATACGCACGCCGGAAGCGGCGATAGTCCCGAACATCACCAGCGTTGCGCCGCCGAGTACCGGCTCAGGAATATGCTGTACGAAACCGCTTACCGCCGGGAACAGACCGAGCACGATCAGCATCAACGCCACGACGAACCCGACATAGCGGCTGGCGACGCCGGTCAGTTGGATGACGCCGTTGTTCTGGCCGAAGCATGAATTGGGGAAAGTATTGAACACCGCAGAGACAAACGAGTTCAGACCGTTTGCCAGCACGCCGCCTTTCAGGCGTTTCATATATAGCGAACCGGAAACCGGCTGCTCGGAGACGTCAGAAGTGGCGGTGATATCGCCGATGGTTTCCAGCGAGGTAATCATAAATACCAGCATCAGCGGCAGTAGCAGGTTCCAGTCGATGCCCAGCCCATAGTAAAGGGGGGTTGGCACCATAATCAGGCTGCTTTCCGTCGGGGCGCTATTGGTCGGAAGCATACCCAGGAACCATGCCGCCAGATAACCGGCCGCCATCGCGATAACCAGGGAAGCGATGCGCAGGTACGGATTGCGTTGGCGGTTAAGGATAATAATCAGCGCCAGGACGATACCTGCCAGTAGCAGATTTTTCGGCGCGCCGAAGGTATGATCGGCCATCGCCCCGTAGCCGCCTCCGATGGAGGTCAGGCCAACCTGAATCAACGACAGGCCGATAATCATCACCACCACGCCGGAGACCAGCGGGGTAATGATACGGCGTGCGAGGTGCAGCACGCGGGAGAGTACCATTTCCGTGCAGCTGGCCAGCATCAGCGTACCGAACAGCGCGGCCATCATGGTCGGCACATCGGCGCCGCCGGTTTTCAGCGCGGTCCCCCCCATAATGAGCGGCGCGACAAAGTTAAAGCTGGTGCCCTGAATAGAGAGCAACCCGGAACCAACCGGGCCCCAGGCCTTAATTTGGATAATTGACGCCACACCGGAGGCGAAGAGGGACATGCTGATGATGTGTTGTGTGTCCTGAGCAGGAAGGCCCAGAGCCTGGCAAATTAACAGCGCCGGGGTGATTACCGCGACAAACATCGCCAGCAGGTGCTGGAAAGCGGCGAATAACGTTTGCGGTAACGGCGGGCGGTCTTCAAGCCGATAGATCAATTCGCTGGTTTGCTTATGCGCAATCGGTTGCGCATTTTCTGGCTCTGCGGTATTCACGGACATCACAACAATCCCAAAAGTGGCAAAGCAGGAATTTTATCGGACTGCCGGTCAAAAGCAAACGTTTGCCAATGTTTCATCGGTAAATATTGCTACAGGGGAAATACGCTAATTTATTGTTAACACTTTGCATCATTGATCGCAGCAGTATCCCGACAAAATATCTTTTTTTGTCACTTTTCTCTGCTCTTCTGATGAAAAATTCTTCCTGATTTCTCGGGATCGGCCATCCGGCGCCTTGCGGTGTGCGAATGCATTCGGTGTCGATAAGACGTCGTTCCGGTCAGTGAGAGGACTGTCTGGACGTTGATGATCATAAAAACAGCGTATTGCAACCGAATCCGGGCAGAAAAAGCCCGGATTGGCGAGGTATGCCCGTCCGGGCCTGGGTGATTACCCTGCCAGCGGGCGAGAGTGGAACTCACCCGCGACAATATTACCCCTCGTCGTGCTCTTCCCACGCCAGGGCGCGTTTTACCGCTTTCTTCCAGCCGCTATAGCGATAGTTACGCTCGGTGGTTTCGATCCCCGGACGGAACTCGCGCTCAATAACCGCTTTTTCCTGCAGCTCATCCAAGTTCTGCCAGAAACCGACCGCCAGACCAGCCAGATAGGCTGCGCCCAGCGCGGTAACTTCACGTACTTCCGGGCGCTCCACGCGAGTGCCGAGAATATCGGACTGGAACTGCATCAGGAAGTTGTTGGCCACAGCGCCACCGTCGACGCGCAGAGCGTGCAGACGAATTCCGGAGTCTGCCTGCATGGCTTCCAGCACATCGCGGGTCTGATAAGCAATCGACTCCAGCGTCGCGCGAATAATGTGATTCGCGTTCACGCCGCGGGTCAGACCGAAAATCGCGCCACGGGCATACGGATCCCAGTACGGCGCCCCAAGGCCGGTAAACGCCGGTACCACGTACACGCCATTGGTATCTTTCACTTTGGTGGCGAAATATTCGGAATCGAACGCGTCGCTAATCAGCTTCATTTCATCACGCAGCCACTGGATGGAGGCACCAGCCATAAACACCGCGCCTTCCAGGGCGTAGTTCACCTCACCGCGGGGGCCGCAGGCGATGGTGGTCAGCAGACCATGCGTTGACGCCACGGCTTTTTCGCCGGTATTCATCAACATAAAGCAGCCGGTGCCGTAGGTGTTTTTCGCCATCCCTTCTTTAACGCACAGTTGGCCGAATAGCGCAGCCTGCTGGTCGCCCGCGATACCGGCGATGGGAATACGCGTGCCGCCTTTACCGCCAATATTGGTCTGGCCGTACACTTCGGAGGACTTGCGCACTTCCGGCAGCATGGCGCGCGGGATATCCAGCGCATCAAGCATTTTGTCGTCCCAGTCCAGCGTGTGGATATTGAACAGCATGGTACGTGAAGCGTTGGTGTAATCGGTAACGTGGACGCGCCCCTGGGTCATTTTCCAGATAAGCCAGGTATCCACGGTGCCGAACAGCAATTCGCCGCGTTTCGCGCGTTCGCGCGCGCCATCGACATGGTCGAGGATCCACTTCACTTTGGTGCCGGAAAAGTAGGGGTCAACCACCAGGCCGGTGGCCTTGCGGATGTACTCTTCCATACCGTCGCGCTTAAGCTGCTCGCAGATTTCAGCGGTACGACGGCACTGCCAGACGATAGCGTTGTAAATCGGCTTACCGGTCTCTCGCTCCCACACGATGGCGGTTTCACGCTGGTTGGTGATGCCAATCGCCGCGATTTGATCGGAGCTGATATCGGCTTTTGCCAGCACTTCTACCAGCGTCGAGCTTTGCGATGCCCAGATCTCCATTGGGTCGTGTTCAACCCAACCCGGGCGGGGATAGATTTGTTCGAATTCTCGCTGAGAGACGCTGACGATATTGGCATCGTGATCCATTACAACGGCGCGGGAACTGGTGGTGCCCTGGTCGAGCGCTACGATATATTTTTTGTCGGTCATAGTATGAGTCCCGTAGTCAGATTACAGCGAAGCTTTGTGTTGCGACGTTGAGTGTGAAGTGGTTGCTGCTTTTTCTTCGACTTCGACGACGCAGGTGTCGCAGGGGAGATGGCGGCCAATCAGCTTGCGGTAGCCGAACGCACCCAGTGCAGCACCGACCACTGGCGCACAGAGCGGCACCAGGAAATAAGGGATATCTTTGCCGCCAGTGAAGGCGATGTTTCCCCAGCCGGCCAGCCAGGCGAAGGCTTTTGGGCCAATATCACGCGCCGGGTTCATGGCGAAGCCGGTCAGTGGGCCCATAGATGCGCCAATAACGGCGATCAGCAGGCCGATCAACAGCGGGGCCAGCGGGCCACGCGGCACGCCATTACCATCGTCAGTCAGCGCCAGAATGACGCCCATCAGGATAGCGGTAATCACCATTTCTACCGCGAAGGCCTGCACAAAATTGATATGTGGATTGGGGTAAGTGGAGAATATGCCGGCCAGTTCAAGACTTTCGACGCTACCGCGCACCATATGGTGAGTATGTTCGAAATCGAAGAAAAGATTGTAATAAAGCCCGTAAACCAAAGCCGCAGCGCAAAAGGCGCCAGCGAATTGCGAAAAGATAAAAGGAACGACTTTACGACCATCGAAACAGGCGAACAGCCATAGCGCGATGGTAACCGCCGGGTTAAGGTGCGCCCCGGACACGCCTGCGGTCAGGTAAATCGCCATTGCGACACCGAGACCCCAGATGATGCTGATTTCCCATTGACCGAAGCTGGCCCCCGCGACCTTGAGCGCAGCGACGCACCCAACGCCGAAAAAGATCAACAACCCGGTACCGAGGAACTCTGCAATGCACTGGCCTTTTAGTGTTGATGTTTGGCTCATAATTGAATCCTGAAGCGTAATGATGGTTATTGTATGTCTGAAGGTCGCGGGCGACCACGCTGCCGTGTAGGCATAGTGTTAATTTATCGTTAACGAGCAAAAACGAGAAATATCGAAATTCAAATGTGTGTGCTGCGTCAAGAAAATGAGCGTTTTCGCGCTATAAACGGGTGTTCAGCCATTTTGCGGGAGCGTTTCACCGCTCAATTTTTTAACCTGAAGATTAACAATTATGAAAAAGTCGCGGGGAAACACAGTTAGCAGACCAGGTAAAGGCTGAAAAGTGTTGCAAACCGCAATCTGCGCGGCTTGCCGCTGGACAGTGACGGCGGGGCTTCATACAATCGACTACATCATTACTGTAGTGCGCTAATTTTCGTTAAGGCGTCAACGCGTATACGAAACGGACGGTTTCTATCAACGCCTTGCAAGTTCAGGAGAGGTATGACGATGTCATTAGAAGTGTTTGAGAAATTAGAATCTAAAGTTCAGCAGGCGATTGATACCATCACTCTGTTACAGATGGAAATCGAAGAGCTGAAAGAAAAGAACAACACGCTGGCGCAGGAAGTACAGAGCGCGCAGCACACCCGTGAAGAAATTGAGCGTGAAAACGGTCAGTTGAAAGAACAGCTGCAGGGCTGGCAGGATCGTCTGCAGGCGCTGCTGGGCCGCATGGAAGAAGTATAATGATTTCCCCCTCTCCCGTTTGGGAGAGGGTATTCCCCCCCGCTTTATATATTCACAAGTTATAGCAAATCTTTTTTTATTCTTTAATCATCGATTGGCTTTCTGGCACGCTTAACCCCTCACAACACAACACAAAGAGAGCGGTGCGATGAATAAATGGGGCGTAGGGTTAACTCTGTTGCTGGCATCCGCCAGCGTTCTGGCAAAAGATATTCAACTATTAAACGTTTCTTACGATCCGACGCGTGAGCTGTACGAACAGTACAATAAAGCGTTTAGCGCGCACTGGAAGCAGGAAACTGGCGACAACGTGGTGATTCGCCAGTCTCATGGCGGCTCCGGCAAACAGGCGACCTCGGTAATCAATGGCATTGATGCCGATGTTGTCACTCTTGCGCTGGCCTATGACGTCGACGCGATTGCTGAGCGCGGCCGGATTGATAAAAACTGGCTGAAACGCCTGCCGGATAACTCGGCGCCATATACTTCAACCATTGTGTTCCTCGTACGTAAAGGCAATCCCAGGCAGATTCATGACTGGAACGACCTGATAAAACCAGGTGTGTCGGTGATTACTCCGAACCCGAAAACTTCCGGCGGCGCGCGCTGGAACTATCTGGCGGCCTGGGGCTACGCTCTGCATCATAACAATGGCGATCAGGCTAAAGCTCAGGCGTTCGTGAAAGCGCTGTTTAAGAACGTTGAAGTGCTGGATTCTGGCGCGCGTGGCGCAACCAACACCTTTGTCGAGCGCGGCATTGGCGATGTGCTGATTGCCTGGGAAAACGAAGCCCTGCTGGCGACGAGCGCGCTGGGTAAAGATAAATTTGAAATCATCACCCCGAGTGAATCGATTCTGGCTGAGCCGACCGTTGCTGTCGTTGATAAAGTGGTCGACAAAAAAGGAACCCGCCAGGTGGCGGAAGCGTATCTGAAGTATCTCTACTCGCCGGAAGGCCAGGAGATCGCGGCGAAGAATTTCTATCGCCCACGGGACCCTGAAGTGGCGAAAAAATATGCCAGTGAGTTCCCGAAACTGAAGTTGTTCACTATTGATGATGTATTTGGCGGCTGGACTAAAGCCCAGAAAGAGCACTTTTCTAACGGCGGCACCTTCGATCAGATTAGCCAGCGTTAATTCTCTTAGTTTGTCCCCGGCGGCACCCTTGCCTGTCGGGGAGCGACGTTCATGCAGCGTGGCGGTTTTGCCGCCTCACCGCCGGAAAAGGATTCCGTAACTCTCTTCTGTTTTCATTTAGTCATTAAACTGCGCTACTCTTCCGTTTCCGGTCGAGACAGGAAAACATAATGCGAAGAGTACGGTATCTTTTATTAGCGTTGCTGGTTGTGGTTCTGGCGGCGATTGCTGGCGGTTATCACTGGTTCCATTCCGGCAATCCTGACGCGTTGCGTCACATTGTGCTGCAACAGTGCGTCCCTGACCAACAGCAGAATCATAATCCTGCGCCCTGTGCGGAAGTGAACCTGAAGGCTGGCTATGTTCTGTTGAAGGATCGCAATGGTCCGCTGCAGTACCTGTTGATGCCGACTTACCGTATTAACGGTACCGAAAGCCCGTTGTTGCTTAACCCATTGACGCCAAACTTCTTCTGGCAGGCCTGGCAGAGGCGCGAAATCTTGAGTCAGCATCGTGGTTCCGCCGTATCGGATAATGTGGTCTCTTTGGCTATCAACTCACGCAGCGGGCGTACGCAAAATCATCTCCATATTCATATCTCCTGCCTGCGGCCTGATGTTCGAACGCAACTGGATAACGAAGCGTCCGCTATTAGCAGCCGCTGGTTGCCGCTGCCCGGTGGGTTAATGGGCCATAAATATCTGGCGCGTCGGGTTACCGAAACGGAGCTGGCGCAGCGCAGCCCGTTCCTGATGCTGGCGGAAGAGGTGCCGGAGGCGCGGGAGCATATGGGCCGCTTTGCGCTGGCAATGGCGAAACAGAGTGACGGATCGCTGGTACTGCTGGCGACCGAGCGTAATTTGCTGACGCTCAATCGCGCATCGGCGGAAGAACTTCAGGATCATCGTTGCGCGATCCTGCATTAACCCCGCGATATCCGCCATTTTTATGGCCTTCAGCATTGGGGGCCGCAAATTCATCGCGCACTTACCGCATGGAGGCGGTACGCATCAGGGACGCTGGTGAGAACGTAAGGGCGCATCCAGAAGTGGCCGCCAGATGAAAGTGGCGTGCTGATGGCTTGCTTAGCTGGCTGGCATTACATCATCTCAAGCGTTTACCTGTCTTACTGGCTGGCGTATTCTTGCTGAAAAAAACGACAGGAGACAGGTATGTCACTCTGGTTGTCCCATCCTCTGTTCCTTCCTACGATTATCGTTGGTATCACTATTCTTCTTTGGGCGACTTCGCTGCTGCCGGAGTTTTTGACCGCGTTGCTGTTTTTTGCCGCCGCAATGATTGCCAAAATCGCTCCGCCGGATGTTATCTTCGGCGGCTTCGCCTCATCGGCTTTCTGGCTGGTATTCAGCGGCTTTGTGCTGGGGATCGCCATTCGCAAAACCGGTCTGGCGGACAGAGCGGCGCGGGCGCTATCGTCGCGGTTGACCAATTCCTGGCCGCTGATGGTTGGTAGCGTAGTGCTGCTCAGCTATGCCCTGGCTTTCGTTATGCCATCCAATATGGGGCGCATTGCGCTGCTGATGCCGATTGTTGCGGCGATGGCGAAGCGTGCGGGTATTGAGGATGGCACGCGCCCCTGGTACGGGCTGGCGCTGGCGGTTGGGTTCGGTACCTTTCAACTGTCCGCCACGATTCTGCCTGCCAACGTACCGAATCTGGTGATGAGCGGCGCGGCGGAAGGGTCATACGGTATCCACCTGAATTACGTGCCCTATTTACTGCTCCATACACCGGTGCTCGGCTGGTTGAAAGGGGCGGTGTTGATTGCGCTGATATGCTGGCTGTTTCCCGGGCAACCCCATCCGCCGAGCGATATGACGCCGCAGCCGCCAATGAGCCGTGACGAGAAGCGCCTGGCGTGGATGTTGGCGGCAGTATTGACGCTGTGGGTGACGGAGAGCTGGCACGGCGTCGGGCCAGCCTGGACCGGGCTGGCGGCGGCAGCGATCACGCTTCTGCCGCGGATCGGTTTTATTCGCGGCGAAGAGTTCTCCAGCGGGGTGAATATTCGCACCTGCCTCTATGTTGCCGGAATTCTGGGGCTGGCGATCACGGTGACTCAAACCGGTATTGGTCGTGTGATGGGGAATGCGTTGCTGCATATTATGCCGCTGGATCAAGAGAGCCCGTTCACCAGCTTTCTCGCATTGACTGGTATCACCAGCGCGCTGAACTTTATTATGACCGCTAACGGCGTGCCGGCGCTGTATACCACCTTCGCTCAGAGCTTTGCCGATGCCACCGGCTTCCCGCTGTTAAGTGTGATTATGATTCAGGTGCTGGGCTACTCTACGCCGCTGCTGCCGTATCAGGCGTCGCCGATTGTGGTGGCGATGGGGCTGGGAAAAGTCCCTGCGCGTGCCGGCATGCTGCTGTGTATTGCGCTGGCGGCAGTGAGCTATTTGATTCTGCTGCCGCTGGATTATCTGTGGTATCAGGCGTTGGGGAAATTGTAGCAGGATAAAAAGAACCCGGACGTTTTGTCCGGGCCATCTGTATTGTAACTATTGTATCTTACGCATTTTTTGCCGCTTCAGCGGCTTTAACGATCACTGCGAAAGCGTCAGCTTTCAAGGATGCGCCGCCAACCAGCGCGCCGTCGATATCCGGCTGGGTGAACAGCTCCGCCGCGTTGCCCGCGTTAACGGAACCGCCATACTGGATGATGACTTGCTCAGCCACTTTCGCATCGGCTTTCGCGATGTGGTCACGAATAAATTTGTGTACCGCCTGAGCCTGAGCCGGGGTAGCGGATTTGCCGGTACCGATTGCCCACACCGGTTCGTAAGCGATAACGGCGCCTTCGAACGCGCTCGCGCCCTGAGTTTTCAGAACGGCGTCGATCTGACGCGCGCACACTTCTTCCGTTTTTCCCGCTTCGTTTTCTGCTTCGGTTTCACCGATGCACAGTACCGGGATCAGCCCCTGTTCTTTCAGAACAGCGAATTTTTTAGCGATAAATTCATCGGATTCTTTGTGGTAGGTACGACGCTCGGAGTGGCCGATAATGATGTACTGAGCGCCGATGTCTTTCAGCATTGCGGCAGATGTTTCGCCGGTGAATGCGCCGGACAGGTTCAGGTCAACGTTCTGCGCGCCCAGGTGAATGTGGCTGCCTGCTGCGGCTTGTTTAGCCAGGTCGATGTACATCTCAGGCGGAGCAATGGCAACGGCACAGCCGGTTACGCCAGCCAGTTCGGTACGCAGGTTAGCGACCAGTTCGTTTACCATGTGGCGGCTGCCGTTCAGTTTCCAGTTACCCATCACTAAAGGATGTCGCATTTTTATTCTCCACGCTTTAAAGCGAATTAAGGAATATAGCCGCCCCCGCGGGCAGCATGGTCTGTGAAACAGTATAGAGATTCATCCCTGGAAAGGCTTTGCTTTTTGTCATTTATTGTTGTTTTCCAGCGTTTCAGATAGCGCCAGCTTAATCGGTTCAACAGCGAAGGTTAGCCCCTTTTCACCGTCGTCAGCCACAACATAGCGCACCGCGCCTTCGCTTTCCGTGAAATAACGCTTTCCTTTCCCTGCGGCCAGCAATTTTTGCAGCTTCTGCTGGCTTTGTATCTGGCTAAGCGTAGGCACGAAAGCGCGTATTACGGCACTCATATACTCCTGCGCTTTGGCTTTCGCCGCTCTTTGCTGCGGCCCCTCAATCGGCAGCCAGGTGATTTGCATTGATTTAATTTTGAGCGTCCCGCGCTCAAGGGCGGTAGAGGCGTAAAGGTTTTCGTTAATTTTGCTGGCGGCGCGGGTCAGGTTCGCCTGGTCCCGGCTGGAGGTAATGGCGCGAAATTCATTGAGTGGTAGATTTGGATTATTCGCGTTAAATTTTTCCCGAAACTCGCTGATGGAGGTATCAAAAACCGGCGAGCCCGGGAGAAGATAGGGCGCCGTGGTGGTGGACTCAGACCCGGCGGACAACGCTTCCGGGCCGACGGATAGCGCCGCCAGGCCAATAAAACATAAGGTTGTCCACTTCTTCATACCCATCTTTCCTTTTTTTGTCTGCAGATGATTAAAACGATAACCGCCGCGCTTGTCAAAAAGTCACTCCTCCAGGCTAAACTACGCCAGTGATGATCATAAGGAATAAAATATGTCCCTACAGCAGTGGCTATTCTCAATTAAAGGGCGGATTGGACGCCGCGATTTCTGGATCTGGATTGCTATCTGGATAATGACCATGAGCGCGCTGTTTACGCTGGCTGGCAGTAATCTTCTCAATTTGCAAACGGCGGCTTTTATTCTGGTGTGTCTGCTGTGGCCCACGGCGGCAGTCACCGTTAAACGCCTGCACGATCGGGGAAAATCCGGGCTCTGGGCGCTACTGCTGATTCTGGCGTGGATGCTGCTGGCGGGTAACTGGTCCATGTTGCCCGGCGTCTGGCAGTGGGGCGTAGGGCGGTTCATTCCGACGCTGATTATCGTCATGATGCTTATTGATCTGGGCGCATTTGTCGGCACCCAGGGGGCGAATAAGTTTGGTGCCGAGACGCTGGATGTACGCTGGAAAGCGGCGTCCTGACTACCAGTAGTGTTCGGCAGTCATATGGCCAGGGCGGCGACGCAGATGCTTGCGCATCTGCCGGGTCTCTTTCAGCAACTGCTGGGTGTCGCGCACCATCTGCGGGTTCCCACACAGCATGACGTGGCTGTTATCGGCATTCATCGGCAGGCCAACGGCCTCTTCCAGCGCGCCGGTTTCAATCAGGAACGGAATCCGTCCCGTCAGCATACCCGGCACGCTTTCCCGGCTGACAACCGGCTGAATGCGGAGTTTACCCGCATAGTGTGCTGCCAGCGCCTGCATCTGCGGCAGGTAGCTGAGGTCGGCGGCATACCGCGCCGCGTGTACCAGCACCACGTTTTTAAAGCGCTCCAGGTCTTTCCCCTCTTCCAGAATCGACAGGTACGGGCCAATCGCCGTACCCGTGGCTAACATCCACAGCGTGTCGCAATCCGGTACTTCGTCCAGCACAAAGAAACCGGCGGCCTCGCTGACAACCTGCACTTCATCTCCCGGCTTCAGCGCCGCGAGCCGTGGGCTGAGTTTGCCCTCCGGTACGGTTACCAGGTAGAACTCAAGATCAGGATTCCCGGGCGCGTTGACGTAGGAATAGGCGCGCTGCACGCGTTCACCGTCAACATCCAGCCCCAGTTTGGCAAACTGCCCTGCGGTGAATGGATCAACCGGCGCGTGAACGGTGAGGCTAAACAGTGCATCAGTCCAGTTCTGCACTTTTATCACTTTGCCTGTAACCCAGTTTGCCATAACGTCTCTCCTTTCAATCTTGTTAGCGTATCTTCACCGCGACGAGAGCAGATTTCCAGCCCGAAAAGGCCGGAAAGCTCGATTGATCAAATGATTTACAGGATGTGTAACTGGATATCCGGATCTTTGCGATCGAGATAATGAATCGACTGAATACGGCGGATGGTACGGGATTTTCCGCGGATGAGCAGCGTTTCGGTGGTGGCCATATTCCCCTTGCGCGTGATACCGTCCAGCAGATCGCCTTTGGTGATGCCGGTGGCGGAAAAAACCACATTGTCGCTGCGCGCCATATCGTCCAGGCGCAGCACTTTGCCCGTTTCAATGCCCATTGCCTGGCAGCGCTGCAGCTCGTTTTCGCCGATGCGGCGGTTCTCTTCGTTGTCGCCTTTTACGTGATGACGCGCCAGCAGACGGCCATTCATATCGCCGTCCAGCGCGCGAATCACCGCTGCGGACACCACACCTTCCGGTGCGCCGCCGATACCGTACATGACGTCAACTTCGCTGTCTGGCATACAGGTGAGAATGGATGCCGCGACGTCGCCATCAGGGATGGCGAATACGCGCACGCCCAGTTTTTGTAGTTCAACAATAACGTCATCGTGACGTGGTTTGGCTAAAATGGTGACCGTTAATTCACTTAGCGGTTTGTTCAGCGCGCTGGCGATGTTATGCAGGTTTTCCGCCAGCGGCAGGTTGAGATCAATAGCGCCTTTCGCCCCCGGACCGACAATCAGCTTCTCCATGTACATATCCGGCGCGTTGAGGAAACAGCCCTTATCGCCTACCGCCATGACCGCCAGCGCGTTGGCCTGGCCCATCGCCGTCATGCGCGTGCCTTCGATGGGATCGACGGCGATATCCACCGCATCACCGTTGCCGGTACCGACGCGCTCGCCAATATACAGCATCGGCGCTTCATCGATTTCGCCTTCGCCGATCACGATCGTGCCGTCAATATTGACCAGGTTGAGCATAATACGCATGGCATTGACGGCTGCGCCGTCGGCAGTGTTTTTATCACCACGACCCAACCATTTATAGCCCGCCAGCGCGGCGGCTTCGGTGACACGCGAAAATTCGATGGCCAGTTCTCGTTTCATAATCCACTCATCTGAAGAAAAATTATGCGCAGCGTGGTGAGAGGACCTTTGCGCTACGCGTTGGAATAGCGTTCGGTTTCCGGCATCCAGCGCTCAATAAGCGCCTGAGCTTGCCGGGGATAGCGCTCGTGAATATGACGGGCGATACGCTGAACCTCCGGGATCATCGCCTGATCGCGCAGTAAATCCGCCACTTTGAATTCCGCGTTGCCGGTCTGACGGGTGCCGAGGAGCTCGCCGGGGCCGCGAATTTCCAGGTCTTTCTGGGCAATGACGAAACCGTCGTTGCTATCGCGCAGCACCTGCAGGCGCTTTTGTGCGGTTTTTGAGAGCGGCGATTTGTAGAGCAACACGCAGTGAGAGGCCATCGCTCCGCGCCCGACGCGCCCTCTGAGCTGGTGAAGCTGCGCCAGTCCCAGACGTTCCGGGTTTTCGATAATCATCAGGCTGGCGTTGGGCACGTCAACGCCGACTTCAATCACCGTGGTGGCGACCAGCAGATGCAGCGCACCTTGCTTAAACGCGCTCATTACCGCCTGTTTTTCGGCAGATTTCATACGCCCGTGTACCAGGCCGATATTCAGCTCCGGCAGAGCCAGTTTTAGCTCTTCCCAGGTGGCTTCCGCTGCCTGGGCTTCCAGCAGATCCGATTCTTCAATCAGCGTACAGACCCAGTAGGCCTGGCGGCCTTCATGGCTACAGGCGTTACGCACACGATCGATGATATCGCTGCGGCGGGTATCCGGAATCGCCACCGTAGTGACTGGCGTGCGGCCCGGCGGCAGTTCGTCGATAACGGAAGTGTCGAGATCGGCGTAGGCGGTCATCGCCAGAGTCCGTGGAATCGGGGTCGCGGTCATGATCAACTGATGAGGATGAAAACCCTGCTGTTGGCCCTTCTCCCATAACGCCAGGCGCTGGTGGACGCCAAAACGGTGCTGTTCGTCGATAATGACCAGCGCCAGGCCGTTAAACTGTACCTGTTCCTGGAAGATGGCGTGGGTACCGACAATCATCTGGACCTGGCCGCTGGCGATCGCCTCCTGTTGCGCCAGACGGGCTTTGCCTTTTTGCTTGCCCGCCAGCCAGCCGACTTCAAGGCCTAAAGGTTCGAACCAACTGCGGAAGTTATGCGCATGCTGTTCTGCCAGCAGTTCGGTCGGCGCCATTAGCGCTACCTGCTTGCCGTGGGCGATAGCGCGCAATGCGGCAAGCGCGGCGACCAGGGTTTTACCGGAACCTACATCACCCTGTACCAGACGCATCATCGGTACATCCAGCGCCATATCACGCTCGATTTCAGCCGTCACGCGCGCCTGAGCGCCAGTAGGTGTGAACGGAAGAGAGGCCAGCAGCTTATCTTTTAGCGTATTGTCAGCGCTGAGTGCGAGGGCGTGGTAGCGCTGGGCGCCCGCCCGCAACGCCAGCATGCTGAGGTTATGCGCCAGCAGTTCTTCCAGAATGAGACGCCTCTGCGCCGGATGTTTACCGCTTTCCAGTTCGCTGAGCTGTAAAGAGGGCGGCGGGCGATGCAGGGTGCGCAAGGCTTCTGGCAGGCTCATCATCCCCTGGGCCAGCTCCGGCGGCAGCAGCTCATTGATTGCGCAGGTTTCAAGTAGTTCCAGCGCCTGGTCGGTGAGCTTACGCAGGGTCGCCTGCTTGACGCCTTCTGTCGTGGGATAAACCGGGGTCAGCGTTTCCTGTAAATCGGGGGGACTCATATCGCCCTGAACCCGGTATTCCGGGTGGATCATTTCCGCCCCGTGTTTACCGCGTTTCGCTTCTCCGTAGGCCAGTACGCGGCGCCCGGTCGCCAGGCTATTTTTCATTGCCGCGCTGAAATTGAAAAAGCGTAGGGTGAGGATGCCGGAACCGTCGCTGATCTGACAGGTCATCATCCGGCGACCGCCGAAGGTGATGTTGCAGTTGAGAACTTCACCTTCGACGGTGGCGTACACGCCGGGCAACAGTTCGCTGATTTGATACAGGTGAGTACGGTCTTCATAACGCAGCGGCAGATGCAGAAGCAGATCCTGCACCGTATGCAGGCCAATTTTCGCCAGTTTGCTGCTCTGTGCCGCGCCAACGCCGGTTAGGGTATTGAGAGGGATGGCATCTAACAGGCGACCTTGCATAGTTTTATCCCGCCGCCTGCATGGTGGCCCACCAGGCGGCATCGGCTTCAACTTCCCCCTGCTCGTTGACGTGGGGGTAGGGCAGGCCTTTACGTTTCGCGACCTTTGCCAGCACCGGATAGCCGCCTTCAAACAGCAGACGCTGCTGGTCTTCTTCCGGCAGCATGCTGTTCTCGCGCTGGTACATGCCGGCATTTTGCCGCTGGCGCTGGGCTTCATACAGAATGAGCGCCGAGGCAACGGAGACGTTCAGCGACTGCACCATGCCAGTCATTGGGATAATGATGTCCTGATCCGCCAGGTCTAACGCTTCCTGAGTGATACCCGTTTTCTCCTGACCCATCAGGATGCAGGTTGGACGGGTATAGTCGATTTCACGAAAATCAACGGCTTTATCAGAGAGATGAGTTGCGAGGATTTGCATCCCCTGACTTTTTAAATGGGCGACCGCATCGCCAATAGTTCGGTGGGTTTTGACCTGTACCCAACTGTTGCTGCCAGCCGCCGCGGAGGCCATGGTGCGCATACGGCTACCCGGCCAGATGGCGTGGACTTCATGCACGCCGACGGCGTCTGCGGTACGGATCACCGCAGAGACGTTATGAGGTTTGTGGACCTGCTCCATGCAGACCGTCAGATCAGGCTGACGTCTGGCGAGCATTTCACAAATACGCGCATAACGCTGTGGGTTCATATGCTCTTATCCTTCAAATTGCGTCGGCGTTGGTTGCGGGTGACTCGATTTATCGCCTCCCCCCTTCGGGGCAGTGTAAGCGCTGTTCAAAATGCGAAAGCGTTTCGGGAGGCAAGCAAAATGATTTTGTGTATCAAGCTAGTTTCGGTTACGGGTGACTTTTATCACGTCCGGCATCACGCGGATCTTGCGCATAATATTTGCCAGATGCACGCGGTCGCGCGCGGTGAGACGAATAAAGGCGCTGTATACGCGGCCATCTTTTTCTTCCGTATTCAGACTTTGAATATTGGAAGATGCGGTGTTGATCGCCGCAGTCAGGTTAGCCAGCGCGCCCTGGTGGTTGAACATATCCACCTTAATTTCGGTGATAAACTCCTGCGCCGTCTCTTTATCCCACTCGACCGCCATAAATTTCTCCGGCTCTTTCTGATAGCCGCGAATATTACGACAGGACTCATGGTGGATAACCAGCCCTTTGCCGGGGCTGACGTGCGCAATAATGGGGTCGCCGGGAATCGGGCGGCAGCATTTGGCAAACGTCAGCAGCACGCCATCTGCGCCTTTAATCGGCAGATGGTTGTGCCCCGCAGGCGCTGGTTGTGCCGGCACGGCGGGGGTTTGCCCTTGCTGCAGATTCCTTGCGACCACGACGCTCATGGCATTGCCGAGGCCGATTTCAGCCAGCAGATCGTCAAGGGTTGCCAGCTTGATGCGCTCAAGTTCATGCTGAATATTCTCTGGCGGAATTTCAGCCAGCTTACGACTGCCGCCAAGCGCGTGGTTGAGCAAGCGGCGTCCGAGGCTGACGGAGTCTTCGCGCTTGAGGTTTTTCAATAACTGGCGAATCTTGGCGCGTGCTTTCGAGCTGACGACAAAATTCAGCCACGCCGCGTTGGGACGCGCGCCAGGCGCGGTAATAATCTCTACCGTCTGACCGCTGGAGAGCGGCTGCGACAGCGGGTATGGCTGACGATCTACCCGTGCACCGACGCAGGCATGGCCGATATCGGTATGCACCGCATAGGCGAAGTCTACCGGCGTAGCGCCAGTGGGCAGTTCAACAATGCGCCCTTCCGGAGTGAAAACGTAAATCTCATCCGGGAACAGATCGGATTTCACGCTTTCAATGAATTCAAATGAACTACCGGCGCTTTGCTGGAGCTCCAGCAGGCTCTGCATCCAGCGCTGGGCGCGGATTTGCGCGGTGGTGCTACTTTCGCCGCCGTGCTCTTTATAAGCCCAGTGCGCCGCAACCCCCATTTCCGCCATCTGGTCCATGTCCTCGGTACGAATTTGCACCTCAACCGGGACGCCGTGCGGGCCGATCATCGAAGTGTGCAAAGACTGATAGCCGTTCGCTTTCGGAATGGCGATATAGTCTTTAACGCGACCGGGACGCGGCTTGTAAAGGCTGTGCATCTGGCCCAGCACGCGGTAGCAGGTGTCAGAGTCATGCACGATTACGCGGAAGGCGTAGATATCCATGATCGAGTGAAAACGCTGCTCTTTGAGCACCATTTTGCAGTAGATAGAGTATAAATGCTTTTCGCGACCGCTCACGCGACAGGGAATCCCCGCTTCCTGCAAACGCCCTTCGATCTCAGAGAGGATTTTTTGAATCATCTCTTTGCGGTTGCCGCGCGCCGCTTTAACCACCTCTTTAATGACGCGGTAGCGGTTAGGGTACAGCGCTTCAAAGCCCAGCTCTTCGAGCTCGGTTTTGATGTGATGGATACCTAAACGGTGCGCCAGGGGGCTATAGATTTCCAGCGTTTCGCGGGCGATACGACGACGTTTATCCGGGCGCAATGAACCCAGCGTGCGCATATTGTGGGTGCGGTCAGCGAGCTTGATAAGGATGACGCGGATATCCTGCACCATCGCCATAATCATTTTGCGAAAGTTTTCAGCCTGGGCCTCTTTCTTATCGCGAAATTTCAGCTTATCAAGCTTTGACACCCCCTCAACCAGTTCAGCAACGCTTTTCCCAAAAAGCTGCTCCATGTCCTGGTAGGTGGCGGGGGTATCCTCTATCACATCGTGCAGCAGGGCGGCCATGAGCGTTTCGTGGTCGAGTTTCATTTCGGCCAGAATACAGGCTACCGCTACCGGGTGTGTGATATAGGGTTCACCGCTCGAACGTGTCTGACCCTCGTGAGCGTCACGTGCAACGAGATAAGCCTGCCGAAGACGTTTAATTTGCTCTTCCGGCAGGTAGTTTTGAATCAGCTGATTCAGGCTTTCAAACAGATACAAGGGCGACCCGCTGTGTGATTAACGACGACCTTCAGCAATAGCGGTAACGGCTTGTAATTCAGCGGCTTCCTGCTCTTGCTGTTCCTGGCGCTCACGAACGTCGAGGATCTTGTTGTTGATCAGACCTTCTTCGATTTCGCGCAGTGCGATTACGGTAGTTTTATCGTTTTCTTCCGGTACGAGCGGATCCTTTCCGCCTACCTGCATCTGACGAGCGCGACGCGCGGCGACCAGTACCAGGTCAAAACGGTTACCAATTTTCTCTACAGCGTCCTGAACAGTTACGCGTGCCATACTTAAAATGCTCCACAGGTGAAGAAATGACTGGGCATGATACTGAAAGTGGGTTCAGTCTGCCAACAGTTTGCTGATTAAAGCGCCATGTCGCAGCTTTTGGCGGCTCATGCGCAGGCGTTCGGCGCGAATAATAATTTTCAAATCGCTTAACGCGGTATCAAAATCATCATTCACTATAAGGTAATCATATTCCGCGTAATGGCTCATTTCTGCAACTGCCTGAGCCATACGTTTCGCGATAACCTCTTCGCTGTCCTGACCGCGGCCGCGCAGGCGACGGTCAAGCTCATCTTTGGACGGCGGCAAAATAAAGATGCTGCGCGCGCCAGGCATTCTGTTACGGATTTGCTGTGCGCCCTGCCAGTCGATATCAAGGAAGACATCGACGCCGGTCGCCAGTACCTGTTCGATAGCTTCGCGAGAGGTGCCGTAATAGTTGCCAAAGACTTCTGCATGTTCAAGAAAAGCGTCTCTGTCAATCATCTTTCTGAATTCGTCATGATTAACAAAGAAATAGTGTTCACCGTGCACTTCACCCGGGCGTGGCGCGCGTGTGGTATGCGAAACAGAAACCTGAGAGTCGTACAACGGTTGGGTTTTTAATAAAGCCTGAATCAGGCTGGATTTACCTGCGCCGCTAGGGGCGGAAACAATATAAAGCGTGCCTTGAGCCATGAGTGTCTTATGTATGTGGTGGTCAAAATAGAGCTTACATACGAGCCTATTATACACGCTGCCGCAGCGTGACGTAGTCCTTGTCACACTTTTTGCGTTGTTTCTTTCATTTTGCCTGCTGTTTTCCTGATTTCCAGGGGTGTTGCAGAAATAACGCAGAAAATCTGGATGTCAGTTGGTCCTGTTAAAAAATCACCCATCGCCGAGGAAAACGCAACTGCGGCACAATGCCCGACGAGAAAACAGGAGGGCATCGTGATGCAAAAAGGAATCTGGGCACTGCTGCTATGGGGGCTGGTGTGTGATGGCTACGCCGCCTGTCCTGCGTGGCCGCAGGACAGAGCGGAACGGGAAATCGAGCGCCTCAGTCAGCAAATAACAAAATGGAATAATGCCTATTGGCATCAAGGAAACAGCCCGGTAAGCGACGAGGTCTATGATCAACTGGCGGCGCGACTGGCATACTGGCAGCGCTGCTTTACCAGCAACATCCCCGCACATGATGAATTTCCTGCGTTAAAAGGCGACGTCAGGCATCCGGTGGCGCATACCGGCGTGCGCAAACTGGCGGATCAAGCCAGCGTGGCGCGCTGGATGCGCGATCGGAGTGGCTTGTGGGTACAGCCTAAGGTGGATGGTGTCGCGGTTACCCTGGTTTACCGGCAAGGTCGTTTGGCGCAGGCGATAAGCCGGGGAAATGGCCTGGCTGGTGAAGACTGGACGGCGAAAATCCTGCAGATCCCTTCCGTACCCAAGTCTGTGGATGCTGAACTTGCCAACAGCGTGCTGCAGGGTGAACTGTTCCTGCTGCGAGAGGGGCATGTGCAAAAACAGATGGGAGGCATGAACGCGCGGGCAAAAGTTGCTGGCATGATGATGCGCCAGGCAACTGCTGTGGATCTCGATAAGCTGGGCGTATTTATTTGGGCATGGCCCGATGGCCCGGCGAATATGAACCAGCGACTGGCATTACTGCAGCAGAATGGCTTTATTCATAGCGCGCATTTTTCACATTCCGTCGCTCATGTACAGCAGGTTGCGCAGTGGCGTCAACGTTGGTTCAGCTCGCCGCTGCCTTTTGTGACCGATGGCGTTGTGGTGCGACGGGAACGAGAGTCCGCCGGGCGCTTCTGGGGGCCGGGGCAGGGCGACTGGGTTATTGCCTGGAAATATCCGCCAGCTTCACGGGTTATGGAAGTTCACGGTATCAGCTTTAGTATCGGGCGCAGCGGTAAGATCGCGGTGGTCGCGCACCTTGAGCCGCAGCAACTGGACGATAAGCGCGTGCGGCGAGTGAGCGTCGGCTCGCTCTCCCGCTGGCAAAATCTGGATATCGGCATTGGCGATCAGCTACAAATTAGCCTCGCCGGACAAGGCATACCGCGTATCGATTCCGTTGTCTGGCGCACGGCGCTGCGCAATAAGCCGCGGCCTCCTGAGGCGCGTTTTAATTCGTTAAGCTGTTATTTCGCCACGCCTGAATGTGCGGAACAGTTTCTCTCACGGTTGGCGTGGCTTTCATCCCGGGCGGCTCTTGATATTGAGGGCGCGGGAGAGACGCTATGGCGGACAGTACACGATGCCCGGCACATGGATCACATCTTTTCATGGCTGGCGTTTACCCCGGAGCACCTGCAAACCATACCGGGAATATCAGCGCAGCGCGGGCTTAGGCTGTGGCATCAGTTTAATCTCACGCGTAAACAACCCTTTCTGCGCTGGGTGCAGGCAATGGGTGTTCCTGTTCCGCAGAGCGCATTTTCAGGATTGAGGAAAGACGACTGGCAGCGGTTACTGGAAAAAGATGAAGAGCAGTGGCGGCGTTTGCCTGGTGTTGGCGCGGAGCGGGCGCGACAGCTGGTGACATTTTTACATAGCCCGAATATTGCCGTGCTGGCAAAGTGGCTCAGCGAGCAACGAATTTCTGGGTTCTGAAACAATTGATGTGCGCTGTGATTGTAATGAAAAATAGGCCACTCCAAAGGCTTGCGCAGTACCCGGGTGGGTAATAAATCCGGGCAATATCACGTAATGCTTGTCAGTTAAGGGCTGTCAGTTGCGTTTATGGCTGGCTGAGCGGTTCCGTTAATCGGTGGTTCTGGCGAGCATGACGCATTTTTCGTTTTCACCCATTCAGATTCCGTGGTCTGTTCCGTTCACGATAAATACGCGGATATTCGTTATATCCACAGCGTGTGAACGGGCAGGGGGACGTTTCGCCCATCCCCCTGCACCCCCGGCATGGCGCTGAAAACCTGCCGCTGCGCGGTCTGCTCCACTCCGGCTTCATCTGGCGGACCGGGCGGGACTCGACGCTACTCGTCCCATCCCTGGGACTCGCCCTTCCAGGGCCAGCGCAAGCGCTGTTCAAAATTGCTCCCGGCAATTTTGTCCCTGTCTCGACCCGCCCTCTGGCCGCCGTCCTGGCGGCCAGTTCTGGATGTGCGCCTGCGTTCTCGCCAGGTTTCCTTGATGCGCCCAACCCCCATGCGGTGAGTCCGTTATTCGTCAGTGGCTTTTCAGAGGCTGAAAATCATAAAAAAAGTTATATCCTTTATATTTCAGCCCGTATCAGCTCAGTAAGCGAATCAACCGAATTAGATTTTCGTTTAAACCACCAATAATGCGATTGCCGCTGACAAATAAAACAAAAGACAACACCGATGATTTGCTTAAGTGAGCGGCATTGGGGCAATATCACGGCAGTATTATCGACCCTTTGATAGCATTATACGTCGTTGAGATCGCCTCCTCAGTTCCAGGCACGTTTAAGAACATTCAGTTCCCGCTCTCGCATGGTCAAACTTCTCCTTTCCCGCTACAGTTAATTTTCCACGGTACAAAAGGAGAGGACCATGCTCTATATCTTTGATTTAGGTAATGTGATTGTCGATATTGACTTTAACCGCGTGCTCGGGACATGGAGTGATTTAACGCGCATCCCTCTTGCGACACTGAAGCAGCATTTCACTATGGGGGAGGCGTTTCATCAGCATGAGCGCGGCGAAATCAGCGATGAAGATTTTGCCGCAAAGATGTGCCACGAAATGAATATGTCGCTGAGCTACGAGCAGTTTTCTCATGGCTGGCAGGCTGTTTTTGTTGCCCTGCGCCCGGACGTTATCACGATCATGCAAAAATTACGTGAACAGGGGCATCGGGTGGTGGTGCTGTCGAATACTAACCGTTTACATACCACTTTCTGGCCGGATGAATACCCGGAGATACGCGCTGCCGCTGACCATATCTATCTTTCGCAAGAGATGGGGATGCGTAAACCCGAAGCGCGGATCTACCAGCGTGTTCTCGAATCAGAAGGTTTCCCGGCTGAGAATGCGATCTTTTTCGACGATAACGCCGATAATATCGCGGGGGCTAATCTGTTAGGCATCACCAGTATTCTGGTGACCGGAAAGGAGACCATCCCTAACTATTTTGCCAAACAGTTATGTTAAAAACCGTTCATCAAAAAACAACGCGCAATGTGCGGCTGCTGGCAGGCTGGCTAAAGCTGTTATGGCGGCGTATTGATGAAGATAATATGACGACTCTGGCGGGCAACCTTGCCTATGTATCGTTGCTCTCCCTTGTGCCGCTTATCGCCGTGATTTTCGCGCTGTTCGCGGCATTTCCGATGTTTTCTGACGTCAGTATTCAGATTCGTCATTTTATTTTTGCCAATTTTATCCCGGCGACCGGGGATGTCATTCAGGGCTATATTGAGCAGTTTGTGGCTAACTCCCGGCGAATGACCGCCCTGGGCGCTTTCGGTCTGATCGTGACATCGTTGCTGCTGATGTATTCCATTGATAGTGCGTTGAATACGATCTGGCGCAGTACCCGAAAGCGACCAAAGACATACTCCTTTGCGGTTTACTGGATGATCCTGACTCTGGGGCCGCTACTGGCGGGGGCCAGCCTGGCGATCAGTTCTTATCTGCTGTCGTTACGGTGGGCAAGTGAACTGAATAGCTTTATTGATGATGTCCTGCGCATTTTCCCGTTGCTGTTATCCTGGGTGGCATTCTGGCTGCTCTACAGCATTGTGCCGACGACACAGGTATGCAACCGCGATGCGGTGGTTGGTTCGCTGGTCGCCGCGCTGCTCTTTGAAGCAGGCAAGAAGGCCTTTGCTTTATATATCACCGCATTCCCGTCATATCAGTTGATTTACGGCGTGATTGCCGTGGTGCCTATTTTGTTCGTCTGGGTGTACTGGACGTGGTGTATCGTCTTGCTTGGCGCTGAAATTACTGTCACTCTCGGTGAATACCGCAAACTGAAAAAAGAAGAAACAGAACAATCATGATTGCATTAATTCAACGCGTATCCCGAGCCAGCGTTACCGTGGAGGATGACGTGACGGGTGAAATTGGCCCAGGGCTTCTGGTGCTGCTGGGTGTCGAGAGCGACGATGATGAGCAAAAGGCGAACCGTCTATGCGAACGCGTACTGGGATACCGTATTTTTAGCGATGCCGAAGGCAAGATGAACCTTAACGTACGGCAGGCTGGCGGCAGCGTGCTGGTGGTCTCACAGTTTACGCTGGCGGCGGATACCGGGCGCGGAATGCGTCCCGGATTTTCTAAAGGGGCGGCGCCGGATAAAGCGGAAGCGCTGTACGAATATTTCGTTGAGCGCTGTCGCCACCAGGAAATGAATACACAGACCGGAAGATTTGCTGCCGATATGCAAGTTTCGCTGGTGAATGATGGCCCAGTGACTTTTTGGTTGCAGGTATGAGCCAGTTTTCAGTCAGGCAGCGGATAACAAAAGAGAGTACAGCTATGTATCACCTTCGTGTACCGCAAACAGAAGAAGAGTTAGAGAGCTACTATCAGTTTCGCTGGGAGATGCTGCGTAAGCCGCTGCATCAGCCGAAAGGCTCCGAGCGGGATGCCTGGGATGCGATGGCGCACCACCAGATGGTGGTCGATGAAGAGGGCAATCTGGTTGCCGTCGGGCGACTATATGTCAATGCGGAGAATGAAGCTTCCATTCGCTTTATGGCTGTGGATCCCTCGGTACAGGATAAAGGTCTGGGAACCCTGATGGCGATGACCCTGGAGTCCGTTGCCCGTCAGGAAGGCGTTAAACGCGTGACCTGTAGCGCCCGCGAAGATGCGGTGGACTTCTTTGCTAAGCTCGGTTTTGTCAATCAGGGTGAAATTACCACTCCGACCACCACCCCGATTCGCCATTTTTTGATGATCAAGCCGATTGCCTCGCTGGACGATATTTTACACCGCGGCGACTGGTGCGCTCAGCTACAACAGGCCTGGTATCAGCATATCCCGCTTAGCGAGAAAATGGGCGTGCGCATTCAGCAGTATACCGGGCAAAAATTTATCACCACCATGCCGGAATCCGGCAACCAGAACCCGCACCATACGCTGTTTGCCGGCAGCCTGTTTTCACAGGCAACGTTAACCGGCTGGGGGCTTATCTGGCTGATGCTGCGTGAGCGGCATCTCGGCGGCACAATTATTCTTGCCGATGCGCATATTCGTTATAGCCAGCCCATTAGCGGACGCCCCAGCGCCGTTGCCGATCTCGGCTCCCTGAGCGGCGATCTCGATCGTCTGGCGCGAGGGCGCAAAGCGCGCGTTCAGCTACAGGTTGAACTCTTTGGCGACGACCAGTTGGGTGCGGTTTTTGAGGGGATCTACATTGTTCTTCCCGCGAAGCCGTTCGGCTCGTATGAAGAGGGCGGGAACGAAGAAGAGTAGTTTCCCTGCGTGCTTATCTCTATTGGCCTGGTGATTTAACCCGCCAGGCGATATCCCTCATAGCGCTTCGTGCCGCCGGGCTGATTCCCCCTGACTGAAAGAAGCCATGAATCACCCCGAGATAGCGCTGACAGGTGCAGTCAACGCCCTGCTCAACCATGTGCCGATACAGCGCTTCGCCTTCATCACACAAGGGATCGTATTCCGCGGTCAGAATATGCACTGGCGGTAAGCCATTAAAGTCGTTACGCCACAGCGGGCTGGCTTCCGGATGACGGCGTTCTGTTGATGAGAGGTACATTTCATAGCCACTGAGCAGCGTATCCTCGGTGATGATGTAATCTTTACCGTTGTCGATATAGCTCTTCATGCTGGCGGTGGCATCCAGCATCGGGTAAATCAGAATCAGTTGCGCTGGCTGCCAGCTATGGGCAGCTTTAAGGCGCAGAGCGGTCACTAATGCCAGATGTCCTCCGGCGCTATCGCCAGCAAGCGTAATACGGGAAGCGTCGATTGCGAGTCGTTCTGCGTGGCGATGAATAATCAGCGTTCCCTTTTCCGCATCGTCATGCGCGGCAGGGAAAGTCTGCTCTGGCGCTAGCCGGTATTGCATGGCGATAACCCGACAGCCGCTATGGTATGCTAACTGGCGGAGCTGATTGTCATGAGTGGCGAAACCGCCGCTGATAAAGCAGCCGCCGTGGAAATAGATAACGGCAGGGAGAGCGCCAGAAGCGTTAAGGGGAGAGACAACGCGAAATGCCATGCCCTCAAGCTCGATATCTTCTACCTGAACGCGCTTTTCCTGTTCTCCAGCCAGTACCGTACTGGCGATATAGCCGCGTCTACGGTCATCAATATTCTGTTCGCGCGATGAGGGGCGGCCTGCATCGATAAATTCCTGAACCAGTTCTGCAATGCCTTTTTCAAGCGCCATTTGTTATTCTCTTTCCTGTTTGGATATACAGTATTTTGGCCTGGTTTTTAATAAAAGAAAACGGCAGATTTCAGTCAAGGGATGCAATGCGATGCTAAAGAGTTTACTGGAATACCAGACGTGATGACGTCTTACTTATTTGTAAGCCGGGCAGCAAGCGCCGCCCGGCATAACGTCAGCAACTACTCCCCTTCTCCCGGGAACAGGAATGGGTTGATGGAGCTGCGGGCAAAACCCTCTTGTTCCATACGCGCGTCCAGCACCAGAGATGCCAGGTCATCGGCGACGGCGTCAACGTTTGGATCTTTTTCCTGATAGAGAATTTTCAGGTAAGTCCCACAGTCGCCACAGCTTTCGGCTTTAATCGCCGCTTGCTCGTTATCCAGCGACCAGTAGTGCAGATCCCGGGTCTGTTCGCAGTTGCTGCATTTCACGCGTACCACGTGCCACTCGGTTTCACACAGGTTACAGTGGAGATAACGCAGACCCTGGGTGGTGCCAATTTGTACCACGCTGGAGACCGGCATAGAACCGCATACCGGACAGAACTGACGCTGCTCACCATATTCCGCGCGGGCTTTTCCAGGGATCAGGCTGGCCATCTGCGCCCAGTAGAGCGACAGCGCGGCCCAGATGAACGGTGCTTTATCGCTGCTGACCGACGTGAAATCAGACGCAAACAGCGCGCTTGCCATCAGTTCCAGCTCCTGCTCCGAGGCCTTCTCCAGATTCTCGATAACCGCCAGCGCCGGGCCGCTCATTTCAGGCTTCAGCTCGGCAATCAGCGAATGCAGCAGCTTATGCCAGTGCTTATCACGAGGCAGAATGTGGATATCGAGCGGCGGTTTACCCTGCGCGTTCGCTTCTTTGATGCGCGTAGTCAGATCCATCTCCAGCGGGTGGTCGTACAGCACCACTTCCTGCGCATGGGCGATCAGCGCGGCAAAGCGCAGGTAATCGCCCAGCGGGTTATTTTCAGCCAGTTCGCGCAGGCGTGTGGCGCGACGGTGATATAAATTTTTTAGCCGGGGGAATAATAGCGGCGGGATCATATCCGTCGCGCGTTTTTCGCTCTGTTCCAGCTCGTCTTGCGGGATGATACGAATGCTCATTGAGTCACTTCCTGGTTGGGCAGGCTATCCCCTGGTTTTTCAGGCTGCGCCAGCGTTGGTTGCGCGCGTTTGCCGTTTTGATGCGACCAGAAATCCATGAGGTATAAAGTGGCCTGCTCTGTAATTTGGCGGGCATCATGTCGTCCGCTCTGTGAATATCGCTAATGATAACCGTAATTGACCTACGGGATATACCTATGGCATCGCAATGTGTACGTTACGATACCCGATGTTGATACCGCAGACTATGCGCCGTGCAGCTGTGGATAGCTCGTCGTGGACTCAAGCGGTGCAATAGCTAAGCTGCATGTCTGCTCTGTTTGCGACGCAATACCGATTTTCGCGCGAGGGCGAACCCACGCAGTCCGGGGATTCACGATATGTCTTTTTAGTAAAAGTATCTATTCGATGCTCATATGACCAGAATCCCGGTTGGTTCGCTGTCTGTATAAAGCGGTATCCGCTAAAAAAATGGCGTCGATGCACGACGCCATTTTCGCGAGCCACAACATACTTGCGCTAATGGTTAGCGCTTATCCTGCTTTTCGCTAACCTCACGGTACCAGCGCGGGTGATGCTTCTTCGCCCATGTCTTCGTGACCCAGCCTTCCACCATCGCGGTAATCGTGCCTTTTACCCACAGCGCGGCGTAAATATGCACCATGATAACCACAATTAGCGCCACGGCGGAAAACGAATGCAGCAGCAGCGCAAAGCGGATCACCGGAATGGAGAACGCTGGCGCAAAGTACGGACGCCAGATAATCACCCCGCTTACCAGCAGCAGCACCAGGAGGATAATCGCCGCCCAGAACACGCATTTCTGGCCGAAGTTATAGCGCCCGGTGTCGCCCACTTCCTCATTAACGACGATCTTGCGAATATTCTTCGCCCAGAAGATATCGTCCCGGTTGATCAGGTTGTGATGCCAGTAACGGAAGAACATGATGATGAACGAAGCAAACATGATTACGCCGACAAACGGGTGCAGAATGCGCGCCAGCTGTGGGGTACCCATGATTTGCATCAGCCAGTTGAAGGACGGGAAGAAGAAGCCCAGCCCGCTCACCGCCGCCAGCACGAAGCAGAAGGCGGTGACCCAGTGGTTGATTCGCTCTGGCGCCGTATAGCGCACGATGGTGTCACGTCTTTTCATTTGCGCACCTCGTCATTCTCTTCATGCAGGTTGTCTTCTTCCTCTTCTGCACGGTTCGGGCCGACACCGACATAGTGGAAGATGCTGGCGGCGAAGGTAGCCGCAAAGCCGACCGCCGCAAGAGGTTTCCAGATGCCTTTCCAGAACTTCACGGTGGCGCTGATTTCCGGATTTTCCGGCAGGCCGTGATACAGATTCGGCTTGTCGGCGTGGTGCAGCACGTACATCACGTGCGTACCGCCGACGCCTGCCGGATCGTACAGTCCGGCGTTGTCGTAGCCGCGGGTTTTCAGCTCGGTCACGCGCTCAGCCGCCAGGGTTTTCATATCCTCTTTGGAGCCAAAGTGGATAGCGCCGGTGGGGCAGGTTTTCACGCAGGCCGGTTCCTGTCCCACTGTTACGCGGTCGACGCACAGGGTGCATTTGTAGACGCGGTTGTCTTCCGGGTTCAGGCGCGGCACGTTAAACGGACAGCCGGCGATGCAGTAGCCGCAGCCGATGCACTGCTCGGACTGGAAGTCGACGATGCCGTTGGCATACTGAATGATCGCCCCTTCCGCCGGGCAGGCCTTCAGACAGCCCGGATCGGCGCAATGCATACAGCCATCCTTGCGGATAAGCCACTCCAGTTTGTCGTTCTGCTCTACTTCCGAGAAGCGCATCACCGTCCAGGATTTGGCGGTCAGATCGGCGGGGTTATCGTATACCCCGATGTTATGACCAACTTCATCACGGATGTCGTTCCATTCTGAACACGCCACCTGACAGGCTTTACAGCCGATACAGGTGGTGACGTCGATAAGCTTCGCCACCTCTTCCTGATACTCTCGCGCCCGCGGCGCGGGAGTGAAACCGTTAGTCGCGGAACGACGAACGATGTCTTGCGATTGATAAGCCATAGGTCGTCTCCGTTACACCTTTTCCACATTCACCAGGAAAGATTTGAACTCCGGCGTTTGTGTGTTCGCATCACCGACAAATGGCGTCAGGGTATTGGCGATAAAGCCTTTCTTCGCCACGCCCTCGTAGCCCCAGTGAATCGGAATACCGATAGTGTCGATATCTTTACCGTCTGCTTTCAGCGTGCGAATACGCTTAGTCACCACCGCCTTGGCTTTGATATAGCCGCGGTTAGAGGAGACCTTAACGGTATCGCCGTGAGCGATGCCGAGTTTATTCGCCAGCTTCTCGCCGATCTCCACAAACTGTTCTGGCTGTGCGATGGCATTCAGCAGCGCGTGCTTGGTCCAGTAGTGGAAGTGCTCGGTCAGGCGGTAAGTGGTGCCGACGTACGGGAATTTCGCCACTTTGCCCATCTGCTCAAGGTCGTCTTTAAAGACGCGAGCGGCCGGGTTAGAGACCACATTCGGGTGCAGCGGGTTAGTTCCCAACGGCGTTTCAAAGGGTTCGTAGTGTTCCGGGAACGGCCCTTCCGCCATCTTATCGATCGCGAACAGGCGCCCCATCCCTTCCGGCTGCATGATAAACGGCCCAACGTCGCTGCCAGGCGCGGCGGCGCTGTAGTCCGGGATATCAATACCTCCCCATTTTGCGCCGTCCCATTTCAGCAACTGGCGTTTCGGATCCCACGGTTTCCCCTGGGTGTCAGCGGAGGCGCGGTTATACAGAATGCGGCGGTTAAGCGGCCATGCCCACGCCCAGCCCAGCGTATTGCCGAGGCCTGACGGGTCGGCGTTATCACGGCGCGCCATCTGGTTGCCGTCCGGCGTCCAGCTACCGGTGAAGATCCAGCAGCCGCTGGCGGTGGTACCGTCATCCCGCAACTGCGCGAACGAACTCAACTGCTGGCCTTTCTTGACGATCACCGCGCCGGTTGCCGGATCGATAAGATCCGCCAGCGCTTTACCGTTGCTCTCCATCGCCACTTCTTCCGAAGCGGGTTCATGAGGGGTGGCGTAGTTCCACGTCATGTTCAGCACCGGCTCTGGCGTTGTGCCGCCCTGTTCGGCGTACATCTTACGCAGACGCAGGAAGATACCGGCCAGAATCTCGCCATCGGTGACGGCAATTCCGGGGGCGTCCGCGCCTTTCCAGTGCCACTGCAGCCAGCGGCCGGAGTTAACGATAGAACCGTTCTCTTCGGCGAAACAGGTGGATGGCAGGCGGAACACTTCGGTCTGGATTTTCGACGGATCAACGTCGTTCGACTCACCGTGGTTTTGCCAGAAGGTGGACGTTTCGGTATTGAGCGGATCGATGGTCACCAGATACTTCAGTTTTGAAAGCGACGCCACGATCTTGTTTTTATTCGGGAATGAGGCCACCGGGTTAAAGCCCTGGCAGATATAGCCATTCACTTTACCCTGGCTCATCATCTCGAAATACTGCAGCACGTCGTAGCCTTTATCCCACTTCGGCAGCCAGTCAAAGCCCCAGTTGTTTTCTGCTGTGGCTTTATCGCCAAAGAAGGCCTTCATCATGGAAACGAAGAATTTCGGGTAGTTGCCCCAGTAGTTCACCTGGCCCTTCAACAGCGGTTTTGGCGTGTTGGCGGCGAGGTAGGTTTGCAGATCGGTCTGTTTTTCGTTCGGCAGCGTCAGGTAACCCGGCAGGCTCTGCGACAGCAGGCCGAGGTCAGTCAGCCCCTGGATATTGGAGTGACCGCGCAGGGCGTTGACGCCACCGCCAGCCATCCCCATATTGCCGAGCAGCAGCTGGATCATCGCCATCGTACGAATGTTTTGCGCGCCGATGGAGTGTTGCGTCCAGCCGAGCGCATACAGGAACGATGCGGTTTTATCATGGGCGCTGGTTTCCGCGATATATTCGCAGACTTTCAGGAAGTCGGCTTTTGGCGTACCGCAGATGTTTTCGACAACTTCCGGTGTATAACGGGAAACGTGCTGTTTCAGCAGGTTCCAGACGCAGCGCGGATGTTGCAGCGTGGTATCGCGTCTGGCAAAGCCGTTTTCATCCAGCTCATAATTCCAGGACGTTTTATCGTACTTGCGGGCTTCCGCGTCGTAGCCGCTGAACAGACCGTCTTCAAAGCTGTAATCCTCACGCACGATCAGGCTGGCGTTGGTATAGGCTTCGGTATATTCACGGTTGATTTTTTCGTTGTTCAACAGGTACAGCATGACGCCTGACAAGAAGGTAATGTCAGTACCGGAGCGAATGGGGGCATAGAAATCGGCCACCGATGCGGTACGCGTAAAACGGGGATCGATCACAATCAGCTTCGCGCCATTGTGAATTTTGGCTTCCATCGCCCAGCGGAACCCGACAGGGTGCGCTTCAGCGGCGTTACCGCCCATTACCACGACGAGGTTGGCGTTTTTGATGTCGACCCAGTGGTTGGTCATCGCACCGCGACCAAATGTTGGAGCAAGACTTGCTACCGTTGGTCCGTGTCAGACGCGCGCCTGGTTGTCGACCGCGAGCATGCCGAGCGATCGGGTAAATTTCTGGGTTAAATAACCGGTTTCGTTACTGGAAGCGGAGGCGCACAGCATACCGGTGGTCAGCCAGCGGTTAACGGTGGTGCCCGCGCTGTTTTGCGCGATAAAGTTGGCGTCGCGGTCCTCTTTCATCAGCTTAGCGATGCGGTCAAACGCCTCATCCCAGCTGATTTGCTGCCACTTATCGGAGCCTGGCGCACGGTATTCCGGGAATTTCAGGCGGCTTTCGGAGTGGATAAAGTCCACCAGACCGGCCCCTTTCGGGCAGAGCGCACCACGGTTGACCGGGTGATCCGGGTCACCTTCGATATGGAAGATTGACGCTTTGGCATTTTTTGCGCCGTCGCCGAGGCTGTACATTAACAGCCCGCAGCCAACGGAACAGTAAGTGCAGGTGTTACGGGTTTCGCGGGTGCGCAGCAGTTTGTACTGCCTGGTTTCCGCGAGCGCTGCGCCGGGGGCAAAGCCCAGCGCCGCTGCCGTCGTTCCTGCCATACCGCCAGCGCAGATCTTAAAGAACTGCCTTCTGCTGACCTGCATGGTTCGCTCCTTGTTTCGACATTGTCACGTATAGTTATTTGCTTTGCGGTAAGAGCCGCGAAGGTTCAGAATTGAGGTAATTTCCCTCGTTCCTGAAGGGATATAAATAGAATACCACATTGTGTGTGTGCCTGTTCCAATACGGTTAAGATAAAGTGAACAAGAACCCTCATAAACAAGTCGAAAACGTGATGGATATCACGGGTTGTCGCCAGGTCGCGCTCTGGAAGCGTGAAAATTTGCAACAGCCTCAGCCAGACACGCTGGCTGAAGAAGTTCCGGTCGCGTTGGTTTACAACGGGATCTCGCACGTGGTGATGATGGCGACGCCGAAGGATCTGCAGCAATTCGCCGTAGGCTTTTCCTTATCTGAAGGGATTATTGAAAGCCGACGCGAGATTTATGGGATCGATGTCGTACAGGCCTGTAACGGTCTGGAGGTGCAAATTGAGCTCTCCAGCCGCCGTTTTATGGGGCTGAAAGCGCGTCGTCGCGCGCTGGCCGGGCGCACCGGATGCGGGGTATGCGGCGTTGAGCAGCTCAACGATATCGGCAAACCGGTGCAGCCGCTGCCGTTTACTCAGACATTCGATCTGGCGAATCTCGATCGCGCGCTGGCGCATCTGCATGATTTTCAACCGATAGGTCGCCTTACCGGCTGTACGCATGCTGCGGCCTGGGTTGACCCTTGCGGCGCTCTTGCGGGCGGCTACGAGGACGTTGGCCGGCACGTGGCGCTGGATAAACTCCTCGGACGCCGCGCCGACGTAGAGGGGGACTGGGGCAGCGGCGCCGCGCTGGTCTCCAGCCGCGCCAGCTATGAGATGGTGCAGAAGGCGGCGATGTGCGGAGTAGAAATCCTGTTTGCGGTTTCCGCCGCCACCACGCTGGCGGTGGAGGTTGCCGGACGTTGCAACCTGACGCTGGTGGGATTTTGTAAGCCCGGCAGAGCGACGATCTATACCCATCCGCAGCGGTTAATTGCGGGTTAAATTTAAATCAATTTTTTTGAATGAGAAAAGCAAATCCTTCCGCTTTTTGTTTAGTGATGTGAAGGCTACTATTTATCACATCAAGGCACAACGCCTTATCTAAACAACTAACGTAAAGGGTTTATATCATGAAAAGCATCAAAACTTTTGTCGCAGTTATCGCTATGGCCGCTTCTTTTGGTTCCTTCGCCGCTGAAACCGTAACCGCTTCCGCGGCAACGATGGACGGCGCGGAAGCGAAAATCGCCGCTCAGGCCCAGGCTGCTGGCGCAGCGTCTTACAAAATTACCGAAGCCTTTACCGGTAACCATGTGCATATGACGGCGGAACTGAACAAATAAGCTTAAGAGCTACTGTCGAAAGAGCGCCTGCGGGCGCTTTTTTTGTGTCTGGTGGTTCAGGTACGGCAATTTACTGAATTGCGTTACCTCTCGACTCAGCGGGGTGACCAATCATTCAGGTGAATTTAATATCATCGTGTGGTCTGAATTAATCCGCTTTCTCCTCATCTGGTTCCCGGAAACCGCGATTCCCGGTGCGTCATCATTAGCATTAGCGACTTTCGGTGGATTCCACCGTCACGACTATTTTGTAATTGTACATTGCAGATTCCCTTAATTTTGCAGGCGATGCGAACACCTTATCCGACCTACCCTCTCTTTATTTGCAACAGCGCCGTCGCGACATTGTCGTCCGGAGAATGTCTGGCGACGGCCCTGGGGCTCTCCAGTTCGGTGCATTAAATCGATTTCAGGCGAGAGAATCGCGCATTTTTGTTTGCTTCCGTTTTGCCTGAAAACATGAGATTGATGTCACTCTTCCGCCCTCAGACGGCTCGTATACTGCAATGGTGGCATCGGGGTTAATTATGTTTCTTGAAGAACGTAGAAAGTCTATTTTGCGATATTTAGATGAGCATGAGCGTGGCCATGTGAATTATTTTTCTACTTATTTTAATGTCACGAAAGAAACGATACGCAGTGATTTAAATGCGCTTGCAAATATGGGTCTGGTGCAGCGCTGTTATGGTGGGGCCATTATTTTACGCCGTAGTTTGCAGGCCGAGCTTATTTCGGAAACCGGTGATAGTTTTGAGGTACTGCTGCGACCTGTTAATCACCGTAAATCACCAGGTGATGAACGCCAGAAAGGAAAATTTATGCAGGGTAAGGTATGTGTATTCGGCTCGTTCAATGTTGATATTGTCGCTAAGGTTGAGCGTTTCCCGCGGGGAGGCGAGTCGCTGATGGCGCTGGGCAGCAGTCTGGGGCCTGGCGGGAAAGGGGCAAACCAGGCAACCGCCGCCAGCAAAGCGGGTGCCCAGGTGCATTTTGTCGCCAAAGTGGGCAAAGATCAGTTCAGCAATTTGGCGGCAGAACATTTAACGCGTTCGGCCATTCACTCTTACACCCTGTATCAGTCAGAGAGTGAACCGACCGGGAATGCGATTATTTACGTTTCTCAGGAGAATGGCGAGAATATGATCGCTATTTATTCTGGGGCAAATACCACCATTACCCACAGTGAAATTCAGGCAATTATTCCTGAGTTATCGTCATCTGATGTGTTATTAGTGCAACTGGAAAATAACTTCGATGCGACGCATTCAATTATTAAAATAGCTCACGATTTGGGTAAGCGCGTTATTCTCAATCCGGCACCTTATTCTGCTGAAATTATTCATAGCATTCCCTTTGTTGATGTGATTACGCCGAACGAAACGGAAGCCTCTTTATTATCGGGTATCGACATCAAGGATCTTGATACGGCAAAAGAAGCCGCCCTGCACATTGCCGGGCTGGGCGTTAAGAAGGTGCTGATTACCATGGGATCGCGCGGTGCGTTGCTGCTGGACAACCATCAGTTTAGCCATATCCGCGCTTTCCCTGCCGTCACCGTGGATACCACCGGTGCTGGCGATGCTTTTAACGGCGCGCTGGCCGCTTCGCTTGCCGCCGGAAACAGTCTGGTGCAGGCCGCAACCTGGGCCTCCGCCTTCGCCTCTCTGGCCGTTGAGCTGGAAGGGGCATCCAACATGCCTGACTTCGAACAGGCAAATGCACGACTTCGGACCCTCTGAATCCAGGAAAAATAAGATGAAAACGATCAACGGTATTGTTCCAGTAATGCTGACGCCATTTACAGCTGACGATCGGATTGATTATCCGGCGCTGGCGAAATTAATCGACTGGTATCTGGAGAAGGGGGTTGATGCGCTGTTTGCCGTCTGCCAGTCCAGTGAAATGCAGTTCCTCTCCTTAGCGGAGCGCGTCGAACTGGCACGCTTTGTGGTACAGCACGTTAATGGCCGTATTCCGGTTATCGCCTCTGGTCATATCAGCGACGATCTTGAAGCGCAAAAAACCGAACTGCTGGCAATGGCGCAGACCGGCATTGATGCTCTGGTGCTGGTGACCAATCACCTCGATCCGCGTAATGAGGGCAGCGAGGTCTTCCACGCCACGCTCAATGCGCTGCTGGAAACGCTGCCAGCCTCTCTGCCGCTCGGCCTTTACGAGTGTCCGGCACCGTATCGCCGCCTGCTTAGCGATGATGAATTTTCCTGGTGCGCTAACAGCGGTCGCTTCATTGTACTGAAGGATGTGAGTTGCGATCTGCCGACCGTTGAACGTCGCGTACGTCTGGCGCAGGGTACGCCGCTCAACGTCATTAACGCCAACGCGGCCATTGCGTGGCCAGCGATGCTCGCAGGTTCCCAGGGCTTTAGCGGCGTGTTTACCAACTTTCATCCTGAACTGTACAGCTGGTTGTGGCGGGAAGGAAAAAACCAGCGCGCGCTCGCCGATGAACTGGCGATTTTCCTCTCGCTGGGGGCTGTGACCGAAACGCTGGGTTATCCGAAAAACGCCAAAATTTATCATCAGCGGCTGGGGACTTTTGATGGCATTACCTGCCGGGTCAACAAAGATGATGTGCTGAATAAGTTCTGGGGACTGACGGTGATCCTTGACCAGATCCGCGCCGGAACCGAACAGTGGCGTCAGCGTATCGCGGGCTAAGCGGAGGATACCATTATGATAGTAACCAGCCTGCAGGCATGGCCCGCGCAAGAGTCGGCTTACCATCCGGTCATTCGTCAGGCGCTGGCTTTTCTTGCGCAGCATGACTTTCAGGACTTCGCGCCGGGCAAAATCGACCTGATCCCCGGCAAACTGTTCTGCCTGTTGCAGGAGATGGACAGCGTTCCCTTTGCGGCGTCGCGCCCGGAGTCGCACCGCCAGTTTATCGATATTCAGTATTTGATCTCGGGTCATGAGCGGATCGGCGTTAGTCGCGTTGAAAGTGCACGACATACTGTTGTTGATGACCATACGCCGCAGCAGGACATTATGTTCTGGCAGGTTAAAGAAGAAGAGATCCAGCTGGAACTGACGCCCGGTATGTTCGCGATTTTCTTCCCGCAAGATATCCACCGTCCATGCTGTCATCCGCAGGGGGGCGGCGTTAACCACCTGCGCAAGGCAGTGATTAAAATCGATCGCCAGTTACTTGAGGAGGCGGTATGAGCACCGTGAATCCGACTTCCGCCACGGCAATTTCGCCGCCGACGCTTTCCCGACGTCGCTGGGGGATTATTTTAATTCTGCTGCTGGCTGCGGTGGTGAACTACCTTGACCGCGCCAACCTGAGTATCGCCAATACCACTATCTCCAGGGAGTTTGGTTTCTCCGGCACCGAAATGGGTCTGCTGTTGTCGGCATTCCTCTGGCCTTATGCGCTGGCTAACCTGCCTGCCGGATGGCTGGTGGACCGTTTTGGCCCGAAGAAGATGTTTACCAGTGCGCTGACGCTGTGGTCCGCCGTGACCTTCCTGATGGGATTTGTGAACACTTATAGCTTTTTCTACGGCTTGCGGGTATTGCTGGGGATAGCGGAATCACCGTTCTTTACCTCGGGGATCAAAATTACCCAAAGCTGGTTTGCGGAGAAAGAACGCGGTTTGCCGACGGCAATCATCAATACTGGTTCGCAAATCGCTAACGCCGTTGCGCCGCCGCTGCTGACTATCCTCTTGCTGTGGGTTGGCTGGCGCGGGATGTTTATCACCATCGGTCTGTTGGGGATTCCGTTAGCGCTGGCATGGCTGAAGTTTTATCGCGATCCAGACGCACGGGAAGCGATGCTTATCCATACCGGGCAGGTCGCCGGGAACGCAATGGATAAACCGCAGGTCAGTTGGGGCCAACTGTTCCGCAACAAAACCACCTGGTTCATGATTTCCGGCAACTTCTGCATCATGTTTACCATCTGGGTGTATCTGACATGGCTGCCGGGTTATCTGGAAACGTCGCTGGGATTCAGCCTGAAGCAGACGGGTTTTATTGCATCCATTCCGTTCTTCGCCGGTATTCTTGGCGTGCTATGCGGCGGGATGATTTCTGACCGTCTGATTCGCAGAGGAGTGAATACGGTGACGGCGCGTAAGGTGCCAATTGTTCTGGGCGCGGTAATGGCGGCCTGTTTCGTGATGCCAATTCCGTTTGTAAGCAACAGCGGTACGGCGATTACGTTGCTGACGCTGGGCTATTTCTGTTCGCAGATGCCGTCCGGGGTGATCTGGGCGCTGGCCGCGGATATGGCACCTAAAGAACAGGTTGCTTCTCTCGGCGCGATCCAGAACTTTGGCGGTTTCCTTGGCGCGGCGCTGGCGCCGGTGATCACCGGGATTATTCTGGATGTGACCGGGCACTTTACCAACGTCTTTATTCTCGGCGGCTGCCTGCTGTTCCTTGGCGCCTGTTTCTATGGCTTCTTTGTGCGCAAACCGTTAGCACAGTAGTTCTCTCCCCAGACAGAGCGCCGACTGGCGCTTTGTCTCTCATATTGCGGGCTATTCGCCGCACTCTTCCACGCAAACTGAGAGACTTATTGCCGCTTATGTTTATTTCGCGCCGTGGATGATTAACCGTGGATGGTTTGATGGCACAGGGGAATAATGGCTTCGCTTTAAATCGGTTTTCTTATTCACTGCAAAGTTGCCCCGCCAGGTTCAGCGGGGCAATTATGGGGTTAATCCAGATAAAACACGCCTTTTAGCTCTGCGCTTACCGGACTGTTGTCCGGGTTGGCAGGCATCACATCGCGCATATGTTTCCACCAGCGCTGGCATACCTCGGTACTGGCGACGGCGTCCCAGCGCGCTTCTGATTCAATCTCCACCGTCGCAAACAGCAGGTTGCGCTCTTTATCGAGATAAATCGCGTAGTGGTGCGCGCCGTGGGCTTTCAGCACCGCTTCCAGTTCCGGCCAGATCGGATTGTGGCGGCGCTGATACTCTTCATGAGCGTCCGGATTTACCTGCATAACAAAAGCTTTACGGATCATAATGCCTCCAGATAGAGTTCGCGGACTTCATCGCGGCTGGCGGTGCGCGGGTTACATGGTGCGCATGGGTCGGCCAGCGCTTTGTCCAGCCAGCCTTCGATATCCTCTTTATTAACGCCAAGCTGGCTGAAGCCTTGCGGAATACCGACGCGTTTGCTCAGAGCGCGGATGGCGTTGATCGCCTCTATGCTGGCGGCTTCATCGCTCATGCCGCGGGTATCGACGCCCATTGCCTGCGCCACGCGGGCAAAGCGAGAGACCGCGTTCGGGCGGTTAAAGTTTTCGATGATCGGCAGCAGGATCGCGTTGCATACGCCGTGCGGCAGATTGTGGGTCGCGCCCGGCTGGTGGGCGAGGGCGTGAACCAGGCCAAGACCGGCGCTGTTAAACGCCATGCCCGCCAGATACTGACCGAATGCCATCTGCTCGCGGGCTTCCAGGTCGTGCCCGTCGTCCACGGCTTTTGGCAGCCACAGATTGATCAGGCGAATAGCTTCCAGAGCGTTGGCATCGGTCAGCGGGTGCGCGCCAATGGAAACGAAGGCTTCGATCGCGTGAGTCAGCGCATCCATACCGGTGGCGGCGGTAATGGCTGCAGGAATATCCAGCATCACGCTGGCGTCATCGACGGCGATATCCGGGATGATATTCGGGTCGATAATCACCTCTTTCACCTGGCGTGCGGAGTCGATGATCACCGCGTTACTGGTCATTTCTGCGGCCGTCCCGGCGGTGGTGTTGATCGCCACCAGCGGCACCCCGGCGTTTTTCACTTTGCCGACGCCGGAGTAGGCAGTTGATGGCGCCGGGTTGGCGGTCAGTATTTTTACCGCTTTGGCGGTATCAATCGGGCTGCCGCCGCCAAAGGCGATAAGGTAGTCGCAGCCCGCGTTCTGATACGCCGCGTAACCTTTTTGCACCAGCGCTTCGGTTGGGTTAGGGAACACGTCGTCAAACAGATGATAAGGCATTTGCTGCGCATCCAGCGCGGTGAACAGGCTGTCGAGCAGGCCCAGTTTCACCAGTTGACCATCGGTGACGATCAGCGCTTTACCCCACTGTTTACCCGCCACCAGCTTGACCATATCGCCGATTGCGCCGGCGCCGTGGAGGCTGATTTTGGGAAGTGCCAACATAAAACTCATGATAATTCTCCTTAAATATCTATTTTGGGAAATCCGTTCCCCTCACCCTGCTCCTCTCCCCAAAGGAGAGGAAGAAAGGCCGCACCGTACAGTTCCCTCTCCCCGAGGGGAGAGGGTCAGGGTGAGGGGGAAATTAAATGCGTCTTCGTTGCATAATCCGCTTTGTAATAATCGGCAGCGAAATCACCACAATCAGCATCGCGCCGATAATGATCGACATCACGATGCCCGGCACGTTGAGCAGGCTCAGGCCGAACGTTACCAGCCCCATCAGAAAGGCGGCGATAATCACCCCTGGCATGCTGCCGGAACCGCCGAGAATATTGACGCCGCCGAGTACCGTCATGGTGACCACCGCCAGCTCCCAGCCCATCGCCAGCGTCGGGCGGGTACTGCCGAGCCTTGAGGTCAGCAATACCGCCGCCAGTCCCGACATCAGTCCGACCAGCGCAAACAGCGCCAGGTTGTGGCGCTTGACGTTGATGCCGGAGAACCAGGCCCCGGTGGGGTTATTGCCGATGGCGTAAGTCCGGCGGCCAAAGTTGGTCTTATGCAGCAGAAAGGTAAAGGCGACGGCGAGGAGGATAAACAGCGCGAACTCGAAAGAGAGCGCGCCCCACACGTAGCCCTGACCGAACCAGGCGAAGCTATCCGGGTAGTGATTCAGCGCCTTGTCACCCAGCAGGATGTAGGTGATCCCGCGATACAGGCTCATGGTGCCGATGGTGATGACAATCGACGACAGATTAAAGCGCGTTACCAGGATGCCGTTAAACAGGCCGCACAGCAGCCCGACGCCCAGGCCGACGGCCACCAGCAGCGGCGTATCCATGCCCGCTGTCGCGCAGAATCCCATCACCGTGGAACTGAGCGCCATCGTCGACGCCACCGAGAGATCGATTTCTCTGGCGATAATCAGCATCGCCATCGGCAGCACGATGATCGCTTTTTCGGTGAAGTTAAACGTGGCGTCCGACAGGTTCCAGATATCGAGGAACCAGGGGGAAGCGAGGGCGTTGCCGATAAATACCGCCAGGGTCACCGCCAGCAGAAATCCTTCCCAGCACAGCAGGCGGCGCAGCGGCGACGGCGCGTCCGTAGCGTTTTTCATCTCTGCAGATAGCATCATTTTGCTCATGATTTCACCGCCTGTTTCTGTCGGGCTAACGCCGCGTTGCGCAGAATTAATCGTCCATGTCCCTTATTGCTGCGTTCGTTAAGTAGCACCGCAATCACGATAACCGCGCCGGAAATGGCCATCTGCCAGAATGGCGAGATCCCGATCACCGGCAGCGCGTTATTGATCACCCCAAGGAACAATGCGCCGCACAGGCAGCCGAGCACCCGGCCGGTTCCGCCCATGGTGCTGATGCCGCCGATGACGCAGGCGGCGACCACCTGTAATTCAAAACCGTTGGCGACATCGACGTAGGCGACGGCAAAGCGCGAAATCCACAGGTAGCCGCAGAATCCGGCCAGCGCGCCGGAAAGGCAGAAGCTGACGAACTGCATTTTCCCGGCGTTAATTCCGGTGTAATACGCCGCCGTAGCGTTACCGCCTGCGGTGTACAGCGCTCGTCCGCTACGGCTGTAGCGTAAGAAATAGCCGACCAGCAGTAGCGCGGCGATGGCGTACCAGCTCAGCAGCGGCAGGCCCAACAACGAGGCGCGCGGCAGGCCGAGAAAGCTGGCGCTCATCTGGTGCGAATTGACCCAACTGCCGTCGGAGAGCAGGAAGATAATGCCGCGATAAATACTCATGGTGCCGAGCGTCACCACAATGGCCGGAATCCCGAGCCGCCAGACCAGCAGGCCGTTAATCGCCCCCATCAGCAGACCCAGCAGGGTTGCCAGCGCCAGCAGTGCCAACACGGGAATCCCTGGATAGTGGGCGTTGAGCAGCGCGACAATCATGCCGGTCAACGCCAGGTTGGCGGCCATCGACAGGTCGATACCTTTGGTGAGCAGCACCATCATCTGGCCGAGAGCAAGGATGATCAGAATGGCGGTGTCGTTAAACATCTCCACCAGATTACCCGGCGAGACAAACGACGGCGTCCGGCTGCCGATAGCGGCGATCATCACCACGATGACCGTCGCCAGCAGCGCTTCGCGGTGTTTAAACAGTTGTCGTCCCATTACGCCGCCTCCTGACTTGTGCCGCTGGCGGCGCTGACGATGGTTTCCGCCGTCGCCTCACCGGCGCGGTATTCCGCGACCATCAGCCCTTCATGCATGACGATAATCCGGTCGGCCATGCCCATCACTTCCGGCAGTTCCGAAGAGACCATAATGACCGCCAGCCCCTGGCTGACCAGTTCGGACATAAACTGATGCACCGCCGCTTTGGAACCGATGTCGATACCTTTGGTCGGCTCGTCGAGGATAATGACTTCCGGGTGGGTCGCCAGCCATTTGCCGATCACCACTTTTTGCTGATTACCGCCGGAGAGGGTCTCCACCGCCTGACGCCAGCTAAAGGCTTTGACCTGCAAGCGCGAGGCGTACTCATCCGCCAGCCGCCATTCGCGGGCGTCGTTAAGCACCCCATTGGGGTTCAGTTTGCTGAGCTGCGGCAGGCTGATGTTCTGGGCGATTGGCAGGGCGATAATCGCCCCTTGCTTCTGTCGTTCTTCCGGCACGCAGACGATACCGGCGCGGATAGCGTCGGCAGGCTGGCGAAAGTGGACGGTTTCGCCCTTCAGCACGATCTCGCCGCAGGAGGGATGCGAAACGCCGGAGAGCGCCTGCATCAGCTCGGTACGTCCGGCGCCCACCAGGCCGTAAAAACCGAGGATTTCACCTTTGCGCAGGCTGAAGTTGATATGGGCGAACTCGGTAGGATGACAGAGATCTTTTACCTCCAGCACTGTTTCCCCCGGGACACAGTCGACTTTCGGGTAGGTTTGGGTAATCGCGCGGCCTACCATCATCGCCACCATCCGCTCCTCGGTGATGTCGTTAATTGCCCCGGAGTTGACGTAAACGCCATCGCGCAGAATGGTGTAGTAATCCGCCAGTTCGAAAATCTCATCGAACTTATGTGAGATAAACAGAATCGCTTTGCCGTCCTGCTTCAGGCGTTCAACGATCTGATAAAACTCCAGAATTTCGTGTTGTGAGAGCGCGGCGGTGGGTTCATCAAGGATCACCACCTGGGCATCAAAGGAGAGCGCTCTGGCAATCGCCACCATATGGCGTTGGGCGATGCTGAGGGTTTTTAGCGTCGCGCGCGGGTCGATCTGCACTTCAAGGCGGTTGAGAATTTCGCTGGTTTTGCGGTGCATCGCGGGCCAGTCGAGCTTCTTCAGCAAGCCGGTATAGAGATAATGGCCGACGAAAATATTTTCGCTGACCGAGAGTTCGTCAAACAGCACCGTTTCCTGATGGATCGCGGTGATCCCCACCTTATGGGCTGATTCCGGATTGGGCAGGTGGATTGGAATCTCTTTATAGAGAATATCGCCCTCTTCAGGCTGATAAATACCGGTCATCACTTTGACCAGCGTGGATTTGCCGGCACCGTTTTCGCCAATTAAGGCGGTCACTTTGCCGGGCCAGAGATCGAGCTGTACGTTCTCAAGGGCGCGCACACCGGGAAAGACCTTGGTGATGCCCTTAAGAGACAGCAGAGGCGTGGATGCGGACATGATAATTCTCCGTAAAAATCACCCCTTACCCGAACCCTCTTCCCGGAAGGGGGAGCGAATTGTGCGGCGCGCCCTGCATCATTGCGCAGAGGGCATCGCTTTCTTCCTCTCCCTTTGCGAGAAGGCCGGAGTGGGGGCTCAGGGATTAGAAAATTTTTGAGAACTTATCAATGTTGCTGGCATCGTAGATGAACGGTTTGCCCATCGCGCCGTTACCATCGGCATCCAGCTTCACTTTACCCAGTTTGCCCATACTGGCTTCGGTTTTGCTCGCCGTGCCTTTGACTAAATCGTCGGCGAGGTAAGTGGCGGCGTAGCCAAGATCAATGGGGTTCCAGATGGCGAAGCTTTTGCTGGCGCCGGACTTAATCGCTCCGGCCATTTCTGACGGTAGCCCCAGCCCGGTCACGTACACTTTGCCGATTTTGCCCTGGTCTTTTACCGCCTGCGCGGCGGCAACGATCCCTACCGACGAAGGCGAAACGATCACTTTCAGATCCGGATATGACTTCAGCAGCCCTACCGCTTCGCGGTAGCTTTTATCGGACAGGTCATCTCCATAGGCGACGGTCACCAGATGGACCGACGGGTACTTCGGCAGCACCTTTTTCATCTCCTCAATCCAGATGTTCTGGTTAGTGGAGGTCGGGGTGGCGCTTAAAATCGCCACATCGCCTTTTTCAACGTTCAGCGCTTTTAGCGCATCGGCGGCGAGCCTGACGTTGGTTTCGCCAATTAAGGCGTTATTGGACGGATTAAGGTGGATCTGGCGGCCCGCAGGGGCGACGCCGGAGTCCCATGAAACCACTTTAATACCGCGTTGCATTGCTTTTTTCAGCACCGGCACCACGGCGTCGGGATCGTTAGCGGAAATGGCGATCGCATCGACTCTTTGAGCGATCAAGCCATTCAGCACTTCGATCTGCGCTTCGGCGGTAGTGGTGGTCGGGCCGGTATAGATAACATTTACATCGCCTAACTCTTTGGCCGCCTCCTGGGCACCAACGTTTGCCGCTTCGAAGAAGCCATTTCCCAGTGATTTCGCCACAAGGGCGATTTTAACTTCCGCTAAAGCAGAACCGGACAACGCCAGGGCGGCAACGGTGAGGATCAAGCTTGTCTTTGTTTTCATTGCTTTTACTCCACATGATTGAGTTAGATTCCCGTCGTTTTCCGCCTTTGCAGCGTTGTCGCTTGATTCCGTGACTTACGCGTGTAAGCGCCGGAGGAGTTACTGCGACACCTACTTTCTGCATGGCGAAATACTCAGAGAATATTTTGCAGGTGACAGAGTTCGCCCCATCTCAGTGAGCGGGGCGCGATGTTGTTATTGATAAAGGTCTAACGCGGACTGCATTGGTTGAACATTAAAGCGTTTGCCGAGGGCAATCAGCTCTTCGCGAGTGATGGTTTGTTTCATTCCTCCCATTGAATAGACTTTCACCAGAACTTCAGCAGATTTTTCGGCGGTATCGATCAGGCCGAAGGTTTCGTCCAGATTGGGGCCGCTGCCGAAGACGCCGTGGAACGGCCACAGCACCAGCGAGTGTTTTTGCATTGCCTCGGCGGTGGCCTGACCGATTTCGTCAGTACCTGGCACCATCCACGGCAGAATGCCGACGCCGTCCGGGAACACCACCAGACATTCGGTGCTGCCTTCCCACAGTTTGCGGGTGAACAGCTCGCTGCTGTTTTCCAGCACGTAGGTCAGGGCGATCAGGTTGGTAGCGTGGCAGTGCATGATCACGCGGTCTTTGCCGTTGGTCAGTTTGATGCGCTCGCTGTGCGACAGGAAGTGCGCCGGTAGCTCGGAAGTGGGCACCGCATCGTGAGTCAGTCCCCACAAAATATGGTATCCCGCGCCGTCACTGTCGACTTTCACGACCCCGAGATTCGCGGCAGGGTCGAGCTGGACGTTGCGGAAGAATTTACCGGAGCCGGTGACAATAAATGGCTGATTGGCCAGCGTTGGCATCGGCTGGCTCAGGGCGATATAGCGCGGTTTAGCGTGGAAATCTGCCGCGTAGGGTTCGATATCCGCTTCGTCGAGACGCAATGTCAGGTTGCCGCCGTTGCGCTCGTCCCAGCCTTTGAGCCAGGCGTCGGAAGTGGCTTTAATCATGCCCTGGACGAACCAGGCGTCGAGAATGGTCTGCATAGTCTAGTGTTTCCTGTTGATTCGGCGCGGGTCAATCACCCGCCATGTGCCGCTTATGGTTATCCGCGCTGGCTCAGAACCGCATTTTCGTAAGCCCGTACGTTATCCAGCCACTGGCTGCCTGCCGGCGTATCGTGACGCTGGCAGTACATCTCCCAGATAGCCTGCCACGGCAGAGATTTCTGCTCTTCCAGCAGCGCCAGACGGGCGGTGTAATCGCCGTCGATTTCCAGCTGGCGCAGTTGTTCGGTTGGTTCCAGCAGGGCGCGCAGCAGCGCTTTTTTCATATTGCGGGTACCGATAACCCATGCCGCGATGCGGTTAATCGACGCATCGAAGAAATCGAGGCCGATATGCACGCGGTCGAACAGGTTGTGGCGGATGATTTCGCTGGCGATAGCCTGGGTTTCATCATCCAGCAGCACCACATGGTCGCTGTCCCAGCGTACCGGGCGGCTGACGTGCAGCAGCAGATGCGGGATATAGAGCATCGCGGCGGAAATTTTGTCAGAGATGACTTCTGTCGGGTGGAAGTGGCCGGCATCCAGGCACAGTGCGGTCTGACGGCTGGTGGCGTAGCCCATATAGAACTCATTGGAGCCGACGGTGTAGCTTTCCGCGCCGATACCGAACAGTTTGCTCTCCACGGCATCAATGTGGTGAGCCGGGTTGAATTTCTCGCTGATGACTTCATCAAGCGCATTCAGCAGACGCTGGCGCGGAGCGAAGCGGTCAACGGTGATATCTTTCATGCCGTCCGGGATCCAGATATTCATGACCGACGCGGTGCCTAACTGTTCGCCGAAATATGCGGAAACCCGGCGGCTGGCTTTACAGTGATCGATCCAGAACTGGCGGATTTCATCGTTCGCGTGCGACAGCGTAAAACCATCGGCGCTTAGCGGATGCGAGAAGCAGGAGGGGTTAAAATCCAGCCCGAGATTGTTGGCTTTCGCCCATTCCACCCAGTTTTTAAAGTGTTCCGGCTTGATTTCATTACGTGGAACCGGAGTATCCGATTCCAGATAGAGCGCGTGCAGGTTCAGGCGTTTTGGCCCTGGGATCAGGCTCAGCGCCTGTTCGAGGTCAGCGCGTAGTTCGGTTGCGTTACGGGCTTTACCCGGATAGTTACCGGTGGCCTGAATGCCGCCGGTGAGACTCCCTTCCGGGTTTTCGAAACCGACGACGTCATCGCCCTGCCAGCAGTGCATGGAAACAGGCAGGCGGTCCAGCTGGCGCAAGGCCTCCTCGACATCCACGCCGATGCTGGCGTAACGCTGTTTGGCAATTTCCCAGGCTTGTTCAAGTTGAGTGGTCATGCGCAAAGCTCCTTGTTCTGTTGTGGCTGAAACTGCGCAACGAAGCGAGCAATTTCATTTTCAGGATTAGGGGTAAACGTGGTGAGGGCATAGTTCTGTCGCACCACCTGACGGAATTCATCGACGTTATTCAGTTCGTCGAGGGTCATGAGCTGGATACCGATATTTCCCAGCGTGGAGGCTTCGATGGGGCCGGCGATCACGGTGATACCGCAGGCGTCCGCGCACAGCTGGTTGAGTAGTTCGTTCTGGCAGCCGCCGCCAACGATATGGAGCTGGCTGAATGGCTGACCGCGAAGGGTTGCCAGTTCATTGAGTACCCGGGCGTACAGCAGCGCCAGACTGTCGAAAATGCAGCGCGCCAGTTCAGCGTCATTATCAGGTATCGGCTGCCCGGATTCGCGGCAGGCGGCCTGGATTTCGGCGCTCATATTGGCCGGATTGATAAAGCGATCGTCGTTACAGTCAATGATGGCGCGGCAGGCCGGAAGCGCGGCGGTACGCGCGATCAGTTGCGGCAGATCGCTGACGTTTTGCTCTTTCAGCACCCGTTGCAGTAGCCACAGGCCCATAATATTTTTCAGCACCCGATAGCGGCCTTCAGCGCCGCCTTCGTTGGTGATATTTGCCTTCAGCGCCTCCTCGCTGGTGCAGGGGATTTTGCTTTCAAAGCCCATCAGCGACCAGGTGCCTGAAGAGAGATAAGCGGCGTTTTTACCGGCCAGCGGCGAAGCGATGACCGCGCTGGCGGTATCGTGGCTGGCGACGGCCACCACCGGGATGGGGTTGCCCTGCGGGCAGATCCAGTGGCCGATAACGTTGCCGGGATGCGTCGGCGTACCGAACCATTCGCGCGGCGCGCCGGTCCAGTTCAGCAGCTCTTCGTCCCAGTTATCGTTATTGATATTGACCAGTTGCGTGGTGGTGGCGTTGGTGTATTCCCAGTTCATGTTACCGGTCAGGCGAAAGCTGAAGTAGTCCGGGATCAGCAGCGCGTGCGCGGCCTGGCTGACCAGTTCCGGCTGCTGTTCAACCACCGCGCGGAGCTGATAAAGAGTGTTAAACGGCAGAAACTGAATACCGCTGCGGCGATAGATTTCCTCGCGACCTAATTGCTCTTCGGCATGGCGCATCAGCCCCTGGGTACGCGCATCGCGATAGGAAACCGGCAGGCCGACGCGCTGGCCCTGTTTATCCAGCAGGACATAATCCACGCCCCAGGTATCGATACCGATGCTATCGATCAGGATGCCCTGTTCGCATACCTTGTTCAGCCCGAGGCGAATTTCGCCTTCCAGGCTATCGATATCCCAGCAGTCGAATCCATTGACTTTCTGTAAATGATTGGCAAATCGGTGAACCTCACGCAGCGCCAGGGTTTGCTGCCCGGAGGTATAGCTGGCGAGCATCACCCGCCCGCTGGAGGCGCCTAAATCAACGGCGACACAATGACGAAAACGCATAGGAAGTTCCTTGTGAAAATCATTGCATGCAGTCTAAAAAAGTCGCGCCTGGCTCACCTTCTTGTTACTGACAGGTGAAATTCGCCCCTGGCAAGAAAGCAAAGGTGACCGTGAGAGATGTCACAGTTTTGTTTTGTCAACGATGCGTCGGGAGATGTGATGTTGTCCGCAGTTCCCGATCTTTCCCGTCGTTTCTTGAAAAAGCGGCAGGTTTTACGAATTTTGCGGTCAAAAATTGAAGGCTGGATTGCCGCCCCTTGATTACTATTTGCTCCACTGATTGATAAAATTTCTCATTTCGAGGAGCGGCTATGACCATGTTGCACTGTGTGGATTTCTTTAAGTCCGGCGCTTCAACTGTCGCCATTGAACCGCGGCTTCCGCAATCGGCCTTTCCGGAGCATCACCATGATTTTCATGAAATTGTTATCGTGGAGCACGGCACCGGGATTCATGTTTTCAACGGTCAGCCCTATACCATCAGCGGCGGATCGGTTTGCTTTATTCGCGATCACGATCGTCATCTCTATGAGCACACGGACAATTTATGTCTGACCAATGTGCTCTACCGCGCGCCGGACGCGTTTCGTTTTTTGTCCAGCCTGAACGAATTGTTGCCGAAGGAGCAGGAGGGGAATTATCTCTCGCACTGGCGGGTCAACCAGAACGTTTTACAGCAGGTTCGTCAGATTGTGAGCCAGATAGAGAATGTGGGCGTGGACGCGGATATGCATTCCATCGCCAGCCGTGAAATTTATTTTATGCAACTGCTGGTGTTACTGCGTAAAAGCAGCCTGGCGGAAGAGACGACAGACAATGATGCGCGGCTCAATCATCTGATGGCCTGGCTCGAAGACCATTTCGCTGAAGATGTTTGCTGGGAAGAGGTGGCTGCGCAGTTTTCCCTGTCATTGCGCACGCTGCATCGGCAGTTAAAACAGCAAACCGGTCTGACGCCGCAGCGCTATTTGAACCGGGTGCGGTTGATAAAAGCGCGGCATCTGTTGCGGCATAGCGATGACAGCGTGACGGATATCGCCTATCGCTGCGGGTTCGGCGACAGTAACCACTTTTCTACGCTTTTTCGCCGGGAATTTGACTGGTCTCCGCGCGATATTCGCCAGGGGCGTGACGCCATTCTTCAGTAACGCGAGAGCAGTCAACGTTTTAGCAGACATAAACGCGAATAATATGCCCTGAATAATTCGGGTTGCAGACGTTCTGTACAGCGCTTGCGCTGGCAACGCGCAGGCAACCTGAAGTATGACGAGTATCAAACGTTATTCGCCCTGGAGTTGATGCTGTGGTAGGTCAGCTGATTCTTCGCAAAGATGAATTTTTTGCCTCCCCCGCTCAGGCGGTGGCGGTCGCCGATCGCTACCCGCAAAACGTCTTCGCCGAACATACCCATGAATTTTGTGAACTGGTGCTGGTGTGGCGCGGTAACGGTCTGCATGTCCTTAACGATCGTCCGTGGCGTATTACCCGCGGCGACCTGTTTTATATTCGCGCGGAAGATAAACACTCCTACGCCTCAGTTAATGATTTAGTCCTGCAAAACGTGATTTATTGCCCGGAGCGGCTGCGGCTCAACTTTGACTGGGCAGCGTATATACCCGGCCTGTTCGGTACTCCGTGGGTCCCGCACTGGCGGATTGGCAGCAGCGGCATGGCGCAGATCAGGCAGGTGATTACTCAACTGGAGCATGAGAGCTGCCGCAGCGATGCGCGGGCTGATGATATGGACGAACTGCTGTTCGCGCAGTTGGTGCTTATGCTTCAACGCTATCGCTACGCCACCGATAATCTGGCGGCGACCCAGAGTGAAGCGCTACTCGATAAACTGCTCACCGAACTGGCCGGCAGCCTGAATCGCCCTTTCTTTCTTGACCGGTTTTGCCAGCGGGAAGGGTGCAGCGAACGTGCGTTACGCCAGCAGTTTCGTCAGCAGACGGGAATGACCGTTAACCATTACCTGCGCCAGTTACGCATCTGCCATGCCCAGTATCTGCTGCAGCACACGGAACGGTTGATTGGCGAAATAGCGATGCAATGCGGGTTTGAAGACAGTAACTACTTTTCGGTGGTGTTTAACCGCGAGATTGGCATGACGCCTGGGCAGTGGCGGCAGCGCAGCCGCACTGCCGCATAACTCCGCTTAGTTCGCCATGCCGAGGCCGACGATATTGGCGGCAATAATAATCACCACGCAGCCGAGGCTCAGTACGCTCACCGGGCGACGACCGGCGTTTTTCCACTCTTTCAGCACCAGACCGACCAGGCCGCCGCACAGAACATAGAAGCTCATATGCAGCATCCAGCTCATGTAGTCATACTGCGCCGGAATCCGGGCATGGCCCCAGGCATAGAAGAAGAACTGGAGATACCACATCAGGCCGCCCAACGCGGAAAGCAGAATATTGCTGATGATCAGCGGTTTTGCCAGTGAGAAGTCGGCTTTTATCGACAGATCTTTTACTTTTGCCAGGCGGATAAAGCAGAAGCCGAGATTGATCACCGCGCCACCGCCCATAATCACCACGTAGCTTGGCAGCGCAATGTAGAGCGGGTCAACGCCGAGCGCGGCGGCGGCTTCATGCATCGGTTTGGCGGCATTCATCGCAAATGACATACCGGCAGAGAAGATGCCGCACATCACCGCCAGTATCAGCCCTTTTTTCAGGTTGAACTCCTCTGCTTTGATGCCCATTTTTCGCTCTTTAAGCTGGCCGGCGCGGGTGACGATACCCACGCCAATCACCGCAACCAGCACGCCGAGCAGCGTCAACTGGCCGCCTTTGGTGTTAATTAAGGTATCGAACTGACCATTGATAATCGGAGTCATTAGCGTGCCGACGATCAGCGTAATGCCGATGGCGATGCCGATTCCCATCGACATGCCGAGGTAGCGCATGGTCAGACCATAGTTGATATTGCCGATCCCCCACATTGCGCCGAACAGGAAGACGGGCAGAAGAGTGGAAGCGCTAAAGGAGCTGTAATAAGCCCAAAAATCAGGCAATAGCATGGCACTGATGGCCCAGGGCAGAATCAGCCAGGAGACGACTCCGCCAATAGACCACATGGTTTCCCAGGACCAGTGTTTAACTTTCTTGAACGGGGCATAAAAACAGGCCGCGCTGGCCGCGCCTATTAAATGCCAAAAAATACCCATCGTAATCGCGTGATCCATTGATTTTATCCTCATCTATTTTTTATCGGATAAATCTTCTTCCGACACTGGAGAGTGTAAAAATCGATCACTTTTTCCGCCTTTAAGCTGTTGCCACCAGAAACGTCATTCTGGCAACCATCAACTTAATTAGTTGTTCTGCATCACAAAATCGGTTGTATAACGGACTGTTATAACCTTATTAAAAATACGGCATTGATAAGCGTTTTCAATATCATTTAATTAACTATAATGAACCAACTGCTTACGCGGCATTAACACTCCCGCCGCTCGACAATAATGGAGATGATTATGAGTTATACACTGCCAGACCTGCCGTACGCTTATGATGCCCTGGAACCGCACTTCGACAAGCAGACGATGGAAATCCATCACACTAAACACCACCAGACCTATGTTAATAATGCCAATGCCGCGCTGGAAAGCCTGCCGGAATTCGCCAGCCTGTCCGCTGAAGAACTGATCACCAAACTGGATCAGCTGCCAGCAGACAAAAAAACCGTTCTGCGTAACAACGCGGGCGGTCACGCTAACCACAGTCTGTTCTGGAAAGGGCTGAAAACCGGTACCACGCTGCAGGGCGACCTGAAAGCAGCTATCGAGCGCGATTTCGGTTCCGTTGACAACTTCAAAGCGGAATTTGAAAAAGCCGCAGCCACCCGTTTCGGCTCCGGCTGGGCGTGGCTGGTGCTGCAGGGCGACAAACTGGCGGTGGTTTCTACCGCTAACCAGGATTCCCCGCTGATGGGTGAAGCTATCTCCGGCGTTTCCGGCTTCCCGATTCTGGGCCTGGACGTATGGGAACACGCTTACTACCTGAAATTCCAGAACCGTCGCCCGGACTACATTAAAGCGTTCTGGGACGTGGTGAACTGGGACGAAGCCGCAGCGCGTTTTGCCGCCAAAAAATAAGGTTGCATTGTGCTGAACGAGAAGCGAGTCTGATGGCTCGCTTTTTTTATATTTGCAGCACAAGGAGCAGCGATGCACTATCCGGTGAATGTCTTTGTCGGCAAGGTAAGGGATTATGACGGCAGCCGTCCCAGCGCCATCGGTAAAATTCAGGTTGATGGCGAACTGACTCTCGGCGATTTGGGGCTGGAGGGCGATGAGCAGGCGGAGAAGAAAATTCACGGTGGGCCGGATCGTGCGTTGTGTCACTATCCCCGTGAACATTACCGTCACTGGGCCCGTGACCTGCCACAGCAGGCGGATCTTTTCTGTGCTCCGGCATTTGGCGAGAATCTTTCGACGGAAGGGCTGACGGAAAAAAACGTCTTTATCGGCGATATTTTCCGTTGGGGAGCGGCGCTGATTCAGGTGACGCAGCCGCGTTCCCCTTGCTTTAAACTTAACTATCATTTTGCCGTCAGCGACATGGCGCAATTGGTGCAAAACAGCGGCAAAACCGGCTGGCTGTATCGGGTGCTGGCGGGCGGGCAGGTGTTCAGCGATTCGCCGCTGGAGCGGGTTTCCCGGCTAAGCGATATCAGCGTCCATGAGGCGGGCGTGATTGCCTGGCAAATGCCGTTTGATGATGAGCAGTATCATCGCCTGCTGGCGGCCGCCGGGTTGTCGGTAAGCTGGAGCCGGACCTTGCAAAGACGGCGCTTAAGCGGACAGATTGAAGACAATTCGCGGCGGTTGTGGGGGAAATAATGTTCCCGGCTGGGGCAGCCTCAGCCGGGAGTGATGGCATCAGGTTCGCTTATACAGCGGCAGCCAGATAGTTAAGCGTAAACCGCCCAGCGGGCTGTCATCGGCTTTTACCCAACCGCGATGCTGTTGAATCGCGGTTTCGACAATCGCCAGTCCCAGGCCCGTGCCGCCAGATTCGCGATCGCGCGCTTCATCGGTGCGGTAGAACGGGCGGAAAATTTGCTCGCGATCCTCCGGGCTCACGCCAGGGCCATCGTCATCAACGTTAATCGTAATCCCGTCTTTGTCTACCGAGAAGCTGACGGAAATTTTAGTATGCGAGTAGCGCAGCGCGTTACGCACGATGTTCTCCAGCGCGCTTTCCAGCGCATTGGGATTACCGTACAGCGGCCAGGGCCCTGGCGGATACTCCACGGTGAACGATTTCCCTACCTGTTCGGCTTCAAATGTGGCGTTATCCAGCACTTCGCCCCAAAGCTGGTTGGCTTTTACCGTCTCGCTGACCAGCGCGGTTTTCGCTTGATTGCGCGACATTACCAGCAGGTCGTTGATCATGCTATCCAGCCGTTGGGCCTCCATCTCAATACGTTCCAGCTCTTTACTCTCGCCGCTGCGGCGGCGCAGTAGCGCCGTACCTAACTGCAAACGTGTGAGCGGCGTGCGCAGCTCGTGGGAGATATCGGATAGCAGACGATGCTGGCTGGACATCATGCGCTCCAGGGCCGTCACCATCTGGTTAAAGCTGGTTCCGGCGGCTAAAAACTCCTGCGGGCCGGATTCCAGCTCCGGGTGTTGTCGCAGGTTGCCCTGGGCGACCTCATCGGCGGCATTTTTTAGCTTACGTGCCGGTTTTGCCAGACTCCACGCCAGCCATAATAGCAGCGGAGCGCTAACTAACATGGTAACGATCAGCAGCAGTAACGGTCGATCGAAAAGCAGATTGATAAAGTCTGATTGCGAAGTGTTGGCAGGCCGAAGCAGATAGAGCTGGTAATTATCTTCCCCATCTTTGACGGAAAAAGGCCCGACCATTTCCAGGCGGCCATAGCGCTTTTTCTGCGGGTGAGCGGCGTTATCCGCCTGGCCGATAAAATTGCGGATGATCTGCATTTCGTTGCGTTCGGCACCGATAACGCGGCCTTCACTGGTAACCAGCAGTAAACGCTGGCCCGGCGGCGCCCACTTATCAATGGCGCGAAACAGACGACGCCACCACATCAGGTCGTTCGGCGGATCGTTCGCCAGCTCGGCCTCAACGTGTTGTTCGATCATGATGCCCTGACGTTGCTCACTCTCCAGCAGCTCCGTCATCTGGCGCGAATCCAGCTTGGGCAGCATCAAAACCAGCATCAACACCAGTGCCAGCGTCAGCCAGAAAATAGCGAAGATGCGTGCGGTCAAACTACCGATCATGAAGCCGATACCATCAGATAACCGCGTCCACGCAGGGTTTTAAACCAGGGATGGCCATCTTTGCGTTCCGGCAACTTACGTCGCAGGTTGGAGATATGCATGTCGATCGCACGATCGAACGGCGTCAGGCGTTTACCTAATACCTCCTGGCTCAGATGTTCACGCGATACCACCTGGCCAAGATGCTGCGCCAGCAGATAGAGCAGGGTGAATTCAGTACCGGTGAGCTCCAGCGTCTGACCATCGAAACTGGCTTCCTGGCGACCAGGGTTAAGGCTTAGCGCGTCCACTTCCAGCGTAGGCGAGCCGGCCTCGGTCGTTTGCTGCTGCTCGCTCCAGTGCGAACGGCGCAGAATAGCGCGTATACGCGCCACCAGCTCACGATCGTTAAACGGCTTGGGCAAATAGTCGTCCGCGCCCAGCTCAAGGCCGAGAACGCGATCCAGTTCGCTGCCGCGGGCCGTTAGCATGATGACCGGGGTCTGGTGTGTCTGACGCAACTCTTTAAGCGTATCGATACCGTTTTTCTTCGGCATCATCACATCAAGCAAAAGTAAATCAATGCTGTCGTCCAGAAGAGTCAGCGCCTGTTCCCCGTCATGGGCCACGAGCACATTAAAACCTTCCATATCGAGCAGCTCTTTTAACAGGGAGGTGAGCTCCCGGTCATCATCTACTAACAGGATTTTATTCATTGTTTAAATACCTCCGAGGCAGAAATTACGTCATCAAGGCTCGCTAATCCATGACTTTACGTTGTTTTACACCCCCTGACGCATGTTTGCAGCCTGCATCGTAGACTCTCTCTCGTTGAATCGCGACACAAACGTTTTGGGAGTATGTGATGCGCAATGTTCTCGCTGCCGTCATGGCCTCAACGTTGATGCTAAGTGTATCCAGCATGGCCGCTGAAATCGCAGCCAGCGTTAACTGGCTCCCCGGTGATGACGACAGCCAGCGCAACAGTCAGGGCCATATGTTTGACGGCATAAGTTTAACCGAACAGCAACGGCAACAGTTACGTGATCTTATGCAGCAGGCACGCCACGACAGGCCACCTGTTAATGTTAGTGAAATGGAGACAATGCATCGTCTTGTCACCGCAGAAAAATTTGATGAAAACGCTGTGCGCGCTCAGGCAGAAAAGATGGCGCAGGAGCAGGTTGCCCGCCAGGTTGAAATGGCAAAAGTGCGCAATCAAATGTATCACCTGCTAACGCCAGAGCAGCAAGCGATTTTAAATACTAAGTACCAGCAACGAATGGATCAGTTGCGTGAAGTTTCAAGGATGCAACAAGGCTCAGCAATAACGTTTTCGAGTAATAGCAGTACCCTGCAACCCCAGTAACAAACCCTGTTTTCCTTGCCATAGACACCATCCCTGTCTTCCCCCACATGATGTGGGGGTTTTTTTTATCTGTAATTCGGCGTTTTCCTTGTTCCCTGTCCCGGTAAAAGATCGGGTTATACTAAGCGCATTGCGAAGCAAGGAGCGTTTATGAATCAATCCTATGGGCAGTTGGTGAACCGCGCAGCTATTGCGGCGACGGTGATGGCCTCTGCGTTACTTTTGATCAAAATTTTTGCGTGGTGGTATACCGGCTCCGTGAGTATTCTGGCGGCGCTGGTGGATTCGCTGGTGGATATCGCCGCCTCGCTGACTAACCTGCTGGTGGTGCGTTATTCGCTGCAACCGGCTGATGAAGAACATACCTTTGGCCACGGCAAGGCGGAGTCACTGGCGGCGCTGGCGCAAAGCATGTTTATTTCCGGATCGGCGTTATTTCTTTTTTTGACCGGCATTCAGCACATTGTGCGTCCTGAGCCGATGAAGGCTGCCGGCGTTGGGATGGTGGTAACGCTGGTTGCGTTGTTAAGCACGCTGGCGCTGGTGACGTTCCAGCGCTGGGTGGTGAGAAAAACGCAAAGTCAGGCGGTGCGCGCGGATATGCTGCACTATCAGTCCGATGTTATGATGAACGGTGCAATTCTGGTGGCGCTCGCCCTCTCCTGGTACGGCTGGCATCGTGCCGATGCGCTGTTTGCATTAGGCATCGGTGCCTATATTCTATATAGTGCGCTGCGGATGGCTTATGACGCTGTTCAGTCATTGTTAGACCGCGCTCTTCCTGATGAGGAACGCCAGGAAATTATCAATATCGTGACCGGCTGGCCTGGGGTTAGCGGGACGCACGATCTACGAACGCGGCAGTCAGGGCCGACTCGCTTTATTCAGATTCATTTGGAAATGGAAGATAGCCTCCCACTGGTTCAGGCGCATAAGATTGCCGACCAGGTGGAACAGGCGATTCTGCGCCGTTTTCCGGATTCTGATGTCATTATCCATCAGGACCCCAACTCTGTGGTGCCGCTTGCGCAGCAGGGTGTTTTATGAGCTTTAGGTTATAGTCTGTAAACTTGATGTAAAAGTGTGGGGCGGATCGGCATTTTTTGTATAAATTACCGCCATTTGGTCTGACCTGAATCAATTCAGCCAGAAGCGTTTGATATACTATTGCAATTATTGATGTGCACTCCTGGTGAGAGGGCGCTTCAGGCAACAGGATTATTTTTTGCTTCCTAAGTTCAGAGGTAGTCATGATTAAGAAAATCGGTGTGTTGACAAGTGGCGGTGATGCTCCGGGCATGAACGCAGCAATTCGTGGCGTTGTGCGCGCAGCATTAACGGAAGGTCTGGAAGTTTTTGGAATCTATGACGGTTACCTCGGCTTGTATGAAGATCGTATGGTTCAGCTCGACCGCTACAGCGTCTCCGATATGATCAACCGCGGCGGCACTTTCCTGGGGTCAGCGCGCTTTCCGGAATTCCGTGAAGAAAAGGTGCGCGCCGTCGCTATCGAACACATGAGAAAACGCGGTCTGGATGCGTTAGTGGTTATCGGCGGTGATGGTTCCTATATGGGCGCCATGCGTCTGACCGAGATGGGCTTCCCCTGCATCGGCCTGCCAGGCACGATCGACAACGATATTAAAGGCACTGACTACACCATTGGTTTCTTTACCGCGCTGAGCACGGTTGTTGAGGCGATTGACCGCCTGCGCGACACCTCCTCCTCTCACCAGCGCATTTCTGTCGTTGAGGTCATGGGGCGTTACTGCGGCGACCTGACGCTGGCGGCGGCAATCTCCGGTGGCTGTGAATTCATCATGGTTCCTGAGGTTGAATACACGCGTGAAGACCTGGTGGCTGAAATTAAGGCCGGTATCGCCAAAGGCAAAAAGCACGCTATCGTGGCCATCACTGAGCATATGTGCGACATCGATGAACTGGCTCAGTTTATTGAGAAAGAGACAGGCCGTGAAACGCGCGCGACCGTTCTGGGCCACATTCAGCGCGGCGGTTCTCCGGTTCCTTATGACCGTATTCTGGCATCCCGTATGGGGGCGTATGCGATTGAACTGCTGTTGCAGGGCTTCGGTGGCCGCTGCGTCGGTATTCAGAACGAGAAACTGGTGCACCACGACATTATCGACGCCATCGAAAACATGAAGCGTCCGTTCAAAAGCGACTGGCTGGAGTGCGCGAAGAAGCTGTACTAAAGGTTCTGGCGGTAACAACAAGGCCTTCTCTCTGAGAAGGCCTTTTTTACGAGTGGATGTTACTCAATATCCAGGGGATCTTCGGAGAGGATGATCCCGGTATTATCGGCGTACAGATGATCGCCGGAAAAGAAGGTGACGCCGCCGAAGTTGACGCGAATGTCGCTTTCGCCAATACCTTCGCCCGCTGCGCCCACAGGAATAGCAGCCAGTGCCTGGATGCCAATATCCAGGTCTTCCAGATCGTCAACCTGGCGCACCGCGCCATAGATGACTAACCCTTCCCACTCGTTTTGCACGGCCAGGCGCGCCAGGTCTGCGTCAATTAACGCACGCCGAACGGAACCACCGCCATCAACCAACAGGACATGACCTCGGCCGTTCTGTTCGAGCAGATCGTAGAGCAACCCGTTATCCTCGAAACATTTCACCGTGATGATTTGTCCCCCAAACGACGACCGCCCCCCAAAATTGGAGAACAGAGGTTCCACGACGTTGACATCCTCCTGGTAGATGTCACAAAGCTCGGAAGTATCGTATTTCATAGGCTTAACGTTCAGTTGCTGCGAGAATTTCCAGTATATCGCGTGAATCGTGTTGTTGGCAAAATCATCAATTGTTAATTGATATTTGTCAGTTAACCGACAAGCTTATTGCAAATAATTCCGATAACAAACAACAGGTTGGTCAGTAAAGCGCCTTTTACGGTTCTTTCCAGCATCGGACGCATCGCTATCGGATCGCGCTCGCGCATCACAAAACGCGCCTGCTTGACCAGCAGAGGCGTAGCCAACAGGAACAACCAGCCCCAGAGGCTATGAAGGGACATGAGATTAAACAGCGCCAGGCACAGCAGCGAGCCAATCAACAGACAGGCATGATAACGGCGGGCGTTAACGGGCCCCAGACGTACCGCAAGGGTGTTCTTACCGTTGTCGCGGTCACTATCGATATCACGCAGGTTGTTAATATTCAGTACCGCCGTTGCCAGCAGGCCGCAGGCGGTTGCCGGTAAAAAAATGACCGCTTCAACGCTGTGTACCTGGAGGTACCAGCTTCCGACGACGCTGAGCCAGCCGAAAAATACCAGCACCGAAATATCGCCGAGACCGATATATCCGTAAGGACGCGTGCCGACGGTGTAAGTAATGGCCGCGATGATGGCCAGCCCGCCAAGCACCATAAAACCAATAAAGTCGGCCATAGTTTGCCAGGCAAAAAACAGCAGCGCCAGACCGGAGAGACAAATCAGCACCACGGTCAGCATTAACGCGCGTTTCATCTGCGCCTGGGTGATAGCCCCTTTTTGCATGCCGCGCAGGGGGCCAATGCGATCGGGTTTGTCGCTGCCTTTTACCGCGTCGCCATAATCGTTGGCCAGATTGGAGAGTATTTGCAGTAAACCCGCGGTAATAATGGCCAGTAGGGCGATCCAGGGATCGAAACGCCCCTGATGCCAGGCAAGAGCGGAGCCGACAATGATAGCGGCGAAGGCCAGAGGTAATGTTTTCGGGCGCAGGCTTTCCAGCCAGGCCTGGGTGCGAGTGATAGCGTGTTCAGTCATATGTCCCGGCCAATAAAAAATGGGGCTCTACCCATCATACTTCAAGCTGCGGGTGCGTTGGCTGCGGATTACCCGGCCCACCCATGGGCTTCGCCCCGGCGGGCGGGCACCAGCGTTGTTCAAAACGGTCAACCGTTTTGTCATGCAACTTGAATTATCAGGGTATCTATAGCCCCATCTATAGTGATGAAATTATATTGAACCGGATTATAAGATAAAACGACTCAGATCTTCATCTGCCACCAGTACATCCAGATGCTTACCGACATATTCCGCATCAATGGTCACGGTTTGCCCATTCATTTCACTGGCGTCGTAGGAGATGTCTTCGATCAGACGCTCCAACACGGTATGCAGACGACGGGCCCCGATGTTCTCGGTGGTTTCGTTAACCTGCCATGCGGCCTGAGCGATGCGCTTGATGCCATCTTCCGTGAACTCGATATTGACGCCTTCGGTTGCCATCAGCGCTTTATACTGCACAGTGATGGAGGCGTTTGGCTCGGTCAGGATGCGCTCAAAATCGTGTGTGGTTAGCGCTTTCAGTTCAACACGAATCGGCAGACGCCCTTGCAGCTCAGGGATCAGGTCCGATGGACTGGCCACCTGGAACGCCCCGGAGGCGATAAACAGGATGTGATCGGTTTTGACCATTCCGTGTTTGGTGGAGACCGTGCAGCCTTCAACCAGCGGCAGCAGGTCGCGCTGCACGCCTTCGCGTGAAACATCGGGGCCAGAAGTGTTGCCGCCACGCTTACAGATTTTGTCGATTTCGTCGATAAACACGATACCGTGCTGTTCAACGGCCTCAATGGCATCCTGCTTCAGCTCTTCCGGGTTTACCAGTTTCGCCGCTTCTTCTTCAACCAGCAGCTTCATCGCGTCTTTGATTTTCAGCTTACGCGGTTTTTGCTTCTGACCGCCGAGGTTCTGGAACATAGACTGCAACTGGCTGGTCATCTCTTCCATGCCCGGAGGGGACATGATTTCAACGCCCATCGGCGCAGCGGCGAGCTCGATCTCAATCTCTTTATCGTCAAGCTGCCCTTCACGCAGTTTTTTGCGGAAAGACTGGCGCGCCGCGGAAGGCTCCTGAGGCTGTTCGGCCTGACCCCAGTTGTTTTTTGGCGGGGGGATCAGTACGTCGAGGATGCGTTCTTCCGCCAGTTCTTCTGCGCGATAGCGGTTTTTATCGATGGACTGCATGCGAACCATTTTGATCGCCGCATCGGTCAGATCGCGGATAATTGAATCCACTTCCTTACCAACATAGCCCACTTCAGTGAATTTCGTCGCTTCGACTTTGATGAACGGCGCGTTGGCGAGCTTTGCCAGACGGCGTGCGATTTCGGTTTTACCGACGCCGGTAGGGCCGATCATCAGGATATTTTTCGGTGTGACTTCGTGACGCAGCTCTTCGTTAAGCTGCATACGACGCCAGCGGTTGCGCAGCGCGATGGCGACGGAACGCTTGGCGGCATCCTGGCCGATAATATGTTTGTCCAGTTCGCTGACAATTTCGCGTGGGGTCATTTCAGACATGGGAGATCCTTACGCTTTAGACGGTAATTCTTCGATGGTATGGAAGTGGTTGGTATAAATGCAGATATCACCTGCAATATTCAACGCTTTCTCTGCGATATCGCGTGCGCTCATATCGGTATTTTCCAGTAAAGCACGCGCCGCAGCCTGGGCGTAAGGACCGCCGGAACCGATGGCAATCAAATCGTTTTCTGGCTGCACCACGTCACCGTTACCGGTGATGATAAGTGATGCGTTTTCGTCAGCTACGGCCAGCAGGGCTTCCAGCTTGCGCAGCATGCGATCGGTTCGCCAGTCTTTCGCCAGTTCAACGGCGGCTTTGACCAGATGTCCCTGATGCATTTCCAGCTTACGTTCAAACAGTTCGAACAGCGTGAAAGCGTCAGCGGTGCCGCCAGCGAAGCCTGCGATCACTTTGTCGTTATACAGACGGCGCACTTTTTTCACGTTGCCTTTCATTACGGTGTTGCCCAGTGTGGCCTGGCCATCACCAGCAATCACGACATGACCGTTACGGCGAACACTTACAATTGTAGTCACGAGCAGACCCCTTGGTTACAAAAGCGAAATAGAGGCCCCGCAGTGATGCGGGGCAGAATGCAATTATAGATGGGGGGGATTTTGCGGGTTTCAACCCCTGACGGCGAGACGAATGCAGTTTGCGTGTCCGGCCATTTTCAGCCGTTCAATCATATTGCTGGCGTTTTCTTTGCCCTTCAGCGGCCCAATCACTACCCGGTTCCAGCCGTTATTGGTGGTGATGTGCGAGGAGAAGCCTTCAAATGCCAGTTGAGCACGAACGGTCTCCGCCTGCTCGGCGCCTTTGAAAGACCCACACTGAATCATCCAGCTACGATCGTCTTTTTTCTCCGTCGCCGCGGCTTTTGGCGCGTCCTCAACGCGGGTCACCGGAGCGGCGGCCTGAGTTTTAGGTTGCGTCGTATTGGTATGCGCAGGCGTTTGCAGCAGATCCTGATACGGCTGCTGATTTGATGCAGTTTGTTTCGGCTGCTGTACCGGTTTGGGCTGCTCCACAACCCGCGGCTGGGTGCGCGGCTGCTGGATCGGTGCCTGCTGCCGGGACTGCGCTAACTGTTGCTGAGCCAGACGCTGACGCTGCAGCGTTTGCTGGCGCTGTGCCGGTGTTTGTTCGTTCCACGGCACTTCGGTCAACTGCGTGGGCTGTTGACGCATATCGGCCTGCATTTGCGCCAGTAGCTGACGCTGCTCGTCCGTCAGTTGCTCCGGCTTCATGACTTCGCCGCCGGCTGTCGGTTCCGTTGGCGCACGTACTCCAGGCTGGCGGCTCTCCAGCTCTTTAATATAGCGCCAGCGCTCTTCTGGCTTTGGCGGTAAACCGTTGCCTGTCGCCTGGCGATTTTGCAATACCGCGGTTTCTTCTTTCTTATGGTGCGTAATGAAGTACAGTCCACCGATAAAGGCCACCAGCACGGCTGCCGCGATTGCGACCATAGCGGGTGACACCGCAGAAATGCCGCTTTGCTTGTTCCTTGAGCTTCGGGTATTGCTCTTTTTGCGCCGCGAAGAAGCCGGTTGGCTGCGGCGTACATAATCTCGTTGTGCCACTATCGTTTCGCTGTCTTATTCGTTTTTCAGCCCGACATGTTACTTAAGTGGCGGGCCTTTGACCAGAAGAGCAGGCCCGAAAGCCTGTGGTTATGTTCGGATATTGCGCGTACTACCGCGAATAATCAGCTCGCAGTCGAGTAGTCGTGAACCGCTGTTGACGTTATGCCCATGCAACTGATCCAGCAAAAGCAGCATCGCTTCGCGGCCAATATCAAAACGTGGTTGCGCAACTGTCGTCAATGGCGGATCGCAAAATTCAGACAAAGAGATGTTATCAAAACCCACAATAGAGAGATCTTCAGGCACTTTCAGACCGCGGCGTTTTGCCAGCGATAGCGCGCCCAGCGCCATAATATCGCTATGACAGAAGAGCGCCGTTGGCGGCACTGGCAGCGCCAGAAGTTGCTCCAGCGCCATGGCGCCGGCTTCATAAGTAAAATTGCCACGGGCGATGTAGTGCGGATCGACGGTTATTCCGCTGCGGCGCAGCGCCTGGACATAGCCTTGCAGGCGATAATGACATAGCGGCATCTCTTCCGGCCCGGCGATACAGGCAATGTGGCGGTGCCCCAGCTCGCGCAGGTAGTTAACGGCATTGAATGCGGCGGTGAGGTTATCAATATGCACTGTCGGCAGCTCCAGCTCGGGAGCAAACTCGTTAGCCATGACCATTGGCGGCAGATTGCGCTGCTCTTCCACGCCAGCATCGAAGGGTAAACGGGAGCCCAGCAGCAGCATCCCGTCGATCTGCTTGGTGATAATCAGATCGATAAAGGTTTTTTCCTGGCGATTCTGGTGGGCGCAATCGCCAATGAGGACCAGATATTCCTGCTTTGCCGCCGTGACTTCAATACCGCGAATAATCTCGCTGAAAAAGGGATCGCAAATATCGGGCACAATCACCAGGATGGTGCGCGATTCATTGCGTTTCATATTGCGTCCGAGCGATTGCGGCAGATAGCCGACTTCAAGTGCGGCCTGCTCTACCCGATTGCGGGTACTCTGCGAAACCTTATCGGGGTTCATTAACGCTCGGGATACGGTTGCCGTGGAGACGTTTGCCTTCTGGGCGACGTCTTTCATGGTGGCGGCAACAGCCTGTTTTTTGGGTTTCACCTGTTTTCTCCTCGCTGACCGGCGCAGACACATCCCTGGCGTTCTGACATCAGCCACATTTTTAACAGATAGTACATCCAGAGAGTTACAGAATTTTCATCAAAAACGTGATGGAGGTTAGATTTTTCGATCCGCCTCGCAATAGACGTCTTAGCTTTCAATAGGATCGACATCCACAATCCATTTCACTTTGCGTGCTTCCGGTAGCGTGTTTATCAATGCCAGCGTCCCGCTGACGATATGCTGCAGATGCATGCGCGACGGGTGCTGGAGAAGAATTTGCCAGCGCCAGCGCCCTCCGCGCTTTGGCGCCAGCGCCGGAACAGGACCGAGTATCCACAGCTTATTGTCGGCCAGCGGGCTGGCCTGTAATAGATTGCGTAACTGCTGTAAAAAGAGCGGGGCCTGCTGATTGGTATGATCTTCCGCGCGAATCAGTACATGGCTGGTCCACGGCGGGAGCTGCATGCTTTGTCGTTCTGCCAGAGCCTGCCCGGCAAAGGCGTCATAGCCTTTATACAGCAGCGTTTGCAGCAACGGGTGTTCCGGGTGGTGAGTCTGCAGGATCACCTCGCCCTGTTTACCGGCACGTCCTGCCCGACCTGAAACCTGAGTGTAGAGCTGGGCGAAGCGCTCCGCTGAACGGAAATCAGCGGAAAATAGCGCGCCGTCAACATCCAGCAGGGAAACCAGCGTCACGTCCGGGAAGTGATGGCCTTTCGCCAGCATTTGGGTGCCGATAAGAATACGCGCGCCGCCGCGATTCACGTCGGCAAGATATTGCTCCAGCGCACCTTTGCGGCTGGTGGTGTCTCTGTCGATACGCGAAATGGGTATACCAGGAAACAGCGGGCCCAGCGCCTGTTCAAGCTGTTCGGTGCCCAGGCCGACCGGTACCAGGTGCGTCGAACCGCAGGAAGGGCACTGGCGCGGAACCGGGCGCTGGCTGTCGCAGTGGTGGCAGCGCAGATGCTGCTGGGCCTGGTGCAACGTATAGTAGCTGTCGCAGCGCGGGCATTCGGCGATCCAGCCGCAGTCGTGACACAGCAGCGCCGGCGCGAAGCCGCGGCGGTTTAAAAACAAAATCACCTGGTTATCGGCCTGTAGATGCTGACGCATGCGACCGATCAGCGCCGGAGAAAGCCCGGCCTGCAACGGCTGACCTTTTAAATCCAGAACATGTTGTTGAGCCGGGCGCGCATTGCCTGCGCGTTTGGTCAGTTTCAACTGGCGATACTTGCCCTGGCGGACGTTATGCAGCGTCTCCAGCGCCGGCGTCGCCGAGCCGAGAATGATCGGAATTTGCTCGCTATGGGCGCGCCAGACCGCGAGGTCCCGTGCGTGATAGCGCCAGCCTTCCTGCTGTTTATAAGAGCTGTCGTGCTCTTCGTCGATCACGATCACTCCGAGATCTTTAAATGGCGTAAACAGTGACGAACGAGTGCCGATCACAATCGCCGCTTCACCGTTTTTGGCTTTCAGCCATGCGGAGAGGCGCTCGCTGTCGTTAAGGCCCGAATGCAGTACTTCTACCGGGGCGTTAAAACGGTGGCGGAACCGGGCGATAGTCTGCGGCGTCAGGCCGATTTCCGGCACCATGACCAGCGCCTGACGCCCCTGCGCCAGTACGTTTTCGAGAACGCTCAGATAAACTTCCGTTTTCCCGGAGCCGGTGATCCCGGCCAGCAGCCAGGCGGAAAAACTGTCTGAGGCGCTGTGAATGGCCCCAACGGCGGTCGCTTGTTCGGTGTTGAGGCGCAGGCGCTCGCCGGGCACCGAAAAGCTTGCCCGCCAGTCGGTAATGGCCGGCGCTTCGCTGGCCAGTTCGGCAAGACCTTTACTCCTCAGTGCCTGTAAAACGGTATCGCTAAATTCCAGCTCGGCAACCTGATGCCGCCAGATTTTTCCCTGACGCAGGGCCACCAGCGCTTTTTGCTGCTTTGGCGAGCGCTTAAGGCTGTTTATGTCAACCGCTTGCCCCTGTTCGCTGGCAAACCAGTACCATAGCGGGGTCGCGTTGGCAGGTTTCCCCTGGCGGAGCGGAATGGGCAGCGCGTGGAATAACACATCGCCAATGGGATGGTGGTAGTAGTCCGCTGCCCAGAGCAGCAATTGCCAGACTGAAGAGGAGAACACCGGTTCGGTGTCGAGGGCCTCAGCAACCGGCTTGAGGTCGTCGAGCGGTAATTCACTGTGTGTGCCGATCGACACGACAATGCCCGTCCGTTCCTGTTTACCGAACGGGATGCGCACGCGGCAGCCTGCTTTGACCGGCATACCGTCAGGCAGCACATAGTCAAAGGTGCGGGGCAGCGGAACGGGCAGGGCAACGTGAGCGACGAGCATGTAATCTTCCTGACTTGAAATCTGGCGGGTTAGTATACACATTGTGGTAAAGGGGCGCGGATCAGTTTGCATATGCTGGTTAAATTCTGTATGATTCGCCGCCTTTGATGCATGTTGTCCGGCATCAAAATCTATTACCCGGGGATTTCACTTAGCGGGATCGCGCCGGGAAATTATTAACATCGCGTGGTGTCTGGCGTTAGGGCTGGAAGAGCGACGCGGCCTTAACTGAGGTTCTCCCATGAAAAAAGATATTCATCCGAAATACGACGAAGTTACTGCTTCCTGCTCTTGCGGTAACGTCATGAAAATCCGTTCTACCGTAGGTCACGACCTGAACCTCGACGTGTGCGGTAAATGCCACCCGTTCTACACTGGCAAGCAGCGTGATGTTGCGACCGGTGGTCGTGTTGACCGCTTCAACAAGCGCTTCAGCTTACCGGGTTCCAGCAAGTAAGTTGCTGAAGAAGCCGCCTCAGGGCGGCTTTTTTGTGTTTTTCGCAGTGCAATACCGCGAAAGGAAAAGGGCAGAAGCGCACTTTTGCCCTTTTTACTGGCTTAATATTCCCACGTATCCGGGTCGATCCCCATCTCACGCATAATCTGTTTCGCCGCTTCCGGGATTTCATCGCTGCGCTCTTTACGCAGGTCTTCATCGTTAGGTAACGGTTGACCGGTAAAGGCATGCAGGAATGCTTCACACAACAGTTCGCTGTTGGTGGCGTGACGCAGGTTGTTCACCTGACGACGCGTGCGTTCATCGGTGAGGATTTTTAACACCTTCAGAGGAATGGAAACCGTAATTTTTTTTACTTGCTCACTCTTCTTACCGTGCTCAGCGTATGGGCTGATATATTCGCCGCTCCATTCAGCCATGAGTTACCTTAATCCTCTGTTTATTTAGTTAAGGGCCAGAAATGCAAATTCAGGCCATACTTGCGCGTAGTTTACCGTAGAGGGGCGCGTCTGACACCAAACAAGCCGCCATGGATGTGCGCTAATGCATATAATTTTAACGGCTATTTCTCGTTTGCTCAATCTATACGCAAAGAAGTTTAGATGTCCAGATGTATTGACGTCCATTGTAACAATGTTTACTCTGGAACCTGACTTTTCACCGATTCAGCTCAGGAACTCCCCAACATGACGCGTAAACAGGCCACCATCGCAGTGCGTAGCGGTTTAAATGACGACGAGCAGTACGGTTGCGTTGTCCCGCCGATTCACCTCTCCAGCACCTATAACTTCACCGGATTTAACGAACCTCGCGCTCACGACTATTCTCGCCGCGGTAACCCAACCCGTGATGTGGTTCAGCGTGCGCTGGCAGAGCTGGAGGGCGGCGCAGGAGCGGTTCTGACCAATACCGGTATGTCGGCGATTCTGCTGGTTACCACCGTTTTCCTGAAACCTGGCGATCTGCTGGTGGCGCCGCATGACTGCTACGGCGGCAGCTATCGCCTGTTTGATAGCCTGGCAAAACGCGGCAGCTATCGCGTGCGGTTTGTCGATCAGAATGACGAACAGGCGCTGAGCGCCGCGCTGGCGGAAAAACCGAAGCTGGTGCTGGTGGAAAGTCCAAGTAATCCATTGCTGAGGGTGGTGGATATTGCGAAAATCTGCGGGCTGGCGCGTGAGGCTGGCGCGGTGAGCGTCGTGGATAACACTTTCCTGAGCCCGGCATTGCAGAATCCGCTGGCGCTGGGCGCCGATCTGGTGTTGCATTCATGCACCAAATATTTGAACGGCCACTCTGATGTGGTGGCCGGAGTGGTGATCGCCAAAGATCCGGCCACTGTCACCGAACTGGCATGGTGGGCGAATAATATCGGCGTTACCGGCGGCGCATTTGATAGCTACCTGCTGCTGCGTGGTTTACGTACGCTCTCTCCGCGTATGGAGGCGGCGCAACGTAATGCGCTGGCGATTGTCGACTATCTGAAATCGCAACCGCTAGTAAAAAAACTGTACCATCCGTCGCTGCCGGAAAACCAGGGACATGAGATTGCGGCGCGTCAGCAAAAAGGTTTTGGCGCAATGTTAAGTTTCGAACTGGATGGCGATGAGCAGACGCTGCGTCGTTTCCTGAGTGGACTATCCCTGTTCACGCTGGCGGAATCACTGGGAGGCGTAGAAAGCCTGATTTCCCATGCGGCGACAATGACTCACGCGGGCATGTCGCCTGAAGCGCGTGCGGCAGCGGGGATCTCAGAAACGCTGTTACGTATTTCAACCGGTATTGAAGATGGTGAAGATTTAATTGCCGATCTGGAAAATGGCTTCCGGGCAGCAAACGAGGAATAAACATGAGTGTGATTGCGCAGGCAGGGGCGAAGGGTCGTCAACTGCACAAATTTGGTGGGAGTAGTTTAGCTGATGCGAAATGTTACCTGCGCGTCGCGGGGATCATGACGGAGTATTCGCAGGCGGGCGATATGATGGTCGTCTCTGCAGCAGGCAGTACCACCAACCAGTTGATCAGTTGGCTGAAGCTCAGCCAGACGGATCGCCTCTCTGCGCATCAGGTGCAACAATCGCTTCGTCGTTATCAGATGGATCTGATATGTGGATTATTGTCAGCGGAGGCTGCGGATACGCTGATCGCGATGTTCATTCAGGATCTTGAACGGCTGGCCGCTCTGCTTGATGGCGGTGTTACGGATGCAGTCTACGCCGAGGTGGTCGGTCACGGTGAAGTCTGGTCAGCTCGCCTGATGGCGGCGGTGCTGAATCATCTGGGTATGGACGCCGCCTGGCTGGATGCGCGTAGCTTCTTACGCGCCGAGCGCTCCGCGCAGCCGCAAGTGGATGAGGGGTTGTCTTATCCACTTTTGCAACAACAGATGGCACAGCATCCGAATAAACGCCTGGTGGTGACGGGCTTTATTTCGCGCAACAACGCCGGGGAAACCGTGCTGCTGGGGCGTAACGGTTCCGACTACTCCGCCACGCAAATTGGCGCCCTGGCCGGGGTGTCTCGCGTTACTATCTGGAGCGACGTGGCCGGGGTCTACAGTGCGGACCCGCGTAAGGTGAAAGATGCCTGTCTGCTGCCGCTGCTGCGTCTTGATGAAGCCAGCGAGCTGGCTCGTCTGGCGGCACCGGTGCTGCATGCCCGTACGTTACAGCCGGTATCCGGCAGCGATATCGATTTACAATTACGCTGTAGCTACACCCCGGATCAGGGGTCGACGCGTATCGAACGCGTGCTGGCTTCCGGCACCGGGGCGCGTATTGTCACCAGCCATGATGATGTCTGCCTGATTGAGTTCCAGGTGCCGGCGGGTCAGGATTTCAAACTGACATATAAAGAGCTGGATGCGATTTTAAAACGCGCTCAGCTGCGTCCGCTGGCCGTCGGCGTTCATGCCGATCGTAAGCTGCTGCAGTTTTGCTATACCGCCGAAGTTGCTGACAGCGCGCTGAAACTCCTGGATGAGGCTGGCCTGCCGGGCGAGCTGCGCCTGCGTCAAAATCTGGCGCTGGTGGCGATGGTCGGCGCGGGGGTGACCCGTAATCCGCTGCACTGTCACCGCTTCTGGCAGCAACTGAAAGGGCAGCCGGTGGAGTTTACCTGGCAATCAGAAGAGGGGATCAGTCTGGTGGCGGTGCTGCGCGCCGGGCCAACCGAGAGCTTGATTCAGGGCCTGCATCAGTCGCTGTTCCGCGCGGAAAAGCGTATTGGTCTGGTGCTGTTTGGCAAAGGGAATATTGGTTCCCGCTGGCTGGAACTGTTTGCCCGCGAGCAGACCACGCTTTCCGCGCGCACGGGTTTTGAATTTATCCTTGCCGGGGTAGTGGATAGCCGCCGTAGCTTGCTCAATTATGCCGGTCTTGATGCCAGCCGCGCGCTGGCTTTCTTTAATGATGAAGCCGTGGAACAGGATGAAGAGTCGTTGTTCCTGTGGATGCGCGCGCATCCGTACGATGATTTGGTGGTGCTGGACGTGACAGCCAGCGAACAACTGGCCGATCAGTACCTCGATTTCGCCAGTCATGGTTTCCATGTTATCAGCGCAAATAAGCTGGCGGGCGCCAGTAGCAGCAGTAAGTATCGTCAAATCCGCGATGCGTTTGAGAAAACGGGCCGTCACTGGCTGTATAACGCCACCGTGGGGGCCGGTTTGCCGATAAACCACACGGTGCGCGATTTGATTGATAGCGGCGATACCATTCTGGCGCTGAGCGGCATTTTCTCCGGCACGCTCTCGTGGTTATTTTTGCAGTTTGACGGTACGGTGCCGTTTATTGACCTTGTCGATCAGGCCTGGCAGCAGGGGTTGACTGAGCCGGACCCGCGGGTCGATCTTTCCGGGAAAGATGTCATGCGTAAGCTGGTGATTCTGGCGCGTGAAGCGGGCTATGACATCGAACCGGATCAGGTACGCGTCGAATCGCTGGTGCCAGTTCACTGCGAAGAGGGGTCTGTCGATCATTTCTTCGAGAATGGCGAAGAGCTGAATGACCAGATGCTGCAGCGCCTGGAAGCGGCGCGTGAAATGGGTCTGGTGTTGCGCTACGTGGCGCGTTTTGACGCCAATGGTAAAGCGCGCGTGGGCGTTGAAGCAGTGCGCGAAGATCATCCTCTGGCGTCGCTGCTGCCGTGTGATAACGTTTTTGCTATCGACAGCCGCTGGTATCGTGATAACCCGCTGGTGATCCGCGGGCCGGGCGCCGGTCGCGACGTCACCGCCGGCGCGATTCAGTCCGATATTAATCGACTGGCGCAATTGCTGTAAGATCGCGTAAAAGGTTCGTGTAAGCGCAGGCCATTTTATGCTGTCGCGCCCATCCGCCGTCCTGGCGGCCAGAGGATGGGCGCCTGGGTTCTCAGCAGAACGTCCCATTAACCTGACATAGCGGATCTTTTCAGATTAATGTGCGGCAAAAACTTCTTTGGCGGCAAACAGGCCATTCAGAGCCGCCGGGAATCCGGCGTACACCGCCATCTGCATAATAACTTCCGTCATTTCTTCTCGCGTCAGCCCGACATTTAACCCTGCGGCGAGATGCTCTCATTGCCGTATCACAAGCCGTTAATCGCAGCATTACTCGCATCATTTTCGGCCATTCAGCTTGAATGGGTAGTGTTTCGCCATCTGGACGATGCCAGCCAGCAGCTTCCGCCTGGCCTGGGTGTTGTGACACTGCCTGGCAACAATCGTTTGTCTGATGAGTTGATAGCAGTATTTGAAAAATCATGGGGTTAGTGGACGTGACATGAATCAATTTCATCTTGTCTGAATATTCCTCACTCTTTACGCTGATTTTTCTATTGACGCCTGCATACTTTTCCGTCATTTTTACATCTGGACGTCTAAACGTATAGAAGTTCGCGATACGACAAACAAAAATGCGATTGATGAGGTAAGGTATGAGCTTTTTTCACGCCAATCAGCGGGAAGCCCTGAATCAGAGCCTGGCGGAAGTGCAGGGGCAGATTAATGTCTCCTTTGAATTCTTTCCGCCGCGCACCAGTGAAATGGAGCAAACACTATGGAAATCCATCGATCGCCTGAGCAGCCTGAAGCCGAAATTTGTCTCCGTCACCTATGGGGCTAACTCCGGTGAACGCGATCGTACCCATAGCATTATTAAAGGGATAAAGGAGCGTACTGGCCTGGAAGCGGCGCCGCATCTGACCTGCATTGACGCCAGTCGTGATGAGCTGCGTACCATCGCCCAGGATTACTGGGACAGCGGGATTCGCCATATTGTTGCGCTGCGCGGCGACCTGCCGCCGGGCAGCGGCAAGCCGGATATGTACGCGGTCGACCTGGTCACGCTGTTGAAAGAGGTGGGGGATTTTGATATCTCCGTCGCCGCTTACCCGGAAGTGCATCCGGAAGCTAAAAGCGCGCAGGCAGATCTGTTGAATCTGAAGCATAAAGTGGATGCGGGGGCGAATCGCGCGATTACCCAGTTCTTCTTTGACGTGGAAAGCTACCTGCGTTTTCGCGACCGTTGTGTCTCCGCCGGCATCGACGTAGAGATTATTCCGGGTATTCTGCCCGTTTCGAACTTTAAACAGGCGAAAAAGTTTGCCGATATGACCAATGTCCGTATTCCGGCGTGGATGGCGAAAATGTTCGAAGGCCTGGATAATGACGCCGAAACTCGCCAACTGGTGGGAGCCAACATCGCCATGGATATGGTGAAAATTTTAAGCCGCGAAGGCGTCAAGGATTTCCACTTCTACACGCTAAACCGTGCGGAAATGAGTTACGCGATTTGCCACACCCTGGGCGTGCGTCCGGCATAATTATTTTCTCAGCGGCGGCGATACTCTCTCGCCGCCGTTTCTGGGTTCCGTGACCCGGCAGAATCGTTAAAACAGGTTTGTTATCCGTCTCATACATACCCGCCAAAGGTGGGCATGTGTGCCTGATGCCGTTCACTTAAGCAAATCATCGGTGTTGTCTTTTGTTTTATTTGTCAGCGGCAATCGCATTATTGGTGGTTTAAACGAAAATCTAATTCGGTTGATTCACTAACTGAGCTGATACAGGCTGAAATATAAAGGATATAACTTTTTTTATGATTTTCAGCCTCTGAAAAGCCACTGACGAATAACGGACTCACCGCATGGGGGTTGGGCGCATCAAGGAAACCTGGCGGGAACGCAGGCGCGCATCCAGGACTGGCCGCCAGGACGGCGGCCAGAGGG